>JAAYGT010000169.1 GCA_012727555.1 Alcaligenaceae bacterium | reverse complement strand
TGAACAGCTTCGTGGGCACGCTGCAATGCGCACCCGAAAGCATAGGCATCGGCTGATCCATGGCTTTTGATGACGATGCCGCGCAAACCCAATAATGCGGCGCCGTTGTAACGACGGTTGTCGACCCGATCGCGCAGGCGATGCAAAACGGGACTGGCAACCGCACCGGCCGCCATGGACAGAAAATCGCGACGAAATTCAGCCTTGAGCATGCCTGCGACCATTTTGGCAAGACCTTCCATGGACTTCAACACGACATTACCGACAAAACCGTCGCATACGATGACATCGACCGTACCCTTGCAGATGTCATCGCCTTCAACATTGCCATAGAAATTCAGGGCACTGGCACGCAACAGCTCTGCTGCACGCTTGACAGTCTCGTTGCCTTTGATGACTTCCTGGCCAATATTGAGCAGGCCCACCGTGGGATTGGGACGCTTGTCGACTGCAGACGCCAGCGCCGAACCCATGATGGCAAATTGCAGAAGATGTTCAGCCGTGCAGTCGACGTTGGCACCGAGATCAAGCATGGTGGTTGCCCCGCCCGTCTGGTTCGGAATGGAGGTTGCAATCGCTGGCCTGTCGATACCCTCCAGTGTTTTCAGCACATAGCGGGAAATGGCCATCCAGGCGCCTGTGTTGCCAGCAGAGATGCAGGCGTCTGCCCGGGCATCTTTGACGGCTTGCACAGCAACGCGCATGGAAGAATCTTTTTTACGACGCAAGGCGACTTCAACGGGGTCATCCATGAGGACGACCTCGGAAGCGGGCAGGATCTCGTACCAGTCGTCGCCGAGTGTGTTGTGCTGCACCAGGGCAGCCCTGATCGCTTGCTCGTTGCCGGCAAGCAACAGCCTGACACCCGGATGTCGACGCGCGAAATCATGTGCCGCAGGAAGGGTGACCGGAAGACCGTGGTCTCCGCCCATGCAGTCAATGGCAATGCGAACAGGTAGTTTAGACATCAGGCGTGGATGCTGCGCTGTTGACACAGCACCGGAGACGCACGGAATTATTCGTCGTTCTTGGTCTTCAGAACTTTACGGCCACGGTAGAAACCGTTGGGGCTGATGTGGTGACGCAGGTGCAATTCACCGGTTGTAGGCTCGACAGCCGTAGGAGGCGTAGTGAGAAAGTCGTGCGAACGGTGCATGCCGCGCTTCGAAGGGCTCTTTTTGTTTTGCTGAACAGCCATGATGACTCCTGGTAAAGGGTCGCTAGTGTACTACGCGAGCCCTGCATTGGTTAATTACGACAAAAAAACTAAATGACACACACTGGCATGAAGCTCATTTGGTGCGAAGTTGATCCAGCACCGCAAAGGGTGAGGGCTTTCCGCTTGATGAGCCTTCCGCCGAAGCATCCTGCGATTCGTGATGTTCCGGACACTGTTCATGCCGGGGCACATAAGGCAACTCAAGGATCAGTTCGTCTTCGACCAGCGAAACGAGATCGAAACGGGTACTTCCAAGTATGCGCTCAGGGCTGTCGTCGGTGCCATCATCGGTATCGAGTTGACTTTCAGATACTTCAAGTTGTACCCGGGCATCAACACGCACAGGCCAGGCAACAGGACCGAGGCAACGTTGACACACAAGGTCTGGACACGCCGCAGCCTGAACATGCAGGAACATTTGCCCCTGACCATTTACCGAACCGGACACACGCCAATCGACCTGCGCCCTGGAATTCTGTTCAGGCAAACCATCAAGCAAACGCGCAAAATCGGCCAGCGCCGTCTGCCCCTCGAGCAAAGCCCCACGGCGCGCAAAATCGAAAATATCAAGCACCATGACACCCGCACCTATGAAGGCTTGAAGTGAACACACCGGCACGCACAATTTCTGCAACCCCTGCATGCACACTTTCAACACAAACCGCAATTACCTTTCGCGACCACATCTTGCGATCACTTTCGGTAATCCGGAAAACATTAGATAATACCGTGCCAGACCAGCCCAGGTCAAACAAATTCATTGTGTGTTTTTCATGCGTATCATTCTCGCATCAAGTTCCCCTTATCGGCGCAGCATGCTGGAACGCCTGCAACTGCCTTTCAGCACGGTCTCCCCGAACATCGACGAAACGGCATGGCCAGACGAATCGGCACACCAGACGGCGCTGCGACTATCGATGCAGAAAGCGCAAGCCGTGGCGCTGCGCCATCCGGATGACCTGATCATTGGATCCGACCAGGTGGCATCCTGCAACGGAATCCACATTGGCAAACCCGGCACCATCGACAAGGCCCGCGAACAGCTTCGATTTCTGAGCGGCAAGACCGTCACATTCCACAGCGGCCTGTGCGTACACACCGCGCGTCAGACACTGGTCGATGACATCACCACCTTGTGCCGCTTCAGACACCTGTCTGACAAGGAAATTGACGCCTACCTTGCACGCGACACCCCGTTTGACACCGCCGGCAGCGCCAAAGCTGAAGGACTCGGTATTCTGCTGATGGAAAGCATGCAGTCCGATGATCCGACAGCAATTATCGGACTCCCCCTGATCGCGCTGGGAAAAATGCTGCGCTCGACAGGCATCAACCCCCTCATACAGGCAACACCATGACACAAAACACGACAGGCACCGTACACCTGATTCCCGTTGGCCTGAGCGACGCCCCGACCAGCGCCTGGCTACCCGAAGAAACACGCCAATGCGCGCGTCACGTATCCGTGTACATTGCAGAAAACGCCAAAAGCGCACGCGCTTTCCTGAAACTGATCGAGGCCGTGCGCCCCCTGCAGGAAATCACCATCCACACACTGACCGAAAAAACCACGGCAGGCGAAATCAGGAACTGGCTCGGCAGCGTGCGCCAGGGCCTTGACATTGGCGTGGTTTCAGAGGCCGGCTGCCCTGCGGTGGCAGACCCTGGCGCGCGCGTTGTTGCCCAGGCCCACACCATGGGTCTGACGGTCAAACCCTGGGTAGGGCCTTCCTCGATCCTGCTCAGCCTCATGGCCAGCGGGCTGGACGGGCAACGCTTTACCTTTCACGGGTACGCCCCCGTAAACCCGGCCGAACGCGCCAAACAATTACGAGCCTGGGAACAAGCCTCGCTGAAGGGGCAGCAGACACAAATACTGATCGAAACCCCATACCGGAACGAAGCCATGTTCGAAACCCTGTTGCAAAGCCTGAAAGGAACCACACGGCTTTGCGTTGCACGATCATTGACCGCCCCCGAAGAATGGATCCAGACACACGACATTGCACACTGGAAAACGCAGCCCAAACCCGACCTGAACCGCAAACCCGCCGTTTTCCTTTTTCTGGCCCAAAGCTGAGCCCGGAACACATTGCAAACCACATGACACCAGACCACAACTGCACGCGACGCTCTGTCGTGGGATTACTGCTCGGCCTGGGATTGACCGGCTGTTCGAGTCTGCGCGAAACAAAGTTGAGCATTGATCGCAGCATGCACGCCACCGGGCAGGACAGTCGCGTTCAGTTCATTGTGATCCATTACACCGCACTGCCCGATGAAGCCTCGCTGCACACACTGACCAAAGAACGGGTCTCAAGTCACTACCTCATCACCCGCAAGCCAGTGGCGCGCATACTGCAACTGGTTGACGAGAACCGCAGGGCCTGGCACGCCGGGGAAAGCATGTGGTATGGCCGCACCTTCCTGAACAGCGCCTCGATCGGCATCGAGATCGTGAATCAGGGGCCTCGCGAAAACGGCGACTGGGACCCCTACCCACGCGACCAGATCACACTGCTTGCAGCATTGATACATGACATCGCACAACGCCACAACGTAAAAGCACACAACATCGTGGGTCACAGTGATATTGCACCGCAGCGCAAACAAGACCCGGGACCGGCGTTTCCGTGGGAACAACTGGCGCAACAAGGTATAGGCCGCTGGTTTGACCCGGAACGCGCGGCAGTGCTTGAACAGCACTTCAATGAAACCGGGCTACCCGAGACGCCCTTGATACAACAGGAACTGCAACGGGTCGGCTACACAACACCCCGCTCAGGGCTGCTTGACACCGAAACCCGAAATGTCATCCGCGCGTTTCAGATGCACTACCGGCCACAGCGGTGTGATGGCACGCCCGATGCGCAGACGCTGGCGAGACTGAAGGCCTTGTCTTGAGCGCATGCACCAAACGCGCACCCAGCAACACAACAAGCAAAGCCGCAAACACCCAGGGCTCAAAGGTATCATTCTTGCCGTCACGAACCAGCCAGAAATGCCAGACAACCAGGATGCCAACGGCATAAACAACACGGTGCAACTGCTGCCAGCGCTGCTTTAAACGTCGAATCCAGCCACGCGTCGATGTAATCGCCAGAAGCGTCATGGGCAGAAAAGCAATGACCCCAAGCGTGACAAAGGTGCGCTGCACGATGTCATCCAACATGAGAGCGGGTGAAAAACCCGCTTCCCAAAGCGCCCAGCCCGTAACGTGCAAGGCCGCATAAAACCAGGCGAACAGCCCCAGCATACGACGCAGCGACACCAGCGCCGGCTGCCCGATGAACCGTCGCAACGGTGTGACGGCTAAGGCCATCATTAAACCGACCAGCGCCCAGTAGCCACTGGAACGCGTGAGATATTCGGCCGGGTTGGCACCCAGAGCATCCTGGAACCCGAGAATCCACCAACGAATGAAGGGCAACAGACACACCAGAAACAGAAGCGGCTTGAAACGACTGATCTGACGTTGCGTCCAGAGAGCGAGAGGCGGCGAAGACGTAGTCATGATCAGTAATAGCGCCGTAAATCCATGCCTTCATACAACGATGCAACCTGATCCGCATACCCATTGAACATCAGTGTATCCCGGCGAGGCGCCAGAAAACCCGCGCCAATACGACGCTCGGTCGCCTGGGACCAGCGTGGATGGGACACAGTGGGATTCACATTGGCGTAAAAACCGTACTCCTGCGGCTGAATGCGTTCCCAGCTACTGACGGGCTGCTTTTCAAGAAGGCGAATTGTGACGATGGATTTGGCCGACTTGAAACCATACTTCCAGGGCACCGCCAAACGCACAGGCGCACCATTCTGATTGGGAAGCACTTCGCCATAAATACCCATGACCAGCATTGTCAGAGGGTGCATGGCCTCATCAATACGCAACCCTTCCCGGTAGGGCCAGTCGATGATGCGCGAGCGCACACCCGGCATGTTGTCGGGTTGCACAGCTGTGACAAATTCGACAAAACGCGCATTACCGGTCGGTTGGACCTGGCTGAGCAGGGTGGAAAGTGAATAACCGTTCCAGGGAATCACCATGGACCACCCCTCGACACAGCGCATGCGATACACACGCTCCTCGAGCGGCGCCAGCTTCAGAAGGTCATCGATATCGAATGTGCGAGGCTTGAGCACCTCGCCCTCGATGGTGACTGTCCAGGGACGCGTCTGAAGGCGGCCGGCGTTGCGGGCAGGATCACCTTTGTCGGTACCAAATTCGTAGAAATTATTGTACGTAGTAACCAGCTTACGATCTGTGACGGGCTCATCGAGCGCAAATTTCTGGTTGGCGGTCACGTTAAGCGTGGCCGCATCAGCACCAGCCGCCCAGGCAGATGAGACGCCACCGGCCCCGACAGCCAGTGAGCCCAAAGCAGCCGTCTTGAGCCAGCGACGACGGCCCTGCCAGACATCACGCGGGGTGATTTCAGACGAAGGGACAGGGGGTAAATTCAGCTTGGACATGGGTTGGTGCCTCTTGTGAAGACATTGATGAATGGGAAGTTGCGAATCAGGCAACGCGATCGAGCAACCAATGCTGCATGTCACGCACACTGGAAACCATGACCGTGGGCTCGGATTCGAGTAACGTTTGCTTGTCGTGCGCACCGTAGGTGACCGCCATGCTGTCAACACCGGCGGCCGTCGCCATGTGGATATCGTGCGTCGTGTCACCAATCATCAGCACCTGCTCCGGCTCCAGCCGGAGTTCGCTCATGATTTCAAGCAACATGGCAGGATGCGGCTTGCCACGGGTTTCATCAGCACAGCGCGTGGCATGAAAAACCTGTTCCAGACTTTTCGCACGCAATGCCCGATCAAGACCAAGCCGGCTTTTACCGGTGGCAACCCCCAACAGAATCTCACGCTGGCGCAACGAGGAAAATACATCAGTTATGCCCTCAAAGAGCCGGATTTCCGGGTCACGCGCTAAAAAATGATGGCGATAGCGCTCGATGAACCGGGGATACTGTTCTGCGGTCAAATCGGGGGCACAGCGGTACAGTGCACTTTCAAGCGACAAACCAATAACCCAGCTTGCCTCACGGGCGGCAGGCACCGGCAGACCGAGATCGCGGCAGGCTCCTTGAATGGCAGAAACAATTGAATGCGTGGAATCCATGACAGTTCCATCCCAATCAAAAACCACTGCGGCATAGCGTTTCACAACAAATGCTCCAAAGAATCAATCAGGTTCATACAGGCCACAGGCAGCTCAGCCACGAGATCGAGCGGCTCCTGCGTGACAGGATGTGGAATGACAAGACGGTGCGCATGCAAAAACATGCGATTGAAGCCCTGACGCGAGAGCGACTCGCGGACAGCATCAGGGCCGTACTTTTCGTCGCCCGCAATCGGAAAACCACTGGATGCCAGATGAACCCTGATTTGATGGGTTCGACCAGTAAAAAGTTCCGCACCTAACAAACTGTAACGTTTAAAGCGTTTTTTGAGCGTAATGAGTGTATGCGCCGGCTTGCCTGAGGGATCGACCTTGACCCGACGCTCGCCGGAAGCAGTTAGCCACTTCAGCAAGGGTTGACGCAGATGCTGCCGCTCGTTGACCCAATCGCCCACGACCAGGGCCAGGTAGTGCTTGCGCCCCCTGCCCTCGCGCAGCATGTCGTGCAAAGCCACCAGCGCTTTACGTGTTTTCGCAACCATGAGCAACCCGGAAGTTTCACGATCAAGACGATGCGCCAGCTCAAGAAAACGGGCTTCGGGCCGTGCGGCACGCAACTGCTCGATGACCCCGAAAGAAACCCCGCTGCCACCGTGCACGGCAACACCGGCCGGTTTGTTGATGACCAACAAGTGCTCATCTTCATAGATGACAGGAAAACTGCCTGCGGGAACGACACGTGGCGCATCAGGGGCAGGCAGGCGCATGGGGGGCACACGCACGACATCACCCGCTTCAAGGCGATATTCGGCGGCGACGCGCCCCTTGTTCACCCGTACCTGCCCGCTGCGAATTGCCTTATAGATGTGGCTTTTTGGAACCCCTTTGCAAACATGAAGCAGGAAGTTATCGACACGTTGACCCGCATGCGAGTCGTCAATGTGCAACTGGCGCACACCGGGTGGAGGTGGAGAGGGTGAAGTTGTTTTGCGCATGGGGAAAAGAGGCATATAATCGCGTCAGCCTGTGGAAGCTGAAAAACAGCCTGCCGTAGAGATGCAAGGGTGCGTCTCCGTCGGGCTGAAACAAGGCCCTATTGTACTGCCTGGGTTTCAGCTTCCGGGTCATAAGGTCGCCGGTGCATGACCGATACCCGTGGACAGTGGTGTGGCGAACAGCCCGCTGTCACCCGTACCGAATGCCAACCGCGTGCGGCGCCATAGCACTGCAAATGCAACGTTTAATGCACCAGATGCCACCCAAAGTGTGCATCTGCCGTTCCCAGCAATTTTTTTCGTCAACCACTATAGTGAATCTGACCTTCCTGCTGACTGAACCACGAGCCCACAGGTTCGTTGTGCCTTCTTGTTCCGGAGGCACCCACTGACGCTGTCAGCCCGCCTCCCCCTGCAGATCTAGCGCCTCACACCGAGTGACCCGCGGTCGTGCGCCGACATACGGTGCGCCATGACTACGGAGAAAAACACTCATGAAACGCATGTTGTTCAATGCAACGCACCAGGAAGAACTGCGCGTTGCAATCGTTGATGGTCAGAAACTGATCGACCTCGACATCGAAACAGCCGGACGCGAACAACGCAAAGGCAATATTTACAAGGGTGTCATCACTCGTATTGAACCAGGTCTTGAAGCCTGCTTTGTCAGCTATGGCGAAGAACGTCATGGTCTCCTGCCCTTCAAGGAAATTGCGCGCACCTACTTCAAGGAAGGTGTTGACGTACGTACAGCACGCATCCAGGACGCCCTGACCGAAGGCCAGGAACTGATCATCCAGGTCGAAAAAGAAGAACGTGGCAACAAGGGCGCTGCCCTGACCACATTCATCTCGCTGGCAGGCCGTTATCTGGTACTCATGCCCAACAACCCACGCGGAGGCGGTGTCTCGCGTCGCGTCGAGGGCGAAGACCGCCAGGAACTGCGTGAAACCATGGACCAGCTCAATGTCCCGCAGGGAATGAGCATTATCGCGCGCACTGCCGGCATTGGTCGCACCGTTGAAGAGCTGCAGTGGGATCTGACCTACTTGCTGCAACTGTGGCACGCGATCGATTCCGCTGCCCGTGAAAACGCGGCACCGATCCTCATTTACTTGGAAAGCAGCCTGGTTATCCGGGCCATCCGTGATTACTATTCACCGGAAATCGGTGAAATACTGATCGACACCCAGGAAATTTTCGATCAGGCCACAGCCTTCATGAGCGTGGTCATGCCCGACAATGTCCAGCGCGTAAAGCTGTACCGCGATGACATCCCGCTGTTTTCCAGGTTCCAGATCGAACACCAGATCGAAACTGCCTACTCACGTACCGTGCAACTGCCCTCGGGCGGTTCAGTCGTTATCGATCACACCGAAGCACTGGTTGCCGTCGATGTCAATTCGGCACGCTCCACACGCGGTGCCGACATCGAAGAAACGGCCATGCGCACCAACCTTGAAGCGGCCGATGAAGTGGCACGCCAGTTGCGTCTGCGCGACCTTGGCGGCCTGATCGTTATCGACTTCATCGACATGGAAGACAGCAAAAACCAGCGTGCTGTCGAACAACGTCTGCGTGATGCACTGCATTTTGATCGTGCGCGTGTCCAGATGGGCAAAATTTCACGTTTTGGCCTCATGGAACTGTCACGCCAGCGTCTGCGCCCCGCGTTGAACGAAGGTTCGCACGTCACCTGCCCGCGCTGCAACGGAACCGGCGTCATCCGCGATGCCGAATCCAGCGCACTGCACGTTCTGCGACTGCTGCAGGAAGAAGCCATGAAGGAAGGCACAGCGGCCCTGCATGCCCAGGTTCCCGTCGAAGTTGCTACATTCCTGCTGAATGAAAAACGCACGGACATCACCAAAATCGAGAGCCGTCTCAAGGTCAATCTGGTTCTCATACCCAACAAAAACCTTGAAACCCCGCATCACCACATCGAGCGTCTGCGCCACGACGACCCGCGCCTCGACGAACCCAAAACCAGCTTCGAACTGGTCACCGAACCCGATGCGCAAATTGTCTGGGCCCCCGGCAAAGCCCAGGAAGCCAAAACCCGGCCCGAAGCGCTGGTCAAAGGAATCAACCCGGCACAACCGGCCCCCACCTCCAGTAACTCATCCAGTACCCAGGCAGCTGCCCAGGGCAACGGGGCCGGAAACGAGCGTCCAGGCCTGTTCAAGCGCCTCATGAACTGGCTCTCTGGCAGCACACCCACACCCGCGGCAGCCACTACCGCAACGCCGGCAGAACCTGAAAACAAATCTGGTAGCAACGGCCGTTCCCGCAGCAATGGCCGCTCCAACGAGCGTCGCTCCGGAAATGGTTCCGGAGACCGTGATCGTTCGCGCAACCGTCGCCGCGAACGCCCTGCAGATGCCCCCGAGGCCATCGAAACAACCACAACGCCCGCACCACGATCACGGCGCTCACAGCAGCCTGCCGAAAACGTTGAAGTAACAGCCATCGAGACCGTAGTGCTTGCAGGTACAGCATCTGCAGCAACGGCCGCACTGACTACTGACTCGACAGACGCCACGTCCGGCAGCCGTTCGCGCAGCCGCCGTGGTCGAGGACGCGGACGCCGCGATGAAACTCAACGCGACGAAGCGCTCGACACCTCTGACGTCATTGACAGCACGCCACGTGGTGCCCAGGAAAGCGATACGGACACGCAGACTTCTGCAACCCAGAAAAAAACCGGCAATAACGCCGACAACAACGTCCCCGTTACAGCCGTGGAATCTGTCGTCCACGACGCCACTGACACTGAAAACAGCGTCTTTGACCCCGACACGGCTGAAACCGCTGATGGTGATCAGGCCGACAGCGAACGCAAGCGTCGCCGCCGCCGCAGCCGTCGCACGCGTCGTCCCAGCGACGACACCGCTGCCAACCAGGGCCTGACAGAAGATCCTCAGACAGAAACGAGTGCATCTGAACCGGCTGAAAATCAGGAGCCTGCGCGTATTGCCGCTGCAGACCCGATCGTCCCGGTCACAGTTGCTGCAGCATCGGGGCTTGTTCAGTCCGCAGCTGTCACAGCCTCCCCCACCGAGCCTGCCAACAACGAACCCGCTCAAGCGTCTGTTTCAGCCACAGAAACAATCGCTGAGCCTGTTGCACAGCCGCTCATCGAACAGCCGTCCAACACGGCGGGCACCGACCAGGAAACGGCCGTAACGCTTATACGCGACACACAGCCCGTTGACACCACGCAGGCAACCGCCCAATCCACACCGGAAGCAGGCAGTGCTGTCGCTCCAGTCGTCGTACCACCTGCGCCTGTGGCTCAGGACACCAGTACACCACCGGATACTCCTGCAGCACGGGAAGCCACCCTGACCGCGGAACAACCGTCCTCTGAAGCAATGCAGCCCCTTGCACCATCGGCACATGAAAGTGCCAGCGAGACGGCTCGGTCGGCAATGACACCGGTAATGGCTTCCCCTGAGCAGCCAACCGGGGTTTCAACACCCGAGGCACCCGCGACTGCCGAGCCATCTGCAGCCGCTACGCTCGAAACCTCGACCGCAAACGTCATTGATACCACTGCCACCACCGTGGCTGAAACAGTTGCAACGGCTGAAACAACCACCGCACCTGCACCGACACCCTCAATTGACGAGGCCTTGAAACAGGCAGGCATTCAACTGATCGAAACGAAAACGTCGTCGCCCTCTGTTGAACCCCAGCCCGAGCCTGTGCGACTTGGCAGGCCACGCAAGGCTGTTCAGCCTGTCACCAACGAGCCATTGCAGCTTGTCGAAACCGACAAGAAGGCTGTTTGAGTGTAATTATCTGGTAAGCCGGCACACAGCCGGCCCGCCAGAACTCGAGCCAACAAACAAAAGGCCCCGGAACCTGATCAGGTTCCGGGGCCTTTTGTTTGAAGCTACAACGCAGCTTGCCTGGTCGGCATTACGTGTTATTCATTCGTGAGCAATGACATCAACGGGCTGACGTGTCAGCAGCGCCAGAATATGGGCCAATTCGGCACGCATTTCACGCCGATCGACCACCCGGTCGACCGCACCTTTTTCAAGCAGGAATTCGGCACGCTGAAAACCTTCAGGCAGCTTTTCGCGTACGGTTTGCTCAATGACCCGGGGACCGGCAAAACCGATCAGGGCTCGCGGCTCGGCGATAACGACATCGCCCATGAAGGCAAAGCTGGCAGACACACCACCCATGGTAGGATCGGTCAGTACACTGATGAACGGCAAGCCTTCACGCGCCAGGCGGGTGAGCATGGCATTGGTCTTGGCCATCTGCATGAGAGAAAAGAGGCTTTCCTGCATGCGCGCACCACCCGAGGCAGCCACACAGATAAACGCGGTACGGTGCTTGATGGCATGCTGAACGCCACGGGCGAAACGTTCTCCGACGACGGAACCCATGGAGCCGCCCATGAACTCGAATTCGAAGCACGCCAGAACGGCAGGCACGGCACGGATACTGCCCGCCATCACAACCATGGCTTCAGACTCACCGGTCTGCTTGATGGCTTCGGCGACCCGCTCGGGATACTTCCGGCTGTCTTTGAACTTGAGCGGATCCATGGGCCGGGTGTCCTGGCCGATTTCCAGCCTGCCTTCAGGATCGAGCAAGGCATTGATGCGGGCACGCGCACCAATACGCATATGATGACTGCACTTGGGGCAGACATTGAGCGTGGCCTTGAGATCTTCTTTGTAAAGAACAGACTCGCACGACGGGCACTTGACCCAGACACCTTCGGGAACCCGGCGGTTGCCGTCGTTGCTACGGTTGATCCGCGGTGGCAGAATTTTATCGATCCAGCTCATTTTTGTTCCTGTAGTGCCGTGTGAATCTGGCCAAGCCAATCATGGGCTGCCCGGATAGCTGCTGCATCGGCATCCCCACCCTGCGCACGGGCCTGCTCTGCGGCGGCCTCCATGACTTCAATCAGCTTGCTGCCAATGACCACGGCATCGGCATGCCTGCCAAGGGCGCAAGCGCTTTGTGCATCGCGGATACCGAAACCGACACCGACGGGCACAGTGACATGCTGACGAATTGCCTGCAAGCGTTGTGCCACTTCATTGGTATCGAGGTGCCCCGCACCGGTTACCCCTTTCAGGGAAACGTAGTACACATAGCCTCGGGCGATCTGGGCAACACGCTGAATACGTTCCTGGCTTGAGGTAGGCGCCAGCAGGAAAATGGGGTCGATGCCGGCCTGACCCAGCAAAGCGGCAAACCCGCCCGCCTCTTCGGGCGGGTAATCAACCACGAGAACACCATCGACACCCGCTTGGGCTGCAGCCTGAACAAAAGCCTGCTGCCCCATACGCTCGATGGGATTCGCATAGCCCATGAGCACCACAGGTGTTTGCTGATCTGACTGACGAAAGCGGGCAACGAGTTCGAGCACCTGACGCAGGCCCACACCATTGCGGATGGCTCGCTCGGCAGCGCGCTGAATGACGGGACCATCGGCCATGGGGTCGGAAAAAGGCACCCCGAGCTCGATCACATTGGCACCCGCCCGAACCAGGACATGCATCAGTTCAGGTGTGGCCTGGGGTGAAGGGTCGCCGGCTGCTATATAAGGAATGAGGGCTGTTCTGCCGCGACATGCGCTGAAAGCAGCCTGCAGCCGTGTATTAGATGATGTCATAGGCATAAAAACGGGCGGGTTACAGTGTGATGCCACTGTATTCAGCCACAGTGTGCATGTCTTTGTCGCCACGGCCCGACAAGTTGACCAGAATGATGGTGTCTTTGGAAAGCGTGGGGGCCATTTTGACCGCCTGGGCAATGGCATGCGCGGATTCCAGCGCAGGCATGATGCCTTCGGTGCGACAGCAATCGTGAAAAGCGGCCAGGGCCTCGGCATCGGTGATACCTTGATAAACGGCACGGCCGGAATCTTTCAACCAGGCGTGCTCGGGACCAACACCTGGGTAATCAAGGCCTGCAGAAATGGAATGCGTTTCAATGACCTGACCGTTGTCGTCTTGCATGACATAGGTGCGGTTGCCATGCAGTACGCCCACTTGCCCCGCATTGAGCGAAGCCGCGTGACGGCCGGTTTCAAGGCCTTCGCCGGCAGCCTCGACCCCGACCAGACGCACGTTGTCGTGATCGATGTAGGGGTGGAAAATACCCAGCGCGTTGGAACCACCCCCTACCGAAGCCACGACGTAGTCAGGTTGGCGACCGGTCTCGAGGGGCATTTGTTCAATGCATTCTTTACCGATCACCGACTGGAAATCGCGAACCATCATGGGATAAGGGTGTGGCCCTGCCACAGTACCAATGATGTAAAACGTGTTCTCGACATTGGTGACCCAGTCGCGCATGGCTTCGTTCAGTGCATCCTTCAGCGTACGCGAACCGGATTCGACAGGCACCACACGCGCACCGAGCAATTTCATGCGATACACATTCGAGGCCTGACGACGGACATCTTCACTGCCCATGTAGACCACGCACTCAAGACCATAACGGGCAGCAACGGTCGCGGACGCCACACCGTGCTGGCCGGCCCCGGTTTCAGCAATGATACGGGGCTTGCCCATACGACGTGCCAGGAGAATCTGGCCAATGCAATTATTGATCTTGTGGGCACCGGTGTGGTTCAGGTCTTCCCGTTTAAACCAGATCTGGGCACCGCCCAGCTTTTCAGACCAGCGACGGGCGTGGTAAACAGGACTGGGGCGACCAACAAAATGCTTGAGTTCGTAGTGGAATTCACGCAGGAATTCGGGGTCGTTGCGGTAGTGCTCGTAAGCTGCCTTGAGCTCATCGAGTGCGTGCACCAGTGTTTCGGAGACGAACGAGCCACCAAACTGGCCAAAATGCCCTTCCGGGTCAGGCAATGCATAAGGTTTCACAGCAGTACTCTTTGGTTACTGGTTACGTGAACACATCGGGAACTCGCTGCCCCGCTGCGCAGATCAATTGGCCATTTTAGCAGCACCGTCCCGACGATCGATACCGGCCTTGCCTGAAGGCCGTGACAGATCGTCACGGCCTGGGTCGTGTCGGCCTCATGGACGGCTTGCCTCGACGCCAGGCAATTCATTCAGGGCCGCCAGGACGCGTCCGATCTGCTCACCGCTGCGAACCTCGATCGTAAACACCATGTGCCCAAGCGAACGACGGCTGTGCGTATTGACACTGATCACGTTGACACGAAGGCGTGCAAAGACTTCGGAGACATCGCGCAACAGATTGGGACGCTCGTGGGCAAGAATAACGATATCAACGGGGTACAGGGCATCCGTGGTGTCTCCCCAATCAACGTCAATCAGACGCTCCGGCTGGCGTGCTGCCAATGCGGCATAGGAAGGACAATCGGCGCGGTGTATGGACACCCCTCGGCCACGTGTGACAAAACCGGCAATGGGATCGGGCGGCGCGGGGCGGCAGCAACGTGCCAGTTGTGTCATGAGTGAATCAACGCCCACGACCAACACACCACTTTTTCTTGCTGGCCCGCTGGTCGAGGTGGTTGCAACACGAGGAGCCCCCTGCACCACAGCCGACTCGTGCTCGAGTGCCCGATCACGCCCACCCGAAAGCAAGTGATCAATCTGGCGCAGGCTGAACTCTTCTTTGGCAACGGCGATATAAAGGTCATCAGCCCGGGCAAAGCCCAACTGCTGGGCCATCTGTTCAAGATTGACCGCTGTTTTACCCAAACGCTGCAGTTCTTTTTCGACCATTGCCTGGCCTTGCGAAATACGTTGCTGCAGTTCTACCGCATTGAACCAGGCACGAACCTTGGCGCGTGAACGTTGACTGGCAAGAAAACCAAGCTGTGGATTCAGCCAGTCCCGCGAGGGACCACCGGACTTTGCGGCAATGATTTCAACGGTTTGCCCGGTGGAAAGCCGGGTGAGCAATGGCACCATCTGGCCGTCGACACGCGCGCCACGGCATCGATGCCCAAGATCGGTGTGCAGGTAATACGCAAAATCAACCGGCGTTGCCCCCACCGGCAGCTCGATGACACGAGCCTGCGGTGTCATCACGTAGATACGATCATTTCCCGAAGTCTCAAGCGCATCGTCGACACTGGAAGCGCCTGTGCCAGCGACCGCAGACTGCGCTTCGGAAGCCAGTAGTTGACGCATCCAGGCAATTTTCTGGTCGTAGCCGCTGCTGGCACTAACCTGCCCGCCTTTCGGACCGGCTTCTTTATAGCGCCAGTGGGCCGCCATGCCGTATTCAGCGAACTCGTGCATTTCACGCGTTCGTATCTGGATTTCAAAGGTGCGCCCCTGGGGATCAACGACTACGGTATGCAGGGAACGATAACCATTGGGTTTGGGGCGCGAAATGTAGTCATCAAATTCGTCGGACAAAGGCGTCCAGAGCGAATGAACCAAGGCAAGCACGTTATAACAGGCACGATCATCGTCGACGATCACGCGCAGCGCACGCAAATCGTACAGCTGGCTGAACTCGAGATGCTTATTGCGCATTTTGTTCCAGATGCTGTAGATATGTTTGGGGCGCCCACTGACCTCGGCCTGAATACCGGCCTCTTGCAATGCATGGCCAAGTCGTTCGACCGCCTGCACGATTGAAGCCTCACGCTCGACCCGTTTTTCCTCAAGCTGCCGGGCGATCGTTTTATACGTGTCAGGCTGCAGGAACCTGAACGAAAGATCTTCCATTTCCCATTTCACCTGCCAGATACCCAGGCGATTGGCCAATGGCGTATAAAGCTCCATGGTTTCCCGCGCGAAATCAGGGGGGCACGGCAGTTTGGTACGCGCATACCAACGCAAGGATTGCAACCGTGAGGCGAGCCGCAAGAGGACGATGCGCAGGTCGGCCGCCATGGCGAGCAACATTTTGCGACGCATTTCCTTTTGGTCTGACCCCGGTGCCCCTTCAGTGTTGACACGTGCCGCAACATCGCCCAAACGCACCAGCGCCCGCGCACCCTGCACCAAAGCGACGACACTGCTGCCAAAGACCTTGCGCACCGGGTCAAGCCGAACTTCCCGGCCATGCTCGTCGGTTGCCGGTAACATACTGAGCAAAGCAGCACAGCGGGTCTGGACATCCGCGCCCATTTCAGCCAGAGTGACAGCCACCGCAGCCGTGTGTTCATCGAGGGGTTCGCTGGTGGTGGCCAGCTTGCCCGACAAAGGTTCACGCACCCAATCCACTGCCTGCTCCAGCAAGGCCGTATCTGGTTCGGCAAGCCCGGCAGCCGCTTTCTCGAACCAGACGGAATCGAGCGGGGTTCCTGCGTGCAAAGCAGATGAAAACGATGACTTCATGATGACACGTGATAAGGAAAAACCAGAAATGAACCCGGTACGCACGCTTTTATTTGTTTGGCACAGCCGAACCGGAACGGCACATGCGATGACCAAGGCCGCTGTGCACGGAGCACAGCAAATTGCAGATACCCTGAACGCCGCAGACTCCGTGCGTATTATCGCCCGTCATGCAAGCAAAACCCAAGCGCGGCATCTGCTGGAAGCGGACACGCTGGTTTTTTGTGCTCCGGAAAACCTGGGCTCGGTCAGTGGCGTGATGAAAGAATTCTTTGACCGCAACTACTATGACTGTCTCGACCGTTTGAACGGCACCCCCTTCGCACTGATGGTGGCTGCCGGCAGCGATGGTCAAGGTGCCGTTCGACAAATCGAACGTATTTGTACGGGATGGCGACTGCGCAGTATCGCACCGCCGCTTGTCATAGGCACATCAGCACAAACACCTCAGGCTATTGCCGCCCGCAAGACACTTACCCCAGAACAACGACAGCGCTGCGAAGAACTGGGTGGCACCCTGGCAGCGCTGCTGATTCAGTAGGTCTGCCAGTCTCGCGATTGTTGCGCACTGATCAGACACAAGGCCGGACAGGTCAGTTGACTGCGGCAGTGACCACAATTTCGACTTTGTAGTCGGCATTGGCCAGGCGCGCCTCGATGGTGGCGCGCGGCGGTGCGTTGCCGGCAGGCACCCATTCATCCCAGGCTTTATTCATGCCAGGAAATTCCTGCATGTTCGTGATGAAAATTTGCGCCATGAGAATGCGGGTTTTATCCGTTCCGGCCTCGGCCAGCAGGCGATCGATGGTGGCCAGCACCTGACGAGTCTGCCCCTCGATGTCGAGGGCGGGGTCATCAGGCACCTGACCCGCCAGATAGGCTACACCATTGTAAATAGCCATATCAGACAAACGCTTGCCGACATTGGTCCGTTTGATGGAACTCATGGATAACTCCTGGAAATGGAAATGGCCCTGCGGCCGAAAACAGCGCCCGACAACATTCAGGCGGGTGGTAACTGAAAAACCTGTCGCAAATAACTTAAATAGGTTGGATCGTCGCACATGGTTTTTTCGGGCGCATCGGATACCTTGGCAACCGGTTGACCGTTACAGCGAACCATTTTCATCACGATCTGGAGTGGTTGATGGCCAAGATCGTTGGTAAGGTTGGTACCAATACCGAAGGAAACCTTGCAGCGGCCAGAAAAACGTTTCGCCAGCTCGATGGCCAGCGGAAACGTGAGCGCATCGGAAAACACCAGGGTTTTGGTTCTGGGATCGGTGCGGTTGGCCGCATAATGGGCCAGCATGCGTTCACCCCAGATGAACGGGTCACCGGAATCGTGACGTGCGCCATCGAACAATTTACAAAAATACATGTCGAAGTCTCGCAGGAAGGCATCCATGCCATAGACATCAGACAACGCAATGCCCAGATCACCGCGGTATTCCCGTGCCCAGGTTTCAAGCGCAAAAACCTGTGAGTCGCGAAGGCGGGGCCCCAGTGCCTGACACGCCTGAAGGTATTCATGCCCCATAGTACCCAAGGGCGTGACACCGTGCTTCATGGCCAGCCAGACATTGCTTGTACCCGCAAAATGAACACCCATCTGCTGCTTCATGGTGACCACAACTTCTTCATGCCACAACTTTGAGAAACGACGACGCGTTCCATATTCAGCAACGCGAAAATCGGCCAGAACGGGGTCACCGGTAACCAGTTGCATCTTGCGGCGCAAGCGATCCCTGCCCTCTTCCCAGGCGGGTTCGCGACACACATTACGAAAATACACTTCGTTGACGATGGCAAGAACGGGGATCTCGAAGAGAATGGTGTGCAGCCAAGGCCCCTTGACCGAGATTTCAATTTCGCCTGGCACAGGCGAAGCAGTGACATGAATACATTTCTCGGGCATGTGAAACAAGCCAAGAAAATCGACAAAGTCACTTTTTATGAAACGAAGACTGCGCAGATACTCCAGTTCGGGTTCCGTGAAACGCAACTGGCACAAAGCATGAATTTCCTGGCGAATTTCTTCAAGGTGAACAGCCAGATTCACATTGGGCGTACGGCATTTGTAACGGTATTCGACCTGCGCTGCCGGAAAGTGATGCAGCACAACCTGCATCATGGAAAATTTGTAGAGGTCGGTATCGAGTAACGAGGTGATGATCATCGCATGCAAACCAGAATTTCGCTAACCATAGCACAAGAGCCACTCGCCTTCAGGGAACCTGCCCGCCAGAAGGCAACTGTGGCCTGCAGAACACGGCCTTGGCGCAAAAACTAGGGAAACCCCCTATTCGTTGTTAAAATCTCGTGACTTTGCTGCTGGAGCACACAAATGACTCATGTAGTCACCGAAAACTGTATCAAATGCAAATTCACAGACTGCGTTGATGTCTGTCCGGTCGATTGCTTCCGTGAGGGTCCCAACTTCCTGGTGATCGACCCCGACGAATGCATCGACTGCGCTGTCTGTGTGCCGGAATGTCCGGCCAACGCCATATTTGCCGAAGAAGATGTACCACGCGACCAAATGCAGTTCATCGAACTGAATGCCCGGCTTACGCCCTCATTCGGGCCGATCAACCGGTCAAAATCAGCGCTTCCCGAAGCCGATGACTGGAATGGCGTACCCGACAAACTCAAATACCTTGAACAATAATGTCGCGTCACCGGGCAATCCCATCCGTAAAAAATGGTTGCCCGAACGTTTTCCGCTTGTTTGCAATCTATGCCCAGGCCCCGAGCATTACCTGTTCGACTGCCTTTCCTGACAGCTCCGAGCCTTTGGTTTTAACAATTCACGTAGCCATATACAACACGGGCCTGCTTGGGGGTCGAACCGGCACTGTCCGTTCAAGTTCACCATAATCGTTGCAAAAAAGCATCACAACGAGCCATTTTGAAGGTATAACCCGGGCAAACCCGGAGAGTTAACCCGTGGAAAAATCCGGGTAACTTGGTTAACTTAAATTAGGCGTCGTTCCAGTAGTACCACCTACACAAGGCTTACCAATCACCATGCTGTATGACATCCACGAGCTTCGTCGCTCATTCCTGGCCCCCCTGACTGCATTTACCGACACAGGTTCGCAGCTTTTTTCCCATCCTTACAGCCCGTTTGCCTACACCCCCATTTCCCGGCAAATTTCAGCGGCCTATGAACTGGTGCACCGGCTTGGCAAAGACTACGAAAAACCCATGTGGGGCTTGCACAGCACGACCATCAATGGGCAGGAAGTACCGGTCACGGTTGAAACCACACTGGCCAAACCGTTCTGTCATCTGGTGCACTTTCGCCGCAACACCGGCAGCACAACGCTGAATGATCCGAAAATTCTGCTGGTCGCGCCCATGTCGGGCCATCATGCCACGCTGCTGCGAGACACAGTTCGTGCATTGCTCCCCAACCACGAAATCTACGTAACAGACTGGGTCGACGCCCGCATGGTTCCGGTCAGTGCCGGCCCCTTCCATCTTAACGATTACGTACGGTATGTGCAGGAATTCATCCGATTCCTTGGCCCCGATGTTCATGTCATCTCGGTATGCCAGCCCACGGTACCCGTACTGGCGGCCATTTCACTCATGGCGGCCAACAACGATCCCAAGCAACCGCGCAGCATGATCATGATGGGTGGCCCCATCGACACCCGTCAATCACCCACACAGGTTAATACTCTGGCCACAACCAAGCCCTACAGCTGGTTTGAAGACAATCTGATTCACCGGGTGCCTGCACGCTATCCCGGTGCAGGCCGCAAGGTTTACCCGGGCTTCCTGCAGCACGCCGGCTTCATCGCCATGAATCCTGACCGCCACCTGCAATCGCACTACGATTTCTACATGGATCTGATCAAAGGTGACAACGATGACGCAGAATCCCACCGCAGGTTTTACGATGAATACAACGCCGTTCTCGACATGCCGGCCGAATTCTACCTTGACACCATCCGCATCGTTTTCCAGGAACACCAGTTGCCGCGCAAAGAATGGCTGATCGATGGGCAACTCGTTGATCCAGGCGCGATCACACAGGTGCGTCTCCTGACCATCGAAGGGGAACTCGATGACATTTCCGGTCTGGGGCAGACACGAGCTGCACTTGACCTGTGCTCTTCGCTGCCGGACACCATGAAACAGCATTACACTGCCGAAAAAGCCGGTCACTACGGTATTTTCTCGGGTAGTCGCTGGCGCCAGATCATTTGCCCGAAAATTGCTGCATTCATCCGGCAAGAAAACTGACACGTCACTTGCACTCCATTTACAGCACAGGGGCCTACAGGCCCCTTTTGCATTTCATGAACACACACACCCTGATACAACAGATCGATGCCCTTCTGCCACAAACCCAATGCACACAGTGCGGGTACGATGGCTGCCTGCCTTACGCCCAGGCCATTGCCACACAGAACGAAGCCATCAACCGCTGCCCACCCGGAGGCCAGGCTGGCGTACAGGCACTGGCTCAACTGACCCGGCAACAGGAAATCCCACTGAATCCCGACTGTGGTACACCTGCACCGCTTCAGGTCGCCTTCATTGATGAACAGCACTGTATCGGCTGCACACTGTGCATTCAGGCCTGCCCGGTCGATGCCATTCTGGGTGCCAACAAACTGATGCACACAGTACTGCCCGACCTCTGCACGGGATGCGGGCTCTGCGCCCCCCCCTGCCCTGTTGACTGCATTGATATGCAACCGGCACGCCGCGACTGGACACCGGCTGACGCACACACAGCACGCCATAACCATCATCGTCGGCAGGCACGGCTCGCCGCACTGCATGGAGAAACCACCGGTCCGGCACAGCGGACCCTGGCCAACAAGGCCCCTGTGGCCCAGTCAACCGACACCCAGGCACGGCAGGAAAAAATTGCCGATGCTCTTGCCCGCGCGCGCGCGCGACGCAACCAACCACGGGAGCCCTGATGAACACTGCAAAACGCATTGCCCTTTATGAACGTCTGCAGGCCGCCAATCCGGCCCCGACAACGGAACTGGCCTATGCATCGCCCTTCCAGTTGTTGATTGCCGTGATTCTTTCTGCACAGGCTACTGACCGCGCGGTGAATCTGGCTACGCAGCGCTTCTTTCCCCTGTACGGAACACCTGAGGCATTGCTGGCGCTGGGCGAAGAAGGCCTGGCTGAATACATTCGCACCATCGGACTGTACCGAACCAAAGCGCGTAACGTGATTGCAACCTGTGAAATACTGCTGCGGGAACATGACGGACACGTTCCACAAACGCGTGAGGCCCTGGAGACTCTGCCCGGTGTGGGAAGAAAAACAGCCAATGTTGTATTGAACACGGCATTCGGGCACCCCACCATTGCAGTGGACACCCATATTTTCCGGGTTGCCAACCGCACCGGCCTGGCACCGGGAAAAACAGTGCTTGATGTCGAAAAAAAACTGGAAAAAGTGACCCCGGCCCGCTTCAGGAAAGATGCGCACCACTGGCTGATTCTGCATGGCCGGTATGTATGCGTGGCGCGCAAGCCGAAATGCCCGGAATGCGGCCTGGCCGATTTGTGCGACTACACACCAAAAACGACGCCACGATGACTAGGTGTTTTCCAGATACCTATGAAAAACCCGCATAGAGTTTTGCATTGCAGTACAGCATACTCTAGCCCACTTAAATAGAACTTATAACCAAAACAGGCGGGTATGAGCGACTACATTCTGGAAACCCAACACTTGATCAAGGAATTTCGCGGCTTCGTGGCCGTGAACGATGTCAACCTCAAGGTCAAGCGTGGCTCGATCCACGCACTGATCGGTCCGAAC
>JAAYGT010000168.1 GCA_012727555.1 Alcaligenaceae bacterium | reverse complement strand
GTACTACGTTACCGACCTGGATCCCCCCATCCTGGAAGGCCTGCAAGGGGGCAAGATCAACGCAGCCAACGGCGCACACTGGATCAACTCCGGCTTAGCCGTGGCCCTGCTGCCTTACACCGATAACCACAATTAATCCAGGGGGCTCTAGTCATGCAAGTCATTCTGCTCGAAAAAGTTGTTAACCTGGGTAACCTGGGTGAAGTTGTGCGTGTCCGTGATGGTTACGCACGTAATTACCTGATCCCCCAGAAAATTGCACGTCGTGCAACCGAAGCCGCTCTGAAAGAGTTCGAAGCACGTCGCGCTGAACTCGAAAAAATCCAGGCTGAAAAACTGGCTGCTGCCCAGGCAACGGGCGAAAAACTGAATGGTCGCACGTTGAAGATCAGTCAGAAAGCCGGTGTGGATGGCCGTCTGTTCGGTTCTGTCACCAGCATGGACATCGCTGCAGCACTGGTCGCTGAAGGCTTCGAGGTTCAGAAGTCCCAGGTTCGTCTGCCCGATGGCGCGCTCAAGGCTGTTGGCGAGTTCCCCGTTCAGGTCATTCTCCACGCCGACGTTGCTGTCGAAATTCTCGTGGCTGTTCAGGGCGAAATGGTCTGATTGCTGCGTTTGACGATTGCCGTGGTACAGTCCTGAAGATCTGTACCATTGTGAATCCAAAAAAAGCCGGTGCAAGCCGGCTTTTTTTCATGGTGTTCCTGCCTGCGTTGAATGCTTGAGTCGTTTCAGACACAACTCAGATTCTGAAGCGACAGGCATTTTCTGTCGTTGTGCACTGCTTTGTTCGCCCTCATGAGCCCGGAGTTCTTCCTGCATGGATGCCCAGAAACCCAAGTCCGATTCCCAACTTGACTACCTTCGTATCCCACCGCATTCAGTCGAGGCCGAGCAGTCGGTGCTCGGTGGCCTGTTACTCGACAATGCCGCGTTTGACCGTATCACGGATATTTTGGGTGACGATGACTTCTACCGTTACGATCACAAACTGATCTGGCAACACATAACCCGTTTGATTAGTCTTACGCGTCCAGCAGACGTGGTGACCGTTCACGAGTCCCTGGCCAGCGCCGGAAAATCGGAAGAGGTCGGTGGCCTGGCCTATCTGAATGCGTTGGCACACAATACGCCCTCAGCGGCCAACATTCGACGCTATGCGGAAATTGTTCGCGAGCGCTCCATGTTGCGCAAACTGGTGTCGGTTGCCGATGAAATCGCAGCCAACGCCTTCAATCCCCAAGGCAAAGAAGCGCGACAACTGCTTGATGAAGCAGAATCCCGCGTGTTCCAGATTGCCCAGGAAGGCTCGCGTGGCGCTACGGGATTTCAGGAAATCCAGCCCCTTCTGAGCCAGGTGGTTGAACGCATCGATGAACTCTACCACCGTGAAGGCGATTCCGATGTTACAGGCGTGCCGACTGGATTTGCTGATCTTGATCGCATGACATCCGGCTTGCAGCCAGGCGATCTCGTCATCGTTGCTGGCCGTCCTTCCATGGGTAAAACGTCTTTTTCCATGAACATCGGCGAGCATGTGGCCATTGAACAGGGTCTTCCCGTGGCGGTATTTTCCATGGAAATGGGTGCGGTACAGCTTGCCATGCGTATGGTCGGTTCGGTGGGAATGCTTGATCAGCATCGCATGCGAACTGGCAAGCTGACGGCCGATGACTGGCCCAAGCTGACGCATGCCGTACAGCAGGTTCAGGAAGCACAGATCTACATTGACGAAACGCCGGCACTCACGGCCATGGAACTTCGTGCCCGTTCACGTCGTCTGGCGCGTCAGTGTGGTCAGTTGGGTTTGATCATTATTGACTACATGCAGCTCATGTCGGCCAGTTCGGCCGGTGAAAACCGCGCTACCGAAATTTCCGAAATCAGTCGTTCGCTCAAGAGTTTGGCCAAAGAACTGAATTGTCCGCTGATTGCGTTGTCGCAGCTGAACCGAAGCCTGGAGCAACGGCCCAACAAACGCCCGGTCATGAGTGATCTGCGCGAATCGGGCGCTATTGAACAGGATGCGGACTTGATTCTGTTCATTTACCGCGACGAGGTCTATCACCCCGATACACCCGACAAGGGTACGGCCGAAATCATTATCGGTAAACAGCGTAATGGTCCGATCGGCACCGTGCGTCTCACGTTCCAGGGCTCAAGTACTCGCTTCCTGAATTACACTTCGGCAGGCGGTGCCATGTAAGCATGTTCGTGATTGGCGGGGTTGTCAGCCACTTGCCTGATCGTCCTGGAAATTATTCAGCTACTGTTCAGTTTTCCCGTTTCGCGTTAGAGTCTGGCTTGGCGTTGTGTCATTGATCGCATCGCGCCAGCCCACCCATGCCGGCGATTGCAGAATCGCACAAAACGGAGACATGCTTCATGCACATTTTGAACAGGCGCAGCTTTTGCACCATGCGCAGAGCGTTGCTGTCAATGACGGCCATGTTGTGTTTCATGGCCATGCTCGCACCTGCTGTGGCCCAGCAAGACCTTCGTTACTACGAACTTGATGTCCCCTATGTGCCTACGCCACCTGAAGTGGTCAGTGCCATGCTCGAAATGGCACAGGCAGGCCCCGAGGATTTCGTCATTGATCTGGGGTCAGGTGATGGCCGGATCGCCATTGCCGCCGTGCGCGAGCGTAACGCACGAGGTGCATTCGGGGTTGATATCGATCGCGAACGGGTTGATGAAGCCAATGAAAATGCCCGTCAGGCGGGTGTTACAGATCGGGTTACTTTCAAGGTCCAGGATCTCTTCAAAACCGATTTGTCGCCTGCCTCTGTGATCACCATGTACCTGCTGCCCAATGTGAATATGTCGCTGCGACCGAAGTTGCTCGAAATGCCAGCAGGTACACGCATTGTTTCTCACGCGTTCAGCATGGGCGACTGGCGTGCTGACGCTTTCCAAAGTCTTGGACGTCGCGATGTTTACCTCTGGATTGTCCCTGCGAAGGTTCAGGGTGAATGGCGTATCCAGGGGCCTGAGGGCCCCATGACATTGCAACTGGAGCAGACTTTTCAGACCTTTACAGGAACAGCGCGTCACGCGGATCATGTCTATGCCGTGCGTGATGGCATGCTCAAAGGCAAGGAAATCCGGTTTTCCATTGATAAAGACGGTGTCGTGCAATCCTGGGTCGGTCTCGTCGAGGGTGGGTCCATGGTGTCCATTGACAGCCCTGGAACGGTCATCGGCTGGTCAGGGGGGCGTCAATAATGGCCTCGTCTGAATCTGTTGCCGTTCGTCAGTCTGGGCTCACGTCCGGTGAAGCAGGTGCTTCACACAATCAGCGAGCCAGTTTGTCTGTCACTGATGCTGTTTCCATGCTGGTAGGCGTGGTCATCGGAATTGGTATTTTCGGTTTCCCTCCCTTGGTAGCGCAGCAGGTTGCTTCCCCTTCGGCGTATCTGCTGCTCTGGCTGGCGGGTGGGTTTGTGATGCTGGTGGGTGCGCTGTTCTATGCCGAGCTGGGCTGTGCCCATCCTGATTCCGGTGGTGAATACACGTTCCTTCAGCGTGCATGGGGGCCTTCGGTTGCCGTGTTGTTCGGGTGGGCCAGGGGTACCGTCATCCAGACAGGTGCCATTGCCGCTGTAGCCTTCATTTACGGTGACTACGCCCAGATTCTGCTTCCGTTGGGTGAATACGGGCCTGCCATTCACGGTGCCATTGCTGTCGTTGTGCTCACGGTGCTCAATGTTGCCGGTACTCATGAATCGCGACGCGTACAACGGGTGCTCACCGGAGCGACGATCCTTGCGCTCTTGGTGGTGAGCCTGGTGGGGCTTGCCGTATCGGGCCACGAACCCGACACCTCGGTGGCGCTTGCTGATACAGCCAGTCCATCGATGGCAGGTGCCCTTGGTTTGGGCATGGTGTTTGTATTGCTTACCTACGGTGGCTGGAACGAAGCCGCTTACCTTTCTGGCGAACTGCGTAATCCTGAACGCACCATGAGCCGGGTTCTGCTCATTGGCACGCTGATCGTCACGGTGCTGTATTTGCTCATCAATCTGGCGTATTTGCAAATCTTCGGCTTGCAGGGGTTACGTGAGTCAACGGCTGTAGGTGCCGATCTCATGGGGGTTGTGGCTGGCCCATGGGCGGCGGTTGTGCTCAGCCTGATCATTTGCTGCACTGCTTTGGGTACAGTCAATGCCAGCATTTTCACGGGTGCACGTGTGTATGCGGCATTGGGGCGCGACATTCCCCTGTTCAAGGGTCTGGGAGAATGGTCAGCCGCCCGTGGTGCTCCTGTCAAGGCCCTGCTGCTGCAAGGTGGAATCACACTTGCTTTGATCGTGTTCGGCGCCGTTTCCAAGGGGGGCGTGCAACTGATGGTTGCTTATACTGCCCCGGTTTTCTGGTTGTTCATGGCGCTGGTTGGTTTGTCAGTGATCGTTTTCAGGCGGCGTGCGGGCCATGCCAACCGGCCGTTCAGCGTGCCTTTGTATCCGCTCACCCCACTGATTTTTGCTGGAAGTTGCCTGTATCTGTTTTGGTCGAGCGTGCAGTATGCCGGCGTTGGTGCGGTGCTGGGGTTGGTGGTTCTGGTAGCGGGTTTGCCTTTGTTGTGGTTCACCAGGCGTTCGCATTGAAAATGGTACCGGATTTCGGCTTGCCGTTGCAGGCTGGTGCCCCGTGCTCAGTACGTCAATGGCCACTCTCAGGTTCTCGGCTTCAGCCGACAGTGCATGAACCGTTGTACCCAGTGCATTGACCAGATTCGTATTCAGCTGTGTTCCGGAGTCCATGGCGGCAATGGCGGAATTGGCCCGGTCAAGGCCTTCGTATTGTTCGGCAGAGGCACTGGAAATTTCGGCCATGATGTCAGTGACGCGGTGAACCGAGTCAACGATTTCCTGCATGGTATGGCCGGCTTCCTGGGCGTGCTGAGCGCCTGCTGCCATGCGATGCACAGATTCATCAATCAGTTGCTTGATTTCTTTAGCCGCTGCCGAGCTTTTTTGCGCCAGGCTGCGCACTTCGCCTGCCACAACGGCGAATCCCTTGCCGGCTGCCCCTGCCCGGGCAGACTCCACTGCCGCGTTCAGTGCCAGAATATTGGTCTGGAAAGCAATGCTTTCGATCAGTGTGACAATTTCGCCGATTTTGCGCGAGCTTTCATGAATGCCTTGCATGGTCGAAACCACCGTATTCACGACATCCCCGCCTTTGCGGGCGATTCCCATGCTGGCATCGGCGAGCTGGCTGGCAAGGCGCGCATTTTCTGCATTTTGCCGTACCGTGTCGGTCAGCTGTTCCATGCTGGTTGACGTGTCTTGCAAGGACAGAGCCTGTTCCCGCGTTCTTTCGGCCAGCTGGGCGTTGCTTGTTTCAAGATTCTGGGCGACATGGGTTGCAGAGTAGGCTGCACCGCGAACATCGGATGCGATGCCTAAAAGGCTTTTGCGCATCATGTCGAGACTGAAATAAAGCGTGCCTATTTCGCCTGTGTGGGTGTTGTCGATATCGAGCTGGAGATTACCGGCAGCGACTTGTCGGGCAATGTCGGCGGCATCTTCCAGTGGTGATGCGACGCTTTGTACCACGCGCCAGCCGTAGCCCAGGGCGGCCAGTGTACCCAAGGCGATCCCCCCCAGAAGCCAGGGTTGTTGATCGGCTGTGGCACCCCCTGTAACCGCGTGATAGGTTGCGGTACCTGTGACGCCAATAAACAACAAGGCTGCCCTGAACAGACCTGCCCGCAGCGAAGAAGAAAAAGGCCAGGCCAGGGTTTTGAGCGCGCGCCGCCATCCTGTTGGCACACGATTGCCTTCAAAGACCGTGTAGCCCCCGGTGTCACCTGCATTCACTTGCGCGTAGAACGTTTCGGCGGCCTGAACTTGATCGTCGGATGGTTTAACCCGCACCGAGGCATAGCCAGTGACTTCATCGTTGACAATAATGGGTGTGACATTGGCCAGTACCCAGTAGAACCCCCCATCTTTGCGGCGGTTTTTGACAACCCCCATCCAGGCCTTGCCTTTGTGCAGGGTATCCCAGAGATCCTGGAAGGCCGCTGGCGGCATATCGGGGTGGCGAATGAGGTTGTGGGGCTTGCCGATCAGTTCGTCACGTGAATACCCGCTGATTTCAATGAAAGCAGGGTTGGCATAAGTGATTTTCCCTTTCAGATCAGTTTTGGAGATCAAGTACTGATCGGCCCTGACCTTGATTTCTTCCTGGGTTACCGGATAGTTTTTGCGCATGAAACAGTGGGTTGGTGAAAGCGTGGATGGAGGGGGGGATGATGGCTGGTGCGACAATTAATGTCTTTATTTTATGAATTTTTTGTTAATTAAGGGGTTCAATTATGCATCATTTAAAAAGAAAAGCGGTCGGCTTGAGCCGACCGCTTGCACAGGGGAAACCCTGTGGTGGTTGATCAGTAAAGTACGCTGGGCAACCAAAGGCCGATGGCAGGGAACAGATACATGAGCACGATGGCCAGAATCTGGATGCCCATGAAGGGCAACATGCCGGCAAAGATCTGATTCAGCGTGACATGAGGTGGTGATACCCCTTTGAGGTAAAACGCCGACATGGCCACCGGGGGTGACAGAAAGGCGGTTTGCAGGTTAAGCGCAACCAGCAGACCAAAGAACAAGGGGTCAATGCCGTAGTGGTTCAGCAAAGGCAGGAAAATGGGCATGAAGATCACGATGATTTCAGTCCATTCCAGTGGCCAGCCCAGCAGGAAAATGACCACTTGCGACAAGATCAGAAACTGAACGGGGGTGAGGTCCATGCCGATCACCCAGTTGTTGATGATTTCCTGACCTCCCAGCAGTGCAAATGCCGATGAAAAAATGGCAGAGCCCACAAACAGCCAGCAGACCATGGCACTGGTCTTGGCGGAAAGGTATACGGATTCACGCACCATGCCGTAATTCAATTGACCGTAGGCCAAAGCCAGCAAAATACCACCGAATGCCCCCATGGCAGCGGCTTCAGAGGGCGTGGCAAAACCGAACACAATACTACCCAGCACAGCCAGAATCATCATGGCCAGCGGGAAAAACGAACTGAGCAGCATCTTGAAGATTTCAAGACGAGCGAAGGTCATGAAGGTGTAGAGCACGACAAGGCCTGCAGCACCAATCAGCAGAATAGTCCAGAACCACTGCGGAGCGGGTTCGCGGGCGTTGACCGGTTCAGCTGCCGTGACGGGTTCGGCAGCGGCAGGTTGATTCGCCGCGGCAGCACCTGATGGTTCTGCTCCCGGAGGTTCCGCGAGCCCCCCGCCACTGCCCGGAGGTTCTTGCAATCCCCCTGCCACAGGAGGTTCAGCCAGGCCGCCGGCCATGGGAGGTTCGGCAAGCCCGCCACCGAAGGAAGATCCGCTGTCGAACGAAGAAAACGAACCCATTTCTTGAAGCCCGGTGAATTCTTCGGGTTCTGGTTGCGTGACGACGTGGTAGGTGAAGGCCATGATCAGTGCGAAGAATACGGCAGGCAGCAGGGTGGCCACCAGATTCTTCAGCACGTCAGCCATCGGGATATTGGCGTTGCGGTTACCCTTGAGTGCTTTGATCATGCCGGGCAGGGCACGGTTGCTGATTGTGTCGCGTATGGCTTGCGCAAACGGGGGCAATTCCACTTCGCGTTCTTCAGCAGAAAGGGGAGGTGCTGCCTTGGGGTTGATCTTGGCAACGATCATGACATACATCACATACAGCAGCGCCAGCATGAGCCCCGGGAAGAATGCGCCAGCGTAGAGCTTGACCACAGAAACGCCGGCCACTGCACCGTATACGATCAGGAGCACCGAGGGGGGAATCATGATCCCCAGACATCCCCCCGCAGTGATTGCGCCTGCTGAAAGCTTGACGTCGTAGCCGGCTTTGAGCATGGCTGGCATGGCCAGTAATCCCATGAGCGTGACCACGGCACCCACGATGCCGGTTGCCGTTGCAAAGACCGCGCATGTGATGATGGTTGCCACAGCCAGAGAGCCCGGAATGCGTGCCATGGCCAAGTGCAGGCTTTTGAACAGTTTTTCGATGAGATTGGCGCGTTCGACCAGGTACCCCATGAAGATGAACAAAGGTACTGCGATCAGAACATCGGAGGTCATGACCGAATAGGCACGTAACACCATCAGGTCAAGTGTTTGCTTGATGGCCAGTTCCGGCCCCATGCCACGGTAAGCCAGGTACGTGAAAATGACCCCCATGCCCATAAGCGTGAATGCCGTCGGGAAACCGAGCATGATGGTGACCACAATGAGCGCCAGCATGAGCAGGCCCAAGTGGCCGTTGGTCATGTCGGCCGGCGAGGGCATGAGGATGAACAGGGCAGTGACGATGGCAATGAGGATGGATAACCCAAACCATACTTCTTTCCTCATGTCGTGCTCCCTTTGCTTTTGGCCTGCTCAAGTTCGCGCTGAACGATCAGGTCATCGAGTTTCTGGATGTCATCGGAATTCACGTGAACCATTTCCTTGAATTTGTCGAGGTCGACTTCTTCGACGTCTTTGTCGCGATTGGGCCATTCACCCATTTGCAGGCATTTGATGCAGTACACGACCTCGACGAAACCTTGCAGCAGCAGTGTGAAACCTGCGAAGGGAATCATGGCCTTGAAGGGGTAGATGGGGGGGCCATCGGCGGTGAGGGTGGAGTGTTCTGTAATAGCCCAGGATTCGGCGGCGTAGAAGTAGCCGGCCCAGGCCAGGGCAATGACGCCGGGGAAGAAAAAGAGGAAATAAAGGACAAGATCAAGGCCTGCCTGCAGGCGTGGCGGGAAGAATCCGTACAGTACGTCACCGCGCACATGGCCATTCTTGGCCAGGGTATAAGCGCCGGCCATCATGAACAAGGTGCCATAAAGCATGTTCATGACATCGAACGCCCAGGCGTGGGGGTTGCCCAGCACGTAACGTGAAAAAACTTCGTAGGCAATGAATAGCGTAAGTGCGAGCACAAGCCAGCCAAAAAACTGGCCTATACGCGTGTTGACGCGGTCAATGGTTATTAACAGCTTCTGCATGGTGATTCACCTGGGGGGTATAGACAAACAGAGCGGACCCGCCCAAAGGTGCGGTCCGCTCTTGGGTGGCCTGTTACCCCGGTAGGCGGAGAACAACATACCGGGGGCAGAGCGCTACCTGCAACAGGGATCAGCTGCGTTTGGCGAAGTAGTGTGCGTAAGCCATGCGGCGATTATTGTTGGTGTCCATGTCCCAGGCCATGGCGCGCTGTGCAAAGTCGCGCTGGGATTTTTCGATTTTGCTGAACATGGGGTTGGTTTCAGACTTCTTGGCCACGATCTGGTCCCAGACGACCAGCTGTTGTTGCAGTATGGTGTCGGGAGTTTTGTAGAATTTGACGCCATCTTTTTGCAGGTTGATATAGTCTTTGGAGTAGCGGTCAATTGCTTTCCAGGACATGTCGGCTGATGCGGCCTCGACAGCGTTGTTGATGATGGCTTTCATCTTGTCGGGCAAGGCATTGAATTTGTCTTTGTTGAAAATGACTTCAAAGGTTTCCGATGACTGGTGGAAGCTTTGCAGCATGCAGACCTTTGAGACGTCGGGAAAGCCCAGCAGGCGATCAGAGGTGGCGTTGTTGAATTCAGCGCCATCAAGCAGACCGCGATCGAGGGCGGGGACGATCTCACCACCGGGCAGGGCGTTTACGGCAGCACCCATGGCGGTGAACAGATCAATGGCCAGACCGTTGGTGCGGAACTTGAGACCTTTAAGGTCGTCGACCTTGGTGATCGGTTTTTTGAACCAGCCGAAGGGTTGTGTTGGCATGGGGCCGTACAGATAGGACACCACGTTGCCGCCGATCTGCTCGTACAGTTCAGCCAGCATTTCCTTGCCGCCACCGTATTTGTGCCATGCCAGCACCATGTTGGCATCCATGCCGAATGCCGGGCCTGACGAGTACAGGGCCAAGGCATTTTGTTTCCCGTAGTTGTAGCCCAGTACGCCATGACCACCATCAAGTGTGCCTTTGGAAACGGCATCAAGCAGCGCGAAGGCGGGCACGACAGCACCGGCGGGCAAGACTTCAATTTTCAGTTCGCCGCCTGTCATGTCGTTGATTTTCTGGGCGAGGTCAAGGGCGAATTCGTGAAAAATGTCAACGGTGGGCCAGGTGCTCTGGAAACGGAAATTGATCGGGGCTTGAGCGCTGACGATGGCTGGAAAACCCATTCCGACGGCGGCGGCCGTACCGGCGGCAGCCCCCCCCAGAAATTTGCGGCGCGAAGCCTTGAGCTGGGATGTGGCCGTACCGTTCGCAGTTGTGCTGGTCATGTTTGTCTCCTGGCGTTTGTTAGACTTGCTTGTTGTGGCTTTGTTGGAAACACTGAAGGGCAGGTTTCCTTTGTTTTTTGTTTATAGGCGATACCAATTGGTAGCGTCAATAACTACGGTACTAGGCAATTTCCCTGATTTCTTTATTTTTGAAACCCTGTCGTAGTGAGCGTCAGGCTGGAGTTCTTGGTGTTGGGGCTGTTATAGTGTTGCATTGAATGTGAATTAAATGCTCATGCGGAGATAAAATGCGTCTTCTCGGAAAAATAGCGCTTTCATGCCTGTTGGCAATGCCTTTGTCCCTTGTGTTTTCAACGGCCCAGGCACAGTCCCCCACCGAGGCTCCCCTGCGCTGGATCATTCCTTACCCCGCAGGAGGCGGTACCGATTTTCTGGCACGATCACTCAGTGGCCCTCTCTCCGATGCGTTGCGTCAACCGGTCAACCTTGAAAACAGGGCAGGAGAAACACCCGAAGGGGCGATCAAGGAAGCGATTGCCGCAAAACCGGACGGTCGTACGTTTGTGTCGGCCGACAACGGTATTCTGGGTTTGATCCCGTTCATGCAGCCTGGTGTTTCCTATGATCCGGAAACGGGTCTGAAGCCTGTCTCGCTCATGGCGCGTTTCCCGTTGGTGCTGGCGGTCAAGCCCGATTCCGGTTTCAAGACACTTGATGCCCTTGTTCAGGCGATCAAGGCTTCGCCTGAGCGTTATACGTTTGGTTCCGCAGGTGCAGGTACACCACATCACGTAGCCATGGCGCTGTTCAACCGCCAGATCGGGGTCACGCTGTCGCATGTGCCATCGCGCGGAGCCGCTGCATCAGTGGTCAGCTTGCTGGCAGGTCACGTGAACGTGATCATGGTCGACACGGCAGCCGCCGCAGGCTTCATTCGGTCCGGCAAGATCCGTCCACTGGCTGTGGTCCATGACCAGCGTCTGGCCAATCTGCCTGATCTTCCCACCCTGACCGAAGCCGGTTACCCTGGCGTCAGCATGTCGGCATTGGTCGGTTTGTTTGTTCCTGCCCAGACACCTGATGCCGTTGCGCAAGCCTTGGGCGCTCAGGTCAATGCTCTTTTGAAGCTACCCGAAACAGTGCAAAAGCTTCAGGCTTTCGGTATTGAGCCGATCGCTGGCTCGGCATCCGATTGCGCCCAAGCCATGACCCGAGAGCGCGAGCAGGGTCGGGCTGCCGTTGAAACGCTGGGGTTAGGGCGTCAGTGAATGGGGAGAGTGGATCCATTCAGGTTGTGCAGTTGTCCTGCATCACCCCGACTCGCAGCCACCCGGCATTGTTCAGATCTCAGTGCGGTTGGGTGGTTCTGGTTTTTTCCAGTAGCGTTGTCAGGGCCTGTTTGAGTCCGGGAGAAAAAACGGGCAATAACTGAACCGTGTCGTTTCCCATGTTCACGGCACGGATCTCGATGTATTGACCATTGAACGCCTGGGTTTTGCGTGCGCGATCACGGTATTCCTGCACCAGTGTATTGGCCGCAGCCTGTGCCTGAAACACTCGCGCTTCGGTTTGCAGGCCAGGGGCGCGCATGAAGTGTTGTATTACATAATCAAGATCATCAATAAAAAGCCCAAGGGCATTGTTACCTGTGCAATCGGGCTGTTCATAACCCCATGTTCTGCTGCGTGTCATGCTGCGCTCCATTTGAAGTGTGAATCTTAACCCGTGCTCGTTCGCCAACGGGCCTGCGTTCTGACGTTTTTGGCGGTTGTCAGTTCAGTTTCCAGGCATCAAATTCGAAACCGTTTGATATTTCATAAATGATTCATACCCGGGCTGCAAAAAAGGCTTACAGTGTGAAGGAAATGAATTACGATTAGGTTTCCGTACCAACAGGAACAACAACCATGGAAAAAGAAGTGGAAAAATTTGCCAGCAAAGTCAGTGACATCAACGCCGTCCTCGAAGGTCTCGAAGCCGCCAATCAGGTTGCTCTCGATGCGCTCATGCTCGCCATGCTCACCATCAATCCCCAGGTTATCCCGCCCATGCGTGGTCTCATCGCCAAACTCGAACGCGAGGTCGTGGGCAGTGTCGTGGAAGCCGGTGAACTGGCCACCATCAGCTACAGCAATCGTCTGGCACACGTGTATGCCCTGATCGACAAAGCCGAAAAAGCCGCTCACGAAGGCGTGGCAACCGATACCTCCGAAAAAGCCAATGGCTGATCCTCATTGCCTGTGCAGGTGGTTCAACGGCACGGTACTCAGGTCAACCAGCTTGTTGTAAGTCCTGAAACAAAAAGCCCGCTGCGTTCCGAGCGGGCTTTTTGTTTCAGGCTGGCTGGATTCTGAACCAAAGGCCATACAAGGCGGGCACGAACAACAGTGTTATGACAGTACCCACGGCAACACCGCCAATCAATACATAGGCCAACGGGCCCCAGAACGTGTCAAAGGTCAAGGGTATGAACGCCAGCACAGCCGCCAGCGCAGTCAATATCACCGGGCGGGCACGTTGCACGGCCGCTTCCACCACACCCTCGAATGCAGGCATGCCGGCTTCGAAATTGTCGGCTACCTGTTGTGTCAGAATCAGTGTATTGCGCATCAGAATACCCGCCAGGCCGGTGAGCCCAAGCAAGGCCACAAAGCCAAATGGCTGGTTGAACACCAGCAGCGCCAGAACGGCGCCAATCAAGCCCAACGGGGCGGTGGCTACGACCATGAAGGTTCCCGCGAAAGATCGCATTTGCAGCATGATGAAAACCAGCATCATGGCCCT
>JAAYGT010000025.1 GCA_012727555.1 Alcaligenaceae bacterium | reverse complement strand
TCGCAGGGGGCTCTGGCCATGGCGGGCCAGCAGGCGGCGTCGGCACTGCTGGCCGGCCTGAATCCGCTGCAGGCCGAAGCCGGCCCCACAGACACCTTGAATATCGATCGTCTTGCTGCCACCACCGATGCCTTGTCGGGCAATGCACTGGCGGGCCAGAACGCGAACGGGCAACCGGGCGGCCGCAACGCGGCAACGTCGGGGGTGGCTACACTGGCGGGCCTTGATCCTGCCAGTTCTGACCACCCCGATACGCTATCGGGTGCCAGTACGAAGCAGAGTGCAAGCATCCAGGGTTCTGCCACCAACATTCAGGCCAACATTCTTGCCGGCAGGGGCGATCAAACTGCTGCACTCCGTCCCACACTCACGGTTCAAACCGATCTCTCCGTACCGGTTGCGGGCTCAACTGCAATAACAGGCAAAACCCCAACAGCAGCACAAATTACAGACACGACCACACTGACACCGCTGGCATCTGCGTTGGGCGGTCTGGCAGGCGCCGCCGCGCCGGGCAGCGGGGTTGGTCAGGGTCTGGCCACCAATGGCCTGAACGGGGCGGCAGTCTCCCGCAGCAAGGCCGCCCTGTCGCAGGCCGCATCCGGCGCCGGCGCCCCGAAATGGGGTGATTCTGCCCTGTCGGGCAGCGGCAAAGCCGCCGAAAGCACCGACACCTTCCTGAATCTGGTCAACAGTTCGCGCCTGTTGTTTACCGCCCCTGATACACCCGCGCTGCAACAGGCGGGCCTGAATACGCAGGAAGGCGCCACACTGGGTACGCTGGGCCTTGCCCAGGGGGCGGCCGGTCAGGCGGCCGTACCAGGCGGCCTGGGTGCCACCGGCCTGCCGGTCGCTGCGGCAGTCAGCACACCGCTCTCGAATCCGCAGTGGGGTACCGATTTCACCCGCACCGTGTTCAATTTGTCGCAAACTAACAACCAGGGCCCCATGGTCGCTGAAATGCGTCTCGATCCGCCCGATCTCGGCCCCATTCGTATCACGCTCACGGTGCACGACAACATCATGCAAGCCGCCTTCGTTTCGCCGCATGCCGTGGTGCGTCAAACTGTTGAAAACGCCTTGCCGCAACTGCAGCAGTTACTGGCCCAGGCCGGTATTGCGCTGGGCGACGCCTCGGTCAACGATCAAGGTACACCGGGGCAGTCTGAACAGGCCGGCCAGGGTGCAGGCAGCAGTGCGGGTGAATCCGGCACGGGTGCTGCAGGCGGTGTTCTGGCGGGTCTGGAAGGCGGGCCTGGCACCGTGGCCGCCGCTGAAGCCGCACGCGGCCCTGTTGACCCCAACGCACTGGTCGATACTTTTGCGTAAAATCTTGTGTCCCAATGCGCACGCCTTTCTGCGTGCGCTTTTTCAACCGCTATAATGCTTGGCTACATATAACGCTCCCACATTCCCATGGCCGCAAAAGAATCCTCAGGTATCATGAAATGGCTCTTGCTGATTATTCTCGTACTGATACTCGTGGTGGGTGCCGTGGTGGGTACGTTGTTTCTTTCCAGCAAATTCAACATCGGGCTGGGTAACCTGGCCAGTGCCGTTGCCCCGGCCGGCGCTCCCATGGCACCAACTGCGCCGGCAGCTCCGCCGCCGTACGCTGGCCCGCCCATTTTTACGCCGCTTGAAGCCTTCACCGTCACGCTGCGCGGCGAAACGCGCAACCGGATCCTGTACACCGGCATCACCCTGCGCATGGGCGACGAACAATCCAGCCAAATGATCCGCGACTACATGCCCGAAGTGCGTGATCGCGTGCTGCGCCTGCTTTCCCAACAAAGCCCTGAATTCATCCAGACACCCGAAGGGCGGGCGGCCCTGGTGAAAGCGCTGTCCGATGCCCTGCAAGCGCCCTATTCTCCGCATGTGCGCGGTCCGCTGATCACCGATGTGCTGTTCACAGCCTTCGTTATCCAGTAAGCCACGCGCGAACGTAGCCCATGTCCTATCAAAGTGCGCTTTCACAAGAAGAAGTCGATGCCCTGCTTGCCGGTGTAACCGGCGAGGCCCCCCAGGCAGCCGCCAAGCCTGAAGAGCCTGCCGGCGTACGTGCCTACGACCTCACCTCCCCCGATCGCGTCATACGCCATCGCATGCAAACGCTCGAACTCATCAACGAGCGTTTTGCCCGGCGGCTGCGGGCGGCATTTTTCAGTTTCATGCGTCGCAACGCCGACATCACCGTCAACACCATGCGCATTCAGAAATACTCTGAATTCGAACGCAATCTGCCGGTGCCCAGCAACCTGAACATGGTGTCCATGAAGCCGCTGCGCGGCACCGCCTTGTTCAGTTTCGATCCCAACCTGGTGTTTCTGGTCATTGACACCGTTTTCGGCGGCCACGGGCGCTTCAATACACGGGTTGAAGGGCGCGATTTCACCAATACCGAACAGCGCATCATCCGGCGCCTGCTCACGCTGGCCCTCGACAGCTACGCCAGTGCCTGGGAAAACATTTATCCGATCGAATTCGAATACATTCGTTCGGAAATGCACACCAAGTTTGCCAGCATTGCGGGCAACAATGAAATTGTGGTGGTATCCTCGTTCAATATTGAACTGGGTGCATCGGGCGGGCGGCTCAATATCTGCCTGCCCTACTCCATGATCGAACCGCTGCGCGATCTGCTCACGCGGCCGTTGCAAGATGTCGCCAACGACACCACCGATCAACGCTGGACACAAGCCCTGACGCGTCAAATGCGCAGCGCCGATCTCGAACTGGTGGCCGATTTCGCAAAAATCGATACCAGTATTGCCGAACTGGTTCGCCTGAAAGTGGGCGATGTCCTGCCCATCGAAATTCCGCAGGTCATTACTGCCCATGTGGGCGGGGTGCCCGTTGTCGAATGCAGCTATGGCACGGCGCGTGGCCGCTATGCCCTGCGCGTGAATAAAATTCTGGCCAATGCCGAAACCGATCTGATTTAAACCTGAACCATGACTGATCCCGATAAAGACCCTGACAACGCCAACGCAGCCGGTGATGCCTCCGATTCCGCGGATCTCGACTGGGCGGCAGCATTGGCCGAACAGGCTGCGGCTTCGCGTCCGAACCAGGCTGAAGGCCTGGCCTCAAGTGCAGAAGACGACTGGGCAGCCGCACTGGCCGAACAAACGGCGGCAACCCAGGTGGCTGCCCCGGCGCCTGCGCCCGCACCGGCAGCCCCTGCTGCGCCCTCGAACAATCTGGAACAACGCACCAGCACGGCCAGCCCTGCCACCAATGTATTTCAGCCCCTGGTGAACGATGCCATTGCCGGCAATGCCGACATCGACATGGTCATGGACATCCCCGTCCAGTTGTCCGTTGAACTGGGTCGCACCCGCCTCACCATCAAGAACATTCTTCAACTGGGCCAGGGCTCGGTGGTCGAGCTCGATGGCCTGGCCGGTGAGCCCATGGATATCTACGTGAACGGCTATCTTATCGCCCAGGGCGAGGTCGTGGTGGTCGACGACAAGTATGGTATTCGCGTCACCGACATCATTACCCCGGCCGACCGCATTCATCGCCTGAACGGCCGGCGTTAACCGGCATAGCCTGCCCACCCCATGACAGAACCGGATGTCCTGCGCATCATCCTCAGCCTGATCTTCGTGATCGCACTGATTCTCGGGGGCAGCTGGCTGGCCCGCCGGGCAGGCTGGGTGCGCACCGGGCAGGTTTCGGGCATGAAGGTGCTGGGCGTACAGAGCCTGGGCGCACGGGCCTACATTGCCATGGTGCAGGTTGAAGACACCCGCCTGGTGGTCGGGGTGACACAAAACAGCATTACCTTGCTGCATACCTTGCAGGGCTCGGCCAACCTGACGGAACAGGTTCAGGCCAGCGCCTCGAATGAAAACCCGCCCGCGCACAACGGCTCAGCCAACCATCGGGAAGGCTTCAGCCAGATGCTCGGCACCCTCCTGAAAAAGCGCTGAACCATGGCCTGTCAAAGAATCACCGTTGCCGGCCTCATCGCCTTGCTGATCCTGATGCTGGCTGCCTTCTGGCCGGCCACTGCCCTGGCGCAAGCCACCCTGCCCGCGCTCACCAGCACCCCCAACCCGAACGGCAGCCAAACCTGGTCGCTGAGCCTGCAGACTCTGGTCATGCTGACCATGATGTCGTTCTTGCCGGCCATGCTGATGCTCATGACCGGCTTCACGCGCATTATTATTGTGCTGGGGCTTTTGCGCCAGGCCATGGGCACGGGCTCATCGCCGCCGAACTCGGTGCTCATTGCCCTGGCATTGTTCCTGACGTTTTATGCCATGTCGCCGGTGTTCGACCAGATCTATGAACAGGCCTACCTGCCCCTGAGCGCCGGCACACTCGCCTTTGAAGACGCCCTTCAGGTCGGTTCACGCCCCTTGCACGCCTTCATGCTGGCCCAAACCCGCGATGCTGATCTGATCCTGTTCAGCAACATGGCCGGCATCAGCGAAATCCAGACCCCGGCAGACACCCCTTTGCGTGTGCTGGTTCCTGCATTTGTTACCAGCGAACTGAAAACCGCCTTCCAGATCGGCTTCACCATTTTCATTCCCTTTCTGATCATTGACCTGGTGGTGGCCAGCACCCTGATGGCATTGGGTATGATGATGGTACCGCCGGTCACCATTTCGCTGCCGTTCAAACTGATGCTGTTTGTTTTAGCCGATGGCTGGCATTTGCTGCTGGGTTCCCTGGCCCGAAGCTTTTACCTGTAGGAGCGCGCGATGACACCGGAAACCGTCATGTCCATGACCTATCTGGCCATGAAAGTGGCCCTGATCATGGCGGGCCCCTTGCTGATCACCACCCTGGTGGTGGGTTTGCTGATCAGTATTTTCCAGGCGGCCACTCAAATCAATGAAATGACCCTGTCATTCATTCCGAAACTGCTGGCGGTGGGTGCCGCGTTGGTCATGCTGGGCCCCTGGCTGATCGTGACCATGGTCGAATACATACAAAGCATTCTGAACCAGATACCCAACATGGTGATTTAACCTTGATCACCCTTGACATCGACCAGATGTACATCTGGATCAATGCCTTTCTGTGGCCCCTGTTCCGTTTGGCGGGGCTCATGGCAACATCGCCCCTGCTGGGCGATTCCGCCATACCGGCGCCTATAAAAACGGGGTTTGCCATTGTGGTGGCGGCCGTGATCGCCCCCACCCTGCCGCCCATGCCCGCCGTTGCGCCCTATTCGTGGGAAGGCCTGATGATCAGCTTCAAGCAAGTGATCATTGGCATGGCACTGGGTGTTGTGATACGGATTGCCTTTGCGGTGGTGCAAACTGCGGGGGAATTCATCGGCCTGCAAATGGGTTTGTCGTTTGCCTCGTTTTTTGATCCGGCCACCGGCGCCAACACGGCCGTGCTGGCCCGCTTCATGAACAACATGGCCCTGTTGCTGCTGCTGGCGCTGAACGGCCATCTGGTGATTCTGGCCGGTCTGGTCCGCACCTTTGATATTTTGCCGGTCAGCAATGCCCCGCTGGACATCAACGGCTGGGGCGTCATTCTGGAATGGAGTTCGCAGATCATGACCAGCGGCATGCTGCTGGCACTGCCACTGATCATCATTTTGCTGACCATCAACCTGGCCCTGGGCATCCTGAACCGTACAGCGCAACAGCTTTCTGTGTTTGCGGTAGGTTTTCCCATGACCCTGATGACCGGCCTGATTTTGCTGGCGATTGTGCTGCCGCAAACCGCACCGTTTTTATCGCGCCTGTTTGAAGAGGCTTATTACACCATGGGGCGGGTGGTACGGCATCTGGCAGGGCTTTAGCCACACACGGGCCGGCCAGTGTATGCCAAAGCAAGGCAAAACCGGGCTGCCTGGGCTGTTTTCAATGAACGTCGGGCATAAACACATCGTCAAGACGTTGTACATCAAGCGCCCTGTCGAACCAGTTAGCCAGTTGCGCGGCTGAAGCGTGGTGAATTTTTCCCTTGACGTTGTCGGGCAGTGGCCCGAAACGTTTGGTCAACGCCCGTTCCAGAAGCTCAGCCATCCCTTCTTCACGGCCACGCATCAGGCCCTTTTGTTCGTGCTCACGAAACCACTGCTGAAACCGCTTTTCGAGCTGCATTTTCACACCCTTTAAATCGATATTCTGAGGAAGGTCGAAATCTTTACCCACATTTCGCTTGATCAGCGCACCCACCCAGGTCGTTAACGTACGTTCAAGTTCGGGATTATCCTGCGCCAGATCACGAAGTTGTTGAACCAGGTCGATGATCGCTTCATTGCGTTCCACCTGTTCCATCTGTGCGATCAGCGCCACCAGATTACGCACACCCCGCAATTTGTCTGGATTGTAGTGCGCAAGGTCGATCAGCAGGTAATCGAGCGCTGGCCGATAGAGCGCAACAACACCAGG
>JAAYGT010000167.1 GCA_012727555.1 Alcaligenaceae bacterium | reverse complement strand
GGCGGCCACATCAGGGTTTTGCGACAAATACCAGGTTGCGTTGAACGGAATGGGTGTAGCCATGACAATTTCCTGAAACAAGGGTGACACCGCCTGCGTCGCCAAAGCAGCGAATCAATCAGGCACTGAAACAAACGCCGCACATGCGGACAAATATTTCCTTGTTTTAGCAATTGTCAGAAAAGAAACCTTAAACTACCTTAAATGGGAAGCCCCAACCCAGGCGGCTGTAATACCTGGATATGCTAACTATGCAAGTGTCATGCAGGAACCGTCTGGCGCATCATCACCGCCCACTTTGCGCATACCGCCTTCAGCGCTGAAGGCGCACGGCTTTACGGCGGGCATTGACTTGACACTGTACGCACAAATGGCACACACTAAACGCCGTTATATTCAGGAGCCCGCCATGCCAACCCTTGCCAAAGATACCCGGTTGCACATCCGCTGCGATAACGAGGTGCGACGTTTGCTCGACAAAGCGGCCGCCTACGCACACATGAGCGTCTCTGAATTCGTGCTCAGAAACGCCGTTGAGCAGGCACAATCTATCGTGCAAGCGCACGAAGCCCTTAGCTTGTCTCAAGCTGACTTTGCTGCATTTCTTGACGCACTGGATCAACCGGCACCTGCAAACCCCGCGCTGCAGCGCGCATTCCAGCGTCACGCCAGGCACGTGAAATAAATGGTTTATTCCATTCGAGCACTTGACGCCGCAGCCAAAGTTAACGAGTTCACGTGTGGCGAGCAGGCGCTCGACGATTATGTGCAACGCTATGCATCACAGGATATAAAGCGTGGCGTCGCACGGGTATTCATCGCATCGCCCACCGAACAGCCACACATCGTGGCCGGGTTTTATACGCTGAGTGCAGCCAGCATAGCGACAGAGACTTTACCGGAAAAGTGGCGTAAAAAACTGCCACGCTACCCCGTGCCGGTGGCGCTGCTCGGGCGTTTGGCTGTTCACCTGCAGGCACATGGGCAGGGGCTGGGCTCAATCCTTCTTGCTGACGCCTGCAAACGTGTTGCCATTGCCAGTGAAACGCTTGCCATTACCGCCCTGGTTGTAGACGCCAAATCCGCACAAGCGGCCGCGTTTTACCAGCATTTTGGTTTTATCCAGCTTCCTGGTCATTCCGGGCGCTGGATGCTGCCGCGAGTACAGTTCACAGGCTTGTCGTAAGTGGCCTGACTGCACGGTGTGGCTGGGGGGCAATTACCGCGACCGACGATCATCGGCATCCAGCCGATCCAGAATCGCCAATGCCTGCTTCACATCACCCGTTGCCGCCAAGGCCCGTGCACTGAGTTCTTCTACCAGTTTGTTAGTACTCAGGCCACGATTTTTCGTCAGCGACTTCAAGCGCTCGGCCGTATCATCCGGCAAGCGTATCGTTAACGTTGCCATTACCATTCCTCCAGACATTGTGCACTGCTATCGAGCCACCCCGCTGCGCCTCGGTAATCAACCCACCAACTCGTCGGCAATGGGGTTCCAAAGTTCTGACCTGCACCGCCAACCGGAGTCGGCGGTGTTTTCGGTGGCGATCAGGCAACGATGGTGAACTCGGTAGCAACCAGCCTGGCACCACCCTGGAAGATACCGACCAGCGTCAAACCACCTGCGGTCTCAACATCGGTGTTGTAGTACAGCGCACCGGTATCCTGCAGGAAGACGAAAGCCTGACTATTTGTGGACGCCGCAACTGAGCCCCCGGTCAGCGCAGCAGCGTTTGCCAAAGAAACGAAATCGGTATCCAGAGTTGTGGCACCCACGGCGCCCACCAGCGCAGTGTAAACACTCTTCGACAAATGGATCACGTCGTCAGTCACCTTGTAGTCGGTGATGGTGTCAGCCGTAGCGGTCTGGTTCAGCACCAAAACGTCGGCACCTAAACCCAACGTAATGGTATCGGCACCCGCACCACCGATGATCGTGTCTGCACCTGCCGAACCTATGAGTGTATAGCCGTTAGATGATCCAGTTTCAGCGGCAACGCTGATCGTGGTTATGCCACCAGAGTATGTGTCATTTGAGAGATCAACTTTGCGCAAACCCGCCTCATACGCGTCATCTTTAAGAACAATGCTGACGTTATTGCCCGTGGCGGTATTTATGTTGATTGTTTCGATACCGGAAATGCGAGCGCTATCAAATGCGTTGTTTGTGGAGATGTTCCATGCGCCGTCGGTGTTGAGCATAATGGCATCATCACCATCACCGCCGATAATTTTGGCATCCGTAAGATCTTTGTTCGCTTCACCAACACCAAAGAGTTCGCCCGCATTGAACACAAACGTGTCGTTACCCGCGTCACCATACAGATAATCGCTACCCCCGTAGCCCGTAATTTGGTCGTTACCTTCACCGCCCCAGATCGTGTCTGACGCTGTGTAGCCGACCAGCGTGTCGTTGCCACCAAATCCGTACGCGACAAGCGCAGATTGAGTGATGATCGAGTCGTCGTCATTCGTTCCGATGCCAATGAGCGTGTCTATGTAGGTGGTAGTTTGCACTGCAGGGTCCGTCAATGGCCTGTCGGCGACCATCAGGTTACCTTTGAGGGCAGGGTATGATTGTGCAGCCACTATGTAGGTAGTGGGCTGGCCCTTATTGACCGTCAGGCCATTTAACAGTGTGTTGGTGGTTACGTTGTTATTTGTGAAACTGATATACGCCTGCAGGGTGTCAGTTGCATCAGGGTCAGTTGCCGTGAAGGTGACTCCGCTTGCATCAAACGTAACGTTCGAAATGGCAGGCGCGAGATTCCCTGCTGCAATTGCGCTGGTTGTTGCGGCAGCCGAGGCGATGTTGCCAGACCCGTCTTTAAGCGTAGCAGCAGCAACCTGAATGACATTGCTTGTGCCGGTTAGCGCGGCCTCAACGGTGACCACCAGTTTATTGCCGTCAATGGCCACCGTGTCATTCGCACCCAATGCATTGAATGTTGTACCGTCGGTGGCAAATTGTACTGCGGCTTTGAGCGCTGTGGCATCGTTTACGTTGCTGACCAGATTTTCACTGTACGTCAGCGTAATAATTTTGTTATCCCCCGATACAGCAGTTGACGCAAGCGTAGGCGCGATGATGTCCGGTGCTTCTACATCAGCCGCAGTCGCATCCTGGGCCTGGATATTACCGTACGCATCCTTAAGCGAGTTGGCGGCCACTTTGATGGCATTCGTGCCGCCGGTCAGCGCGGTCTCGAAGGTGACGACCAGTTTGTCGCCGTCAATGGTCACGGTGTCATTGGTGCCCAATGCGCTGAAGGTTTTGCCGTTGGCAGAAAATGTGACAGCGGCTTTGAGGTCGGGAACATTGCTGACAAGGCTTTTGTTATAGGTCAGCGTAACAACTTTGTTCTCACCTGAAATCACGGCTGAGGCATACGCCGGGGCGGTTGTATCAACAGTCAGAGACATCACCTCAGCAGTCACTGTAACGCCCGTCACATTCGCCTCGGCCAGTTTGGCAACCATATCGTTGTCGCCAGCCTCAATGAAAACGTAGGCATCCGTACCGTGGCGGAAAACAGCCAGTTCGCCGAGACCGGTTACCGACTGGCGCACGGCGGCAAGCGCCTGTTCGAAAGTGAATGCAGACGTGTCCTCTGCACTAATTGCAGTAACCGTGGATCCATTGCCGGTCACGTAGCCGGTGACCATGCCGTTCGTGACGAGCGCGGATATCACATTGTTGTCGGTAACCCCTGCCTTGTCTACCGATAGGGTAACCGTGATATTGCTGGCAAGGCTCTCAGCCGTTTGTGTTATCTTCGAAAAATCAAAACGGTCTTCGCTTGTAACACCTCGGTAGACGTCCATCACTGTTTCCGAGCTGTTGGCCGATCCTTCGCCGACAAAGTGGTAGGTATCTATCCCGGCCCCACCGGTAATGTCGTCGGCACCTGCACCGCCCGTGATCGAGTCGGCACCATCCCCGCCAGTAATACGGTCGTTGCCGCCGGCGCCGGAGAGAATGTCATCACCAATGCCTCCGTCGAGGGTGTCATTGCCCTCGCCACCCAGGATGGCATCCTTGCCAGCCCCGCCTTCAGCAGACATGCCGCCATCACCAAGAGCAATGTAATCATTCAGTGAGGAGCCGATTACGCTTTCAATGGTGGCCAGGGAGTCGCGATTTCCGGTGCCGTTAATGCTTGCGTTGGCCAAACTGGTCGTCAGGTAACCCGCCGTGCCTGCGGCAATGTCAGGGCCATTGTCTGTACCCCCGGCCCCCCCGCCCAGATAGTTTCCACTGAAAATAGATAGACTACCAATCGTGCCACCAGGAATCTTGCTGTCCGTCAGGTTGATCACCATGCCTGCGATCCTATCCTCATCAAATCCGTGACTTCCAGAGTTAATTAGATCTGCATAGCTGACCGTATCAACCCCATCTCCGCCCGTCAGGCTATCGGCACCTGCACCACCCATCAGCGTGTCATTGCCGCTACCACCGGAAATGGTGTCATTACCCGTTCCACCAGTCAGCGTATCATTGCCAGCGCCCGTGCTGATCGTATCATCGCCGCCTTTTCCATTGATGATCAGGTCGCCTGCACCCAATGTGCTGAGGTCGTAGGTATCTTTTTCTTCTGTACCCTCAAGCGTGATCGACCCCGTTGTTTTTTCACGAATGGCGCCTAATTCGCTGGCATTGACGCTGCCGTTGATCACGACATTCGCCTTACCGGCCTCTACCTTGGTCGCGGGTGTCACCAGAGCGGCTGTTACGTCCGCAGCTGTGCCCGAGATGTTCACGGCATTCGTCACGGTGACGGTGCCTGTCGTTTTGCCCCCCAGTGAAGCCAGGTCAGTTGCATTCAGTGCAGCGTTCTCCGCATCATTCACCGTAACCGTGTAGGCGTTGTTCGATTCCTTGATGCCAGTGTCATTGTGAACAAGGCTGGCCAATGAATTTCCTGCCAGCGTTGCCGTAACCACTCCAGATGTTTTGCCCGAAATAGTGTTGGCATCACTGATGGATACGGGCGCGTTGCTGACCGTAACCGCACCGTCAATGGCTGTGCCGTTTTTCAGAACATCAGTTGTTCCTGTCAGGCGAATGGCGGCAGGCACGACCAGTGTGTTCAGGCTGCCAGCCGGAATTGTGAACGGCTCGCCGTTCGTGGGGGTCAGGATGTAGTTAGTACCATTTATGCTCAGGCTGACATCGCCGTTGGTGGATGGTAACGTCCAGGTGCCATTGTTATTGCTGGGGGTAAAGGCCGGTGTGTTGGAACCCGGGCTAATGGCGCCGCCTCCTTCGTTGCCTTGTGCCGGGGCCTCCGGATTTGGCGCAGGCGTCGGGTTCGGCGTCGGCGTCGGCGTTGTCCCGTTGCCGGGTACAAACACTTGCTCCGACAACGTCACCCCTGCAGGCACGGTCACTTCAGGCGGCACTACCAGCTTGAAATCAGACCCGGCGGGCGGCCGGAAATCAACCGGAATCGGCGTATCGGCCGGCGGTGTCCAGCCCGCAGGGCGCTCGAACGTGGGTACAAACGGCGCGATCAGTTTGACGCGTTCCCAGGCGTCCAGGTGGTTGTTGGCCGCCAGCCCGCCCGTAAACAATGGGTCATTATCAAAAACCGGCAACTGGATGCCGTTTCCCAGGCTTCGCCCTTCGGTAATGCCGTATGTCAGCAAGTGG
>JAAYGT010000024.1 GCA_012727555.1 Alcaligenaceae bacterium | reverse complement strand
TGATTCCGTCGCTCTAACCGGCTGAGCTAATGCGCCAAAGACCGTAACTATACACGGCCTTTTTGTGTTGTGCAAGTGCCTTCAGCGAACTTTCAATGAACATGCAAAAAATAAGGCCCCGCCATGAAGCGGGGCCGTGCTGCCCTTTGGCAGCGCCAGGCGTGTCGTTAAGACCGCCAGGACGATCACCAACTAAGGGTGTCGTGTTACTGTCGTTTCGACAGTAAATTCATTCTAGGCAAGTGCTGGTTTCAAAGTAATCCGTGAAAACCCTTGATATGTATCTGTTTTTTTCGATTTTTCCATGCGGCCGATGATTCCAGGTTCGGCAGGTTGCCTGTTAACCATACTGGCAAAAAAAGGGTGGTCAGTCGCGCTAAAGAGCCCTTCCTTCAGGTCGAGGAATGGGAGCGCATCACGCTTTATACTGGCTGGCCGCTTGTGATCTCGCTGTATTCCATCGTCCATTGTATTCCATCAAAAAATACCGCCTATGAACACCCAAGAAGAAAATGAATCGTTGCGAATTGTGCTCGGTAACTGGGCCGACCTGCAGCACGATGCCATGCCGGTTCGTTTTACCGTGTTTGTGCAGGAACAAAAGGTGCCTGAAGAAATCGAGCTGGACGAGTTCGATGCGGAATCGGTGCATGCCGTGGCCTACGATCAGGGGCGTGCCATTGCAACCGGCAGGCTGCTACCCGATGGCCACATCGGGCGCATGGCGGTTTTGCAGGAATTCCGTGGCACGGGTGTGGGTTCCAGGCTGTTGAAGGCTTTGATCCAGCACGCCCGAACCCTGGACTACCCCGTGGTTGAGTTATCGGCACAGTGTCATGCCCGCGCTTTTTACGAGCGTCACGGGTTTCAGGCCTATGGTGATGTTTATCTGGATGCCGGTATCGATCATATTGCCATGCGCCTGGTCTTTGTGCCTGAAGACTAACGCTGAGCACCCGGCGCCTGAACGCTCCATCATCCCAAAGCGCCAGCACCTGAACCTTCCAACGCCTGAACTTCCCAACGCCTGAACTTCCCAACGCCTGAAGTCAGGGCGGGTCAGTCCGGCTTGTCGGGCGCGTAAGGGCGTACCTGATCTGCAATCAGGCTGTAACCACTGATGCCCATGTCGGAATTGCCCCGTTCGATCTTAAGTTGCCCCTGAATCCACACCGTGTCCATGGTTTCAAGGTCGGCAACCGGGCGCGGACTTTTCACATGAATGATCTGGTTGGCCGGCGGTGGAGGGGTGTGTATGCAGGCACCAAAATAAGGGACCAGCAAAAATTCGCTCACCCCCCGGGTGTCCTTTTCAAGCGTAACCACAAAGCCGGGCAGGCGCACATTATTCTGGTCAAGGGTTTTCACCACCGGGGCCTGATCCCAGACCTGGCGCATGCGTTCGTACAGGGTTAGCACGCGCGGGTCGGTGTCGGGCAGGTCCATCAGGTCTTCAAGGTCTTTGAATGAAGCCGATGGGTCCCAGTCGGCCGGTACCAGATCCTCCCAGCTGATTTCCCGGTACTGTGTGGGCTGAGCGGCTGCCGGCAGGGCAAACAGGCCAAAAAACAACGCTGAAAAAACAAAGAGCAGGGCCGTCAGTGTGCGATAGACCACCCGCGTGTCAAACAGGTTTTTACAGGCACGTTGCAAAAAATTTCGTGAATGCTTTGGGGCAATCGGTGAGTACGTTGTGTCAATCGTCAACATCGGCATGTTCGGCATGGGGTCGGTGATCATCAGTGTGCGCTGGGTCGCCTGGCTTTAAGGTTCAGGTGAACAGTGTATTAAACAGTGGGTGAAAGGCCGTCAGCCAGCGTGGCACGGTAGGCCCGCCAGGCCGGCAACAGGCTGGCCAGCAGGCTCACCCCCAACAAGGCTGCAAGCAGGGTGCCTTCGGCCAGTGTCGGGGGCGAAAGTGTCAGGTGCAGGCCGGTGCGCGCCTGTAACCAGGATCCACCGAACGCGATGCCGGCCGCCAGGGTTCCACTGCCCAGCAGCATACCTGCTAACGCCACACACAGGCTTTCAAGGCTGACGACAGCAAGTATGCCAGAAGGTCGTACGCCGATTGAACGCAGGATGGCCAGCTCGCGGCGCCGTTCGTTCATGGACGCCAGCAGAACCGAAACCAGGCCGGCCAGGCTCACGCCCGCCACCAGCCAGGCCATGATCCGGAGCGTTTTTTCAACCGGCGTGATCAACCCCCACAGTTCGTCCAGCGCCACACCTGGCAAAATGGCCATCAAGGGTTCATTTTTGTAACCGTTGATAAAGCGTTGCAGTGAGAAAACGGCAGCGCGTCGTTCCAGGCCGATCAGGGCCGCATTGACCGTGGCGTTTGCCGGCAGGCGTTGTTCCGGGCGTGTCGTAGCGTTTCCGGTGCTGGCCGGGTCCAACGAGTCCGGCGGGTTTGTCGTGTTTCCGGGTCGGGGTGTCTCCGTAACGGTGCCTGGCCCGTTCAACCGCCCGGGCATGGGTGTGCCAGCCAGCCAGCCCGTGTGCAATGCGTCCATGGCCTGCAGGCTGATCAGCAGGGTGCGGTCAACGGGCGTGCCTGTGCGAACCAGTACACCCGATACCCGGAAGGGTTTGTCGTCGTGCTTGATGACATTAAGTTGCCCGTCACCATGCGCCAGGGTTAATGTGGTGCCGGCTGCGTAGCCCAGGTCACGGGCAACATCGGCACCCAGAACCACATCGAACACGCTCTGCCACGGGCTGCCCGATGCAAACTCAAGGACTTGCCGGAGTCCGTAGCGTACATGCTGGAAGTAGTCTTGCGTGGTACCGATGACCGGGTAGCCCTGATGTGAGTCGCCTTTGGCAATCGGTACGGCCCAGGCCACGCCCGGTTGCCGGGCGATGTCCAGAACACTGCTCATTTTCAGTGTGCCGGTGGGCGACCCGGTGTGAAAAAGGGTGTAGAGCAACAACGGTAGCTGACCGCCGCGTGTGCCAACGATCAGGTCGGTGCCCGAGACAGCGGCCGTGAATTGGCCACGAAGTTCGTGGCGCAGGCGTTCCATGCCCAGCAACATTATGGTGGCCAGTGCAATCGAAAGTACGGTCAGTGCCAGCGTGAAGCGACGGTTCCAGGCACTGCGCCAGGCCAGGTTCAAAAGCCAGGTGTTCATGCGTGTGACGGGTGTGCTGCCCGATTGATGTCGGGCAACTTCAGGTGGTGGGTGAACCGTGATGCAAGCCTTTGATCATGACTGACAAAGATCAGGGTGCTGCCAGCGTTTTCCACGGCAGTCAGTACGTGGTGCATGAAGGCATCCCGATGGGCTTCGTCCAGCGCCGACGTGGGTTCATCGGCAATGATCAGATCTGGTTGCCCGATCAGGGCGCGGGCCGCTGCAATGCGCTGCTGTTGCCCGACGGACAGTTCGCGTGCCTGGGCACGCTGATCGTTTTTTGAAAGCCCTATGGCATCGAGCAAGCGGGTAGCCGCCTGCCATGGCGAGCCCGTCGCCTGTGTGGCGCTACGGTAGCGTTTCGAAGAAAAGTGGCAGGGAGCCACCACGTTTTCCACGGCATTCAAGTAGGGAATCAGGTTGAATTGCTGAAAAATGTAGCCAATATGGTCCGCCCGGAAGCGATCGCGCTGCCCCGGCCGCAACCGGTGCCAGTCGTTTCCCATGAACTGCAGTGAACCGGATGTGGGTAAAAGCACGCCAGCCAGCAAGCCCAGCAGCGTGCTCTTTCCACACCCGCTGGGCCCTTGGATGAAAAGCCGGGTTCCCGCCTGAATGGCGAGCGCATCAATGACCAGAACCGGCTTGCCGGCGTGGGGCCACTGGAACGTAAGATCGTGCAGTTGCAGCACAGCAATGGTTACCCGGGCAGGGCAATGCGTTGGGTACCCCGTTTCAACGTCAGGCCACCCTGGCCGTTCGGACTTGCAATTTGAACGGACATTGTTTGAAGGCGTTTGAAGGTGTCAAACAGCGTGGTGTTGATGAAACGCGCCACCGATGTGTTTTCGCACTGGAAGGTTGCCGTAAGTTCGACGTCGGCATGGGTCTCGTTTGTGCCGTAACCGGGCGTGTGCGCGTGCTGCCCGGTGTCTTTCACAGGCGCAGCAGGCGTGCCGGCAGCGGTTTTGTCGGCCTGGGTGCTGGACGAAACCAGAATGGCCGATTCAAGGTCGACCGAATCCAGGGTACAGCCTGCTCCCGGATCGGGTATGAACAGCTGGTCGGCATTTTGCAGGTGTTCAGCAGCTTGACGTGCCCGCGTGTGCTGTTCGGGTGTGCGTGGTGCGTGTTCGAAGCCTGTCAGGTTATCAAGCGGCGAAACCAGGTTCAGGGTGATGGTTTCAGCATCAATGGCAATGTTCAGTTCGGCCTGACCATGCGCATGCGCTTTGCTGGCGTGCGCAACAGACGTCAACCCTGGCAACGCGACCACCAGGGTCAGTGCGTAAAACACGGCTTTTTTCAGGCGAATTGCCTTGTTGGAAACGTGGCGGCCGACCATGGGTGGTTGTGGGCAGGATAGCGGTGGGGCAACGGTTGGGTTCATGCGAAAAAGGGCGTAAGTGACATTCATTGAAATGTTATAACATATCAATTGCGTTCCAGCACCCGCCTGAGTGGTACATAGAGTGGGCCAGTCACCAGCAAGATGAATACCATACGCACGACATGGAAGGACGACACCACGGGGGCCCCCAGCATCAGCACTTTGGCGGTAATGGCCATTTCGGCAATGCCGCCCGGGCTGGTACCCAGCACCAGGGTGGCAAAGGGCAGGTCAGACACCACATGAACGCAGTACCCGAAACCAAAGGCCAGAATAATGTTCAGGGTATTGGCAACGGCTACAAACCCCAGGAAACGCGGGGCTTTGCGGAAAAAGTCGGGGCCGAATTTGTCGCCCAAAGACCACCCGATGAAAAGCTGACCGACATTGGTGATCTCGGTGGGCAAGTGCGTGAGGGTGATTTCCTGGCTTGTGAGCAGCAAGGTGGCCAGCATGGGGCCCAGCACCCAAGGGTTCGGCAAGTGTAGAAAGCGAAAAACCAGACCCGCAACCAGGGTGATGGCCAGCAGCATGGCAAAACCGGCTGGATCAAAAAAACGTGTTGTGTCGAACGCAGAGGTATCGGTGCCCCGTATGCCAAGAAATTCGAAGGCAAATGGAATGGAAACGACAACCATCAGCATGCGCAGGCTGTGTGCCGAGGCCACCAGATCAACACGTGCTTTGTGGCGTTCGGCCAGGTTGGCCATTTCACTGGCCCCCCCGATGGCACTGGAAAACCACGCCGTTTTGAAGTCGGCACCAGCCAGACGGTGCAGAATGATGGAGCCCAGGATACCCAGTAACAGGGCGAACAGCATGCCGGCCACAATGTAGGGGAAGTTGTGGCCAATAACCCGTAACATGTGCGGTGTGAAGTACAACCCCAGCGATGTACCGATGACCCATTGACCCGCGTTACGCAGCAGGCCCGGGCAGGCTGAAGGCAGCCCCCCCATTTTGAACAGGGCGGTGGCGATCAGTGCACCGAGGATCCAGGGCAGGGGAAGGCTGAGTGCCTTGGCCAGCAAGGCACCAACCAGGGCAATGAGCAAGCCCGTGCAATACTTCACGACACGCGGCATGGTCAGTTTGCAGGCACCTGCGATTTACGTTTTGACAAGCTGCGCATCAGCGGGGGAACCACACCAACCAGAATCGCAGCAACCCACAGGCCGATCGAGATTTTGCTTTCAAACAGAATGGAAGGGTCGCCATTGGTGATCGACAGGGCGCGGCGCAGGTTTTGTTCCATCATGTTGCCCAGAACCACGCCCAGCACCAGGGGTGCCATGGGTACATTCATTTTGCGTAGGAAATACCCGATAACCCCGATACCCACCACCATGAGCAGGTCGAAGACCGTGCCGTTAATGGCATAGACCCCGATGAAGCTGATGGCCAGGATGCCAGGAATGAGCAGCCAGGGCGGGATAGACAGCATGGACGCGAACACACGCACCATGGGTACGTTCATGATGAACAACATGATGTTGGCGATGAACAGGGCCGCGATGAGCCCCCAGACGATCTGGGGCTGAGCCTCGAACAATACCGGGCCCGGG
>JAAYGT010000166.1 GCA_012727555.1 Alcaligenaceae bacterium | reverse complement strand
GGCCGATTTTTCCCGTTCAATGGTCCACGTTTCAGGGTTAGCTAGTCGTCGTCTTTGATTTTCAGCAAACTTAACGGTATTTTCCTGATCCGGGGTGGATTAGGTTCGTTGGGCCATTCAGCAAGCGGGTTTTTAATCAGGTGCTTGTAGTGTTTTTTTGCTGCATTGAAGCGCTTCTCGCTGCTGAAATCTTCTTCGAAAAAAACGCCATTTATACACCCCGAAATAATCAGGTTTGAAGGGGTGAGAATAACAAAATCGTGTGCGCGTAAACGTGGGTCGGTTGATTCAGGGTTACCAGGGGTGAATGCAAATATTCTTAAATAATGTAATAAATCGTGGATGTGGAGTATGACGGTGTTGATATCGTCTTGAGAGAACTCGTGTTCAATAGGGTCACGGTAAACTCGTAGGTCAATGTTTGATTTTTCTTTGGGCTGTACGATTCTTCTGAAACGAAACTCAGGCATGCTTCGATCATGCACAATGTTCAACGCATACGGAAATAGTTTGCCATTGCGACATACGTTGACTTTAAAGGGAAACGAAAATGAACCTTTCCAGTCATCGTACAGCGTGCCAGGCTTGCCAAATATGAGACGCAGACCTGCGTAGTAATGGGCAAGAGTCAGCATGCGTCCGGCGCTGTCAGCGTATTCGCGCCGAAACATGAGCCGACTAAACAATGGATAGCTTATGTTGAAAATCTGTTCGTAGGTTTCGTCGGGAATGCGTTCGAGCGTGCACCACGCGGCGGACTGTATGCCGGCCAGTTCCGGGCCTTGTGGATGCTTATCGCTTTCATGGCCGTGCTGTGCATGGTTTGGTTTGTGCATGACTGATCACCCTTGGATATTTATACTGTGATTATAAACAGTATTTGGGTGTGCGCATATAAGCAGATGAACCGACGTACGTGCAGCTTCTTTGTGAGGTGCTTACATACCGGCATGCGCTGGCTTTAACGGGGATCCAGCCCAGCGAGCGTCGGGCGCCGTGCGACACGCGCCAGCGCAGCTTTACTTTCTTGAACTGTCGGCGTCGCGTAGGCGCTAAAGAATTCACGTTTACGTTGCCAGTGTGTGCAGGAAAGCTCATTGCAATAGTTCCAGACAAAATTCACCGCACGCGCCTGCTCGTACAAAAAAGCCCTGTGCTTGTCTTTCAAGCGCAGGCGCAAGGTTCGGGTGGTGAATTCAGTGCTGGATATGCGATCAGTATAGCTCTGTTTTCGCCTTATATCCCCGGCCTGAAGGCCGAGGTTTTACGGCGATCCGGATAAAACGATCATCAAGCCTGTCCGAAAGCAATCAGCCCATCTGACGTGCATGGCATCGCCTGCTGGCATTGCTGCAAGGTTCTGTCGGGGTGCGGGGGCGCCTCGGGTGCTTGAGCACGCCGTTGTTGTGACCCTGACCGGGGAGGCAAGGGTCCAGCTGTTTGAGCGCGATGCTTGTCGATCCAGCGGATCGACCGCGCGAGTTCTGGACCCGCCCCGGCCAGGGTCACAACAACGGGCAGCCCGCAGGGCCGTGCGATGCACCCGAGGCGCCCCCGCACCCCGATAGAACCGTCAGAAAATACCTACACCCTACGCAACACTACCCGTCACAGAAAAAAACCGACAGGCTGGCAGCCACAGCCACAGCCCTCAGACCAGCACGCGCTCGATACCCCCGGCGTTGGCATCACGCACGTAATTCTGCATCCAGTCGGGGCCCAGAATGTGGCGGGCCATTTCGACCACAATGTAGTCGGCATCCATGCCGGTGTCGTCCTGGTAGCGCGACAGGCCCTGCAGGCACGACGGGCACGAGGTGAGCATTTTCACAGGGCCGTCAAAACCGTCAGTGCGCAGTGTGGCGGTATTCTTGGCCAGTTCTTCCTGTTTCCGGAAGCGGATCTGGGTGGAAATGTCGGGGCGTGAAACGGCCAATGTGCCCGATTCGCCGCAGCAACGATCCGTTTTTATAGCGCCGTCACCCACCAGGCTTTTGACCGTTTTCATGGGATCTTGCAGCTTCATGGGCGAGTGACAGGGGTCGTGGTACATGTAACGCACCCCCTGAACATCGTTAATGTTCAGCCCTTTTTCCAGCAGGAATTCGTGAATGTCGATCAGCCGGCAACCCGGGAAGATTTTCTCGAACTCGTAGCCGGCCAGCTGATCGTAGCAGGTGCCACAGCTGACCACCACGGTTTTAATGTCCAGGTAGTTCAGTGTGTTGGCCATGCGGTGGAACAGCACCCGGTTGTCGGTGATGATTTTTTCGGCCTTGTCGGACATGCCGTTGCCGCGTTGCGGATAGCCGCAGCACAGGTAACCCGGGGGCAGCACCGTTTGAACGCCGGTATGCCAGAGCATGGCCTGGGTGGCCAGCCCAACCTGTGAAAACAGGCGCTCAGAACCACAGCCAGGAAAATAAAAGACGGCTTCGGAATCAACACTGGTGCGGGCCGGGTCGCGAATGATCGGTACGTAGTCGGCGTCTTCGATGTCGAGCAGTTTGCGTGCCGTTTGCTTGGGCAGCCCACCCGGCATTTTCTTGTTGACGAAATGGATCACTTGTTCGCGGATCGGCGCCTTGCCGACCGTGGCGGGCGGGTGCTCAACCTGCTTGCGGGTGACCTTGGACAAGGCATCGGCCGCCAGACGCTGGGCTTTGTAGCCGACATCGATCATGGCAGTGCGGGTAGCCTTGATCACGCGCGGATCTTTCGCGTTCAGGAAGAACATGGCGGCGGTGGTGCCGGGATTGAACGATTTTTTGCCCATACTGCGCAGCAAGGCGCGCATTTCCATGGAAACGTCGCCGAAATCGATGTCGACCGGACAGGGGTTGAAGCATTTGTGGCAGACCGTGCAGTGGTCGCCTACATCTTCGAACTCTTCCCAATGACGCAGGCTGACACCACGCCGGGTCTGTTCCTCGTAAAGGAAGGCTTCGATCAGCAGCGATGTGGCCAGGATCTTGTTGCGAGGCGAGTAAAGCAGGTTGGCCCGTGGTACGTGGGTGGCACAGACCGG
>JAAYGT010000165.1 GCA_012727555.1 Alcaligenaceae bacterium | reverse complement strand
CACATCCCCCCAGAAAAAAGCAAAGTCAGATCGCCCGAGGGCGATAGGGGCGTTTGCCGCGCGGCCGGTAGTCGCAGTCAGAGGCTGGTGGGCCTGGTGTGCGTTGCCCTGAGTGCGCCGCAATGGTATTTCTTGACACTCAGTTCAAACTGATTCGTTACGTTTGAAATTTCCCAGGGCACCACCACCCAGGCGTCGGTTTATCCGCGTGAGGTCGTGAAAATGGGGCTCCGGTTGAATACATCGGCTGTGGTCATGGCCCATAACCACCCATCGGGCATGCTGGTTGCCAGTGAAGCCGACAAAAACCTGACTGCCCATCTCAAAAAATCATTGGCGCTGATTGATATTCGCGTGCTGGATCACATCATTGTGATCGGTAAAGGAACGCTGTCCATGGCGTCAATCGGGCTTGTTTAACCCACACGGGCAGGCCCAAAAACCGGCCCCCTTCAATTTACAAATTTGTCTGGAACTTTCATGTTGCAGTGTGTCAAACACCTTAACTCCGCAGTATCAGCCACCTGCAACAAAACCAAAAATTGGCCCCGGTGACACCGGGGAACCCGTAATCACGATTTCGCTGCCTGGCGAAGACTGATACGAGAACCGCCTGGATCCGGTGCGCTTTGCGAACCTGGCGGCCGGATCCGCGCACTATCCTACAAAGGAGAGCGACATGATGATGCATGATCTGGATCTGTTGGCACAGGCTGTATGGCGGTCACATTGCCTGGGCGTTTCATACCGTCTGCCGGCACTGACTGCAAAAGAGGTGGGGGTATTGTGCCGTTTGCTGGATAACCCGGCTTTGGGCGAACCCGTGCGCGGTGCAGGGGCTGTACTGCAGTAGCACGGCAAGAGCCAGAAAATCAGGCTGCACCGGCTGGCGCCAGTGCAGCTTTTTTTACTGCCTGAAGTGCGACCGATGGCATGCATCAGCACCTGGTAGGTGTATCTGGCATTCGACTTCACGTGCCATCGGTTCACCGGTCTATCTAGGCTTTTGATCTCAATTTACGGTGTTTGCTACGCAGGCCACCCACGGCTTCCCATTCAGTTGTCCAAGGCGCCTGGTGCATTCCGTTCTCGCTCCTTGCGTAGTTCGGCAGCAGTGATGCGAATCCTTTGGCCGTTGCGTACGACAATGATCGCGGTGTTGGTTTGAATGGCAATGTCGCGCGCCGATTGGGCTGCTCGTTGCATTGCTGCCAGCGACCCTATGAGGTCCGGGTTTTTGGCTTTGATTAGGTCGTCTTGCTTCACGTGCGCTCACTCCATTCCAAGAGCACAGGGGGGGCCTCTGCGCTATCGTACACAGCCCAGAAATCAACAGCATAGCGGTAACGCTGCTGAAAGTTTTTCCATCCAGATGCGAAACGCCGCCTGATAACCGACTCAGGAATGTCGTGTCCACCTTGACGTACGCGTTCAGCCACACGGTCAATTGCTGTTTCTGGGTCTGGAAGTTTTAGAAAGTATAGGCCAACACTGTACCCACAGCTTCGCCAGTCTTCGAT
>JAAYGT010000164.1 GCA_012727555.1 Alcaligenaceae bacterium | reverse complement strand
CCTGGTTCCGGAATCCATCCGTGCCTACATCCCAACAGACCGCCCCTACCTGACCCTGGGCACCGATGGCTTCGGCCGCAGCGACACCCGCCAGGCCTTGCGTCAATTCTTCAATGTCAACGCTGAATCAATCGCCGTCGCAGCCATCAAGGCGTACAAAAAACAGGAAAATAGCTGAAGAAACAGGCAAACTACTAAAACCTGGTGGCTGTAGTGGTCAAGTTTTTTGGACACGCCGATCAGGTAGTGGGGTTATGCACAGGCGGGCAACTGGGCGGCAGGGCTGGCCAGCATTTCATACTGTGCGGGTGATCGGTACCCAAGTTTTGAATGCAATCGGGTACTGTTATAAAAGTTAACAATGTAGTCGGTGATGTCCTGTTGGGCTTCAGCGTGGTTGGCATACCGAGTCTGCCAGACACGCTCCATTTTCAAATTCAGAAAGAACCGCTCCATCACGGCATTGTCCCAGCACTTACCCTTGCGGCTCATACTGAGCACCAGCCCGTGGTTTTCAAGTAACTGCCGGTGTTCGGTGCGGGCATGGTAGGTGCCATGGACCAGCCTACGATACGACGTGAATACAGATCCAATACGGCGGCCAGATACAGCCAACCGCTGTCGGTGCGAATGTACGTCACATCGCATACCCAGGCCGTATTGGGGGCTTCAGGTTCAAACTGACGGTTGAGCACATTTTCAGCCACCGGTAGATGATGTTTGCTATCAGTGGTATGGACGAATTTGCGACCGCCAACAGACCTTGAGTCCGCAGGCTTTCATCAAGGTACGACAGCGATGGCGTCCAATATCATGGCCTTGGATGCGCAGGGCTGCGCTCAAACGACGACTGCCATACGTTCGACCACTGGCAAGAAAAACGGCCTGGGCATGCACACTGTCCTGACAAATAGGTGCAGGTGTACTCGCGCTGCGACACGCGGCGTAGTAACCAGAGCGGCTGATACCCAGCGCCTGACACACCGGGTTGATCGGTGCCTCATTCGCTAACTCAGTGACGACATCGTGGATCACTTCATTTCCCGCGCGAAGAAGGCCGAGGCCCTTTTTAAGATTTCGTTGTCCGAGTTCAGTCGCCGGACTTCGGCTTCCAGCTCTCGAATACGCTGCTGCTCAGCTGTTAACGGTTTGCCAATCCCGGGCCTGCCGGCAGATTCTTCATCCAGTTGGTGCACCCAGCGTCGGACCACACTTTCGATCAGCTTCATTTCTCAGCAGACTTGGCTGACGCTAACGCCTTGCTCGCGCACCATGCGCGCCACCTGTAACTTGAACGCTAGGTCAAAGGTTCGGCGAGTCTTGGTCGTTTCGGTTGTCTTGTCGGTCATCTCTTCATGTTCCTTGTCGGGGGGGAAACACCCGATCAAAGTGTCCATTTAAATTTGACCACAACACCATGTATGTGGATTGGGTGCAGCAATCAGTGCTTGCGCTTCCTCGGGCACCCCCAAACGCTGTGAGGCTGTCAGCCTGAGGATAATTTCTTCTGAAAGCAGTGCAACATATACACTGCCTTGATCAAGCGCACTGTGCAGGTCACCGGGCATGCGCTACCACAGACGACACTATTTGACACCCAGATACACTTATAAATATACTCGGAAACTCTATTTCATCTTTTTTACATAACAGACACATGAAAAATATTTGCAAAATATTGTGTGTGGGTGCGATTGTCATGACATCAGCGGCCTCTGTTCAAGCAGCTGAGCATGAAGTATATGCCAAGGCCGGTTTTCTTGGCGTTGGGGCTGGTTACGCCTATGGTTTGAGCGAACGCTTCACACTGCGTGGCGACTTCACCACCATGGGCAATTACAGCCGTAGTGGCACATCAAGCAATTTCGACTACGAAGGCAAAATCCGTAACAACGTAGGCACACTTTACGGTGACTGGTTTCCGCTAAACAACGGCTTTCGCCTAACAGCAGGTCTGGGCGTACGCCAAACTAAGTTTAGCGCTGATGGCCGCCCTAACGCCTCGGGGCAAGTCACCATTGGCGACACCACCATCAATTACAGTGGTGCTGATTCTGCATGGGCCAAAGTGGAATACCCCAATGTCACGCCTTATCTGGGCATAGGCTGGGGCCACAATGTGGCACAGGACACCAAGGGTGGCTGGGGTTTCGTAGCCGATGCAGGCGTGTACTTTGGCAAAGCTGATGTCGACTTCAACGTAAGCCCGACGGTATACGCCAAACTGAACGCAGCTTCTGGCGGCAATGCACAACAGGAAATCGAAAAACAGCGCAGTGATATAGAAGACAAACTGGGCAAGTACAAAGTGATTCCCGTACTTTATGTTGGTGTTTCATACCGCTTCTGATTCCTGCAGCGCCTGAACAGAACGGGGTGCCAGAACCTGGCGCCCGGTTTTACTTCTCCAACATCCATATCAACATGCACATGGAGTAAAAAGTAGCCCGATGGTCCTGTACCGTATGTAGCGAGACCCTGCAGCATCGGCTGGTATGAAAGCGAAACAAAGGACCAAGCTGTCAGGGCGTGGCGGGCGCGGCCGTCGGCGGGGGTGCTTGAACACGCCGTTGTTGTGTTCCGGAATGGGGAGGCAAGTGCCCGACTGTTCGAGCGCGGCGCTTGTCGAT
>JAAYGT010000163.1 GCA_012727555.1 Alcaligenaceae bacterium | reverse complement strand
CTCATCAGGGAACAAGGGGGGCAAGTCAACAGAGGGGCGAGAGCGCGGCGAAGTCATCAAGGACGCATTTTACACAGCCAGCCTTATTGCGAACGCTGAATCTCCACCAGTTTCTGAGAAGTTACACGCTCGTCTCGTAACATACTGATTTAGCACTGAATGATGGATAAATGACGTGAGCTGGGCCACAGAAGAATTCAAGAACATCGATCTTGGCGACGCGCGCCTGTTTGGCCCGCTCGTAGGTGGCTTTGCGTTGCGCCAGAAGGGCACAATCCTGGCCAGCATCCCGCAGGCCTGTGGTGGCTGGGCTGAAACGCAGGCGGCCTATCGGTTTCTGGCTCAAGACGAACTTGGATGGGAAGACATTCTTGCCCCGCACTGGCAGAGCACCGAGGCCCGCATGCGGGCGCAGCCCGTTGTACTGTGTCTGCAAGACACCACACATGCTAGGAATGAATCGAGGCTTGCTTTCGGATGGGCTAGGTGGCAACTGCTTTTTGATGGAATTTGGTTTTCACTTGGGTGTTGGAAGACACACAACATGACACCACGGGATTGAAAACACAGGCTGAAAAGAACCAAGTGCTACCCTTCAAAACTGACCTAAAACTGACCCAAACCTACTTTTCGGGGAAATTTTTGAAGAGGAAAGATTACGCTAAAACACCTGTAAGTTATTGATTTTATTCAGATGGTGCCCGGGGCCGGAATCGAACCGGCACGCCTTGCGGCGGGGGATTTTGAGTCCCCTGCGTCTACCAATTTCACCACCCGGGCTTCGCGTGGATGCACGGTGCAGAACACACTGTGCGGCAGAAAGAACATAATTATACGCGCTCTTGAAAATTTTCGCACGGCCCCCACATTCAGATCCATTACGGCAGGAATCCGGTCTTCCTGCCCCTGCCGTCCATCACAAAAACTGCCCTTATTTTCTGGAGTCTTCCGTCATGAGTGAATCTGCAACTGTAACTGCCGGTGCCGAAACCCTGGGTTTTCAGGCTGAAGTGAAGCAGCTACTGCATCTGATGATCCATTCGCTGTACAGCAACAAGGAAATTTTCCTGCGTGAACTGGTCTCCAATGCGTCCGATGCGTGCGACAAGCTGCGTTTTCAGGCCATCGACCACCCCGATCTGCTGCAAGGTGATTCCGAACTGCGCATTCGCATCACGTACGATCAAGACGCCCGCACGATCACCATTGCCGATAACGGCATTGGCATGACACGCGATGAAGCGGTGGCCAACCTGGGAACCATTGCGCGCTCCGGCACTAAAGAGTTTTTCAGCCAGCTGACCGGCGACAAGCAGAAAGATGCCCAGCTGATCGGTCAGTTCGGTGTGGGTTTCTATTCCTCGTTCATTGTGGCTGACAAGGTGTCAGTGCTTACGCGTCGTGCCGGTACCGCCACAGGCGAAGCCGTGCAGTGGGAATCCGACGGTCAGGGCGAATTTTCGATTACACCCGCTGAAAAAGAAGACCGTGGTACGGCGGTTACGCTGCATCTGCGCGAAGGCGAGGACGATTTCCTGAGCGGCTGGAAGCTGCGTGAAATTCTGCGTCGTTATTCCGATCACATTTCTCTGCCCATTCAAATGCAGAAGGAAGAGTGGGACAGCGAAAAATCCGAGCAGGTCAAGAAAGACGAATGGGAAACGGTGAACCAGGCCAGTGCGCTCTGGACACGCTCGAAGTCGGACATTACCGATGAGCAGTACAAAGAGTTTTACAAGCACGTTTCGCACGATTTTGAAGACCCGCTGGCCTGGACGCACAATCGAGTTGAAGGCCGCAACGAGTACACGCAACTGCTGTATGTGCCCAAGCGCCCTCCGTTTGATCTTTACGATCGCGATGCACGCCGTGGTGTGAAGCTGTATGTGAAACGCGTGTTCATCATGGACGATGCTGAACAGTTATTGCCGTCGTACCTGCGCTTTGTGCGTGGCGTGATCGATTCCGCCGATCTGCCCCTGAACGTTTCACGCGAAATTTTGCAGGAAAGCCGCGATGTCCGCGCCATCCGCGAAGGTTCGGCCAAGCGCATTTTGTCGCTGCTTGAAGACCTGGCCGAAAACAAAGCCGACGAATACGCCGACTTCTGGGAAAAATTCGGTCAGGTGCTCAAGGAAGGCATCGGCGAAGACGCGGCCAACAAAGAACGTATCGCCAAGTTGTTGCGCTTCGCTTCAACACACACCGGCACATCGGCCCAGACCGTTTCTCTGGCTGACTACGTTGGCCGCATGAAAGAAGGGCAGGACAAGATCTACTATGTCAGCGCCGAAACCTATGCGGCAGCCGCGAACAGCCCCCACTTGGAAATTTTCCGCAAGAAAGGGCTGGAAGTGCTGTTGCTGTCCGATCGCGTCGATGAGTGGATGCTGTCCTTCTTCCGCGACTTCGAAGGCAAGTCACTGGTTTCGATCGCCAAAGGCGGGCTGGATCTTGAGTCCCTGGCCGATGACGACGAGAAAAAACACCAGGCCGAAGTGGCCGAAGCCTTCAAGCCTGTGGTCGAGCGGCTCAAGGAAGCGCTGGGTGACAAGGTGAAAGACGTGCGTGTTACCGCCCGTCTGGTTGATTCGCCCGCGTGTGTGGTGGTCGACGAGCATGAGCTTAGTCCTCACCTGATGCGCATGCTCAAGGCGGCCGGCCAGTCGGCACCCGATGTCAAACCCATTCTGGAAGTGAATCCCGAGCACGCGCTGGTGGGGCGTATCAAAGACGCGCCGGAAGCTGACTTCCCCGAATGGGCTGCCCTTTTGCTGGATCAGGCCATGCTGGCGGAAGGGGCTGCACTGGCAGATCCTGCTGCTTTTGTGAAGCGCATGAACCGTTTGTTGCTGGGCGCCTGATGCGCTGAAAAGCTTTGTCAGGTTAAAACATATTGCGCAGCACACTTCGGCCCCATGGGGGCCGAAGTGGTTTTTAGTGTCTGATCAGTCGTGCGACAGACCCCGTCCTTCAGGTCGGGGAAGGATAGCGCATTACGCCTTAATTCATCGTCGTTTTGAACGTGCCGTAAATCGCTGTGGTTGCCGGTTGTCAGAACCAGATCGTGTCCAGGCTCCCCTGTATGACGCGCCCTTCATGAACGCCAAATGCCAGGTAATGGCCCAGCGGGTCGATGCCGGCGGCCCCCACATCTGCATTGCTTGCCAGATACGCTTCACCGTTGAACCAGGCCGATGGAGAACGTCCCTCCGACCAGCCGTACGTTGTGTAATGCTGGTATCCGCTGTTTAACTGTGCTGCAGCCACGGCCTGGGCCACGTCGGGGTTCTGGGCCAGATAGCGTGCTTCATCGAACAACACGGTGGGGGCGCGCCCTTCGTGCCGACCCCAGGTTTCGAAGTGCACCTGGCCGCTGGCGATGCTGCCTTCAGCGACGGCCGCGGCCACATCGGGGTTGCGTTCAAGGTAGATGCGTTCGTCAACGCCGTAGGGGTTGTTGGCATCGGGCGCGTTGGCCAGCTTCACCTGATCGGTGAACAACAAAATCTCCACATTGCGCACGGTGTCTGTTCCCTCGCCGCCATGGGCCAGGCCATGAACCTGAAGGTCGGCGGCGGTCGTGTCCAGGGCGTACTGGTCGAAAGTGCGTACAAACTTTACGGCATCAATGCCGGCGCCACCGTCAACACGATCATTTCCCCGGCCCGGCATCAGGATGTTGTCACGGGCGTTGCCGCGCAGCAGGTCGTTGCCGTCGCCGGCATACAGATTCAGGAAGTCGCCGGGGTCCGCCAGGGCGGTGCTTACACCGGCAATCAGGGCTTGTCCGTTGCTCAGGTCAATGAAGGTGTCTTTGGTCACGGCGGCGGCGTTGATGCTTTGGCCCTGATACGGGTTCAGCAGGGTGCGTGCGGGCTGCAGCATGGCCATTGTGGCAAATTCGTCGGTGAAAATCTGTGTGCCCGGGCTGGGTGCATCGGGGGTGTAAGCCTGCAGCGACCACGTGTTGAGCGCAACCGGTTGCCCGTCCTGGCTGTTGTCAAGGCGCAGTGTCCAGCTACCGGCGATGTTTTCACCCCAATGGCGAACACTGCCCAGGGTATCCACCAGATGGGTGGTCAGCGGGGCCGGGTCGCCGTTGTTGTCGATGGCAGGCGGGCGCAGCAGCAGGGGGCTTTCGGTGCCGGAAGGCGACACCAGGAAAGCCGAAACGTGCTGCAGTTCAGGGGCGTTCAGGTCAAGCTTGATCGTGATGTATTCAGCCCGGGCGGCGGTATCGAACTGTAGTGTGGTCGTGCGCGTTTCCCCAGGTTGCACGGTCACGTTCAGGCCATCGGTCGCGCTGCTTTCGCGGATCAGCAGATTCTGTACGGTACTGGTTTTGTGCCAGCTTTCGGCCAGGCGCACAGCGGCCAGCGCGTCGATCGCACCGAAGCCATAGACATGGCCATGGATCAGGCCTGCACCATTCCAGTCGGGTGCGCCGTTGACGGTGCTGTCGGTTTGCTGGGGCAGGAAATGCGCCCGTTTGGCGGAATAGGCCAGTATTTCCTGAACGTCACGGTAGCCCAGGCCGGGGTTGGCTTCCAGGATCAGTGCCACCACGCCACTGACAATGGGCGCTGCCGCCGATGTACCGCTGAAAAAACTGCCGTCACGGTCCGTGTAATTGCCTGCTTCCCCGGGCAGGGGGTTGTAACCGTCTTCGCCTTGCCGGTCGGTCGTGACGATGGACCGGGGTTCGGAACCGGGTGCGGAAATGAGCACGGTTGAGCCGGGGGTGGAATAGACCGCGGGCACGCCATTTTGTGCCATTGAGCCCACCGTAATGGCATAGGGTTGTTTGGCTGTGGGTATGTAGTTGGTGTCAAAACCCCGTTGCTGTTCGTTGCCGGCTGAATAAACCGCGATGGTGCCCAGACCGCCGCGTCCTTCCGTGGCCAGTGCCCGCAGCATGTCGTACATGGGTACCGTGTTGACGGTCTGGTCAAACGGTTGATCGCTTAGCCCCCAGCTGTTCGACCAGATGTCTGATTGGCTGGCAATGATCTGCCCGGCGCTGAATTGAACCTGGCTGATGTCCTGCGGGGTGGCCCTGACCCGGAAATCCATCAGGTGCATGGTCAGGTCGGCGTTCCAGGCCACCCCGGTACCGCCCATGCCATTGCCTTCGGTGGCGCCGATCAATCCCAGCACGGGGGTGCCGTGGTTGTGGTTCGGATCACCCGGAGTCGCCGCAGCGGAGCCCTGCTGGCGTTCGGGCAGGTTCCAGGCAAGGTCCTGGCGGTAATTCCTGATCAGGTCGGGGTGGGTTTCGTCCATGCCGGCCTCAAGGGCAGTCACCAGTACACCCTGGCCCGTGTAGTCGGGCCAGACGCGCACCACGTTGATGTCAAAACCGGCAATCGAACCGAAGGTGTTGCCGGTGTTCAGCAGATGCCATTGCACCGGGAAGAGCGGGTCGGAAGGTAGGTACTGTGGCATCTTGACTCCTTGATGGCCGTGATGTGGGCGGGTGGATTGTTTCATGCAGCAATGGCTGTGTCCTGGGCGATTCATCGCCCAGGCAGATGAACACCTGCAGAAAATCAGGTTGCAGGCATTTGCCAGGGTTTCCAGCCGTTTTCACGCTGGAAGCGGGGCCAGTCGAAGGCCGGGCCCGGGTCGGTTTTGCGGGTGGGTGCAATGTGTTCATGCCCCTGTACCGCCCGGATGGGATGGCGTCGCCGCAGGGCATGCACCAGGTGCCTGAGCGCACGATATTGTGCCGATGTGTAAGGCAGCGTGTCGGTGCCTTCCAGTTCAATGCCTACGGAAAAGTCGTTGCACCGTTCACGTTGCCTGAAACGTGAGACCCCGGCATGCCAGGCGCGCTGTGTAGTGGCGACACACTGAACGATTGCGCCTGTGCGCCGTATGAAAAAGTGTGCTGAAACGCGCAGGGTGCGTATATTGTCGAACCAGGGGTGGCTGTTGAAGTCCAGTGTGTTCTGGAAAAACTGCACGACGTGATCACCGCCGAACTCGCCGGGGGGCAGGCTGATGTCGTGCAGCACCAGCAGCGAGACCACCGCCCGGCCGGGCCGGTTGTCGTGGTTGGGCGAGGGGGCATGCTGCACGGTCGGATGCGGGTGTAGCCAGCCTGCCGCGTCCAGGCTCAGTGATCGGTTTTTTGTGTGCTTGCTCGTTGGGGCGGGGCGTGCCACAGGCCGGCTCCTTGTTGCGGGAAAAGCGGTGTGCGGGCAGTGCAGGCAGGGCGCAGGCTGCCTGCCTGGGTCAGGTGTTGGTTGAGCCCAACCGGGCATGTTCCTGGCTGCACCAGGTCTGGTCGTTCACCAGCAGTGCATCGGACCGGGGCAGGTGAATGCCGCAATGGGCGCAGCGCACCATGGCCTCAGGCTCGGTGGCGGGTGCGGAGCCTTTGCCAGGCTGGCCGGCCGCTGAACGCTTGCCGAACCACCCCTTGCGGGTTGTTTGTTCAAGCCCGGGGGCAGGGTGATCCCGCTTTTCGGACTGGCGGGTAAGAATGCGTGCCACCATCAAGGCACCCAGAATGACGATAACCCAGAATAACAACTTGCCCACGCTCAGCCCCGCTGCAAAATGACATCCAGCACGAACTGGCTGCCGGTGTACGACAACAAAAGGAACAGAAAGCCGGTGAGCGTCCAGCGCAGTGCAATGCGCCCGCGCCAGCCTTGTGCGTAACGCCCGGTCAGCAGGACGCCGAAGGTGAGCCACGACAGCAATGTGAACACGGTTTTGTGGTCCATGGGCAGCCAGGAACCGCCCAGTCGCAACGAAACGATCGACCCTGTAACCACGGCCAGCGTAAGAATGACGAACCCGATCCAGATCAGCCGGAACAACAGGATTTCCTGAACCAGCAGGGGCGGCATGGAATCGAGGGCGCGGTCAACGACGGTGCGATTGTGTGCGTCGGGAATGGGGCGGTGCAGCTGGCGGTCAAGGGCCGCCATGAGCAGGGCTTGCAGGGCTGCGATGCTCATGAGCCCGTAGGCGATCAGGGCGATCAGCAAATGGATGCGCAGCCATTCGATGCCGGCATGGGCCACCAGATGCCCGGATGGAAAGGCGGCGCCCAGCAGGCAGGCCAGGGTGGCGGCGGGCAGCAGAATGGGCAGCAGGCCTTCCAGCCGCATGAAGACCCCTTCCAGCCAGAAAATGAGCATGCCCAGCCAGATGGCTGCAGAAAGTGCCAGCGCCCAGCCCAGATACAGGCTGTGAGCCGGCAGAATGGCCTGGTACACGCCGGCGCCATGCAGCGCGATGGCGCCGGCCAGGCAAAGATGCCGTATCCGGCCTGCCCGTGCATGGGGCTTGTTCTGCAGAAGCGGGCGCCAGACGGACACCCCGAGCAATGCATAGGCCAATGCGGCCAGCAAGTGAAATACAATGCCTGAAGACATAGTTCCCTCATCAGTCAGCAGTTAGTTTAAGCGAAACCACCGACATGCTCGATAATCTCACCCAACGTCTCTCCCGTGTTGTCAAAACCATGCGGGGTCAGGCCCGGCTTACCGAAGCCAACACACAAGACATGCTGCGTGAAGTGCGCATGGCCTTGCTCGAGGCCGACGTTTCCCTGCCTGTTGTGCGCGATTTCGTGTCCAGGGTCAAAGAACGTGCCCTGGGCCAGGAAGTGGCCGGCAGCCTGAACCCCGGGCAGGCACTGGTAGGTATCGTTCACAAAGAACTCACCACGCTCATGGGGGGCGATCTCGGCGCCGAAGCCAGTGAGCTGTCCCTGGCTACCCAGCCCCCCGCAGTCATTCTGATGGCGGGTTTGCAGGGGGCGGGTAAAACCACGACCACCGGCAAGCTGGCCAAATGGTTGTCCGAAGGAAACCACACGCAGCACGGTCGTAAAACCAGCAAGAAAAAAGTGCTGGTGGTCAGTGCCGACGTTTATCGCCCTGCCGCGATCGAACAGCTGAAAACCGTGGCCGCCCAGGTGAATGTTGATTTTTTCCCCTCCGATGCCTCCCAGAAGCCCGAGCAGATCGCCCAGGCCGCGCTCGACCACGCCCGTCGCCACCACTACGATGTCCTGATGGTCGATACCGCCGGTCGTCTGGGTATCGACGAAGCCATGATGCGCGAAATCCAGTTGCTGCATGGCTTGCTTAAACCCATTGAAACCCTGTTCGTGGTCGATGCCATGCAGGGTCAGGATGCCGTCAACGTGGCCCAGGCCTTTTCCCAGGCGTTGCCGCTTACCGGTGTAGTGCTTACCAAGCTCGATGGCGATGCGCGTGGTGGTGCCGCCCTGTCGGTGCGCCACGTTACGGGCAAGCCCCTTAAATTTGTCGGGGTGTCCGAAAAGCTCGATGGTCTGGAGCCCTTCCACCCCGAACGCATGGCGCAGCGGGTGCTGGGCATGGGCGATATCGTGTCGCTGGTGGAACAGGCTCAACGCAATATCGACATCGCCGAAGCAGAAAAACTGGCCGCCAAGATCAAGTCGGGCGACCGCTTCGACCTCAACGATTTCCGCGAGCAACTGCAGCAGGTCAAGAAAATGGGCGACATGGGTTCCCTGCTTGAAAAACTGCCGGCTCAGTTTGCCCAGGCTGCGGGCCAGTTGCAAAGCGGTCAGGCTGAAAAACAGTTGCGCCGCACTGAAGGCATTCTGAACTCCATGACGCCGGCCGAACGCGCCAAGCCCGAACTGCTCAAGGCCTCGCGCAAGCGCCGTATTGCCGCCGGTTCCGGCGTCACCGTCCAGGAAGTCAATCGTCTGCTCAACCAGTACGACCAGATGCAGGGCATGATGAAACAAATGAAAAAAGGCGGTCTGGCAAAAATGATGCGCGCCATGGGTGGTCTGAAGGGGCTGGCCAAGGGGGGCATGGGGGGTGGCGGTTTCGGCGGCAAATTCCGCTGATTATTCAGGGCCGGGTAGTACAGCGGGCAGGCGGCGTCCTGAGATCGTGTCCTGTCAGTGCTTTGTCGTCGGGCCCTGTGTGCCGTGCAAACGTTTGACCAAACAAAAAACCAGGGAGTCTCGTTGTAATGCTGAGTGAAGAGCAGGCGGCTGTGGTGCCGGGTGACCACGTTTTTGATCAGGCCATTGCGTTCAGGCCGGCCGGTGCCGGTCTGTTGACAGGTGCGAGCCATCCGGCCTATGCCAACATGGTGGGGCCCTACGGCGGCATTATTGCCGCCATCATGCTCAATGCGGTGCTGTGTCAGGAAAACCTGCTGGGCGAACCGGTTTCACTCACGGTCAATTACGCGGCGCCCATCGCCGATGGTGACTACACCCTGCAGGTGCGCACCGTTCGTACCAACCGAAGCACGCAGCATTGGGCGGTCGAACTGGTGCAAGATCATGGTGTGGCGGTGTTTGCCACCGTGCTGACGGCCATCCGCCGTGATACCTGGGAAGCCTCCGATGTCACGTTTCCCCAGGTTCCAGCGGCAGACCAGGTCGCCCCGTTTCCCACCCAGGGGCGCGCACCCTGGGCCGCGTGCTACGACATGCGCTTCATGAGCGGCGGGCCCGATGCCCTGAACGGTGATGCCACCGTGCCTGAAATCCGGGTCTGGGTGCGTGACCAGCCGCCGCGGCCACTCGACTTCCCGGCGCTTGCCGCCATCTGTGATGCATTTTTTCCCATGATCTACGCGCGCAAGCAAAAGCGCGTGCCCATCGGTACGGTGTCGCTGACCACCTACTTTCATGCCAACGCAGCCGAACTGCAACAGACGGGTACGCGTCATGTGCTGGGTGTGGCCCGTTCACACCGCTACGGCAAAGGCTTTTTTGATCAAAGCGGCCTGTTCTGGAGCCCTGACGGGGTGTTGCTGGCCAGCACACACCAGGTTATTTATTTCAAGGCCTGATCGGTTCAGGGCATAATTTGTGTGTCTGTGCAGGTGGTTACAGGCCACTTTCCAGATACCGACCAAACGCCATAAACCCCTTTAATGAGCAGCCCTGCGCACCGTTTATCATCCGTCCCGGCTTGATACTGTGCACAGGGTTGTCGTGCCGGAGCCCTCATGAGCCTTTCGCCGTTTCACCTTGCCATCCCTGTTCACGACCTTCCCGCTGCCCGCCGCTTCTATGGCGAGGTTTTCGGTCTTGAAGAAGGCCGTTCCAGCGACCAATGGGTTGATTTCAACTTTTACGGTCATCAGCTCGTCATTCACGAGCATCCCAAAACCGCTGCACAGGAAAGCGCACACACCAATCCCGTTGATGGTCACGATGTACCCGTGCCACATTTTGGCATCGTGCTTGAGTGGGGCCAATGGGAAGCACTGGCTGAGCGCCTGCGGTCGTTTGGCACGAAATTCGTCATCGAGCCCTACATACGTTTCAAGGGTCAGGTCGGCGAGCAAGCCACCATGTTCTTGCTGGATCCCTGCGGCAATGCACTGGAATTCAAGGCTTTCAAAGACATGGGGCAACTGTTTGCCAAATGACGGTTTGATGCTGTCTTTGTGGGCGTGAAAGCAAGCCAATATACTGCAGGGGAGTATGTGTTAATATACTCCCCCATAGTATAAGGATGCTTGAACCATGCCCCACTCACCCGATGAAAAGAAGCGAGTCCTGGCCCGTGTGCGACGCGTGCGTGGTCAGCTCGACGCTTTGGAGCGCGCGCTTGAAGAAGGTACGGACTGTGGTCCGGTGCTTCAGCAGATCGCGGCGATCCGCGGTGCGGTGAATGGTCTTATGGCCGGGGTCCTCGAGAGCCACCTGCGCGAGGAATTCGTGCATCTGGGCGCCGCTGGCGAGGCCTCTCAAAAATCCATCGACGAGGTCATCTCTTTGGTGCGTTCTTATCTTAAATAGTGCCTGGAAGCGACCGTTTTGGCGGCCGCCCGTCTTACCATTCTTCAACCAAGGATTGCCATGAAATCACGTGCTGCTGTCGCATTTGGTCCCGGAAAACCACTTGAAATCGTCGAGATTGACGTTGCCCCGCCCCGCAAAGGCGAAGTGCTGGTCAAGATCACCCACACCGGTGTCTGCCATACCGATGCATTCACGCTGTCGGGCGAAGACCCCGAAGGCGTGTTCCCGGTTGTGCTGGGTCATGAAGGGGCCGGTATCGTTGTTGAAGTGGGCGAAGGCGTTACCAGTGTCAAGCCGGGCGATCACGTTATTCCGCTCTACACCGCCGAATGTGGCGAATGTCTGTTCTGCAAGAGCGGTAAAACCAACCTGTGCGTTGCCGTGCGTGCCACCCAGGGTAAAGGGGTGATGCCCGACGGCACAACCCGTTTCAGCTACAACGGCCAGCCGCTTTACCACTACATGGGCTGTTCCACGTTCAGCGAATACACCGTTGTGGCGGAAGTGTCCCTGGCCAAGATCAATCCGCAGGCCAATCCCGAGCATGTGTGTCTGCTGGGGTGCGGCGTTACAACGGGCTTGGGCGCAGTGAAGAATACCGCCAAGGTTCAGGAAGGCGATTCCGTGGCCGTGTTCGGTCTGGGGGGCATTGGTCTTGCCGTGGTGCAGGGTGCTGCACGTGCCAAGGCAGGCCGCATCATTGCCATTGATACCAACCCCGACAAATTCGGGCTGGCCAAGGTGTTCGGTGCAACCGACTGCATCAACCCCAAAGACTACGACAAACCCATTCAGCAGGTCATTGTTGAAATGACCGGTTGGGGTGTGGATCACAGCTTCGAATGCATTGGTAACGTCAATGTCATGCGTGCTGCACTGGAATGTGCGCACCGCGGCTGGGGCCAGTCGGTGATTATCGGTGTGGCCGGTGCCGGGCAGGAAATCTCCACCCGCCCGTTCCAGTTGGTTACCGGCCGTCGCTGGTTGGGCTCGGCGTTTGGTGGCGTCAAAGGGCGCACCGAGCTTCCCGGCATGGTCGAAGAGGCCATGGAGGGTACCATCCAGCTCGAACCGTTCGTCACGCACACCATGGGGCTGGACGCCATCAATGAAGCGTTTGATCTGATGCACGAAGGCAAGTCGATTCGGTCAGTGGTTCGTTACTGACCCGGCAACAAAAAAGCCAACCCGCAAAGGTTGGCTTTTTTGGCAGACGTGGCGCCTGCCTGAATTCGGTGTGGAGCGGGTGATGGGAATCGAACCCACGCTATCTGCTTGGGAAGCAGAAGTTCTACCATTGAACTACACCCGCCTGCGTCAGAAACTCCGCTGTACGTTACGGCAGCCTCTGAATCTGCAAGCCCATAATTATAGCCCGATTCCCCTGTCGCGCGGCGCCATTTGGCGGGTTGCGAGCCAAACACCGCCGGAGCCGCTACAATTCTGGCATTCGTGCCTGCCGCACGCCATGAATGGACGGGTTCCGGTCTGTGGGCTGCAGGTCGCAAACAACGGTTCTCAGTGCCCTTCACCATGCAAAATTCCGATCTTTCCGGCAGCCCCGATCTTGGGCCTGTGGTTTCCACCGCACCGTCGGGTACCACGCATATCCGCAGTTTCGTGCACCGGCGTGCCCACATTACGCCCAGCCAGAAAGAAGCGCTTGATAGCCTGCTGCCCAAATGGTCACTGCCCTATCGCAAACACGTTCTTGACTTCACAAGGGTCTTTGACCGGCAGGCACCCACCATTCTGGAAATCGGTTTTGGCATGGGTGAAACCACCCAAAAGATCGCCGAAGCACGCCCGAACGACAATTTCCTGGGTCTCGAGGTGTTCAATGCCGGCGTGGGTGCCCTGCTCAAGCGCATCGATGAAACCGGCCTGACCAATATCCGCATCATTCAGCACGATGCCGTCGAGGTCGCGCGTGACATGATCGCACCCGATAGTCTTGATGGTGTGCACATCTATTTTCCGGATCCCTGGCCCAAAAAGCGGCACCACAAGCGTCGTTTGATCCAGCCGGCGTTTGTGGCCTTGCTGGCCAGTCGTATTCGCCCGGGCGGTTATATTCACCTGGCGACCGACTGGGAAAATTATGCGCAGCAGATGCTCGAGGTGTTGAGCAACGAGCCATTGCTGGTCAACACCACCGATGGCTATGCGCCGCGTCCCGATTTTCGTCCACAGACCAAGTTTGAAACACGCGGCCTGCGCCTTGGGCATGGCGTATGGGATCTGATCTTCACCCGCCGCTGACTGCAGCAGCGCGGTGTTCGCCCAGGAAGGCTTCCAGGGTATCGCTTTCCAGCGGGCGGCTGAAGAAATAGCCCTGGAATTTCTGGCAGCGATGCTGGCTCAGGAAGTCACGCTGCTCAGCCGTTTCAACCCCTTCGGCCACAACAGTCAGGCCCAAGCTCTGACCCAGTGTAAGAATGGCCTTCACGATCGAGGCATCGTTGGGGTCATCCATGATGTCGCGAACGAAGCTTTGGTCGATTTTCAGTTGGTCGAGCGGCAGGCGTTTCAGGTAGCTGAGCGATGAATAACCGGTGCCGAAGTCGTCGAGCGAGAATTGCACCCCCATTGCGCGCAGGGTCGACATCTTGTCGATCAGGCTTTCAATGTCTTCAGCCAGCATGCTTTCGGTCAACTCCAGTTTCAGGCGCGAGGGCTCGGCCCCGGTCTGGGTCAGCAGCAACTGGACCTGGCTGACGAAAGACGCATGGCGAAACTGCTGGGCGCTGACGTTGACCGCGATAGTCAGTGCCTGACGATCCGGGCGGCTGCTCCATTCGGCCAGCTTCAGGCAGGCCTGCTCAAGCACCCAATACCCCAGATCAAGAATGAACCCGCTTTGTTCGGCCAGGGGAATGAAGTGTGCCGGCGAGACATTGCCACGCACAGGGTGCTGCCAGCGTAGCAAGGCTTCCACACCCACAACCGTGTTGTTGATATCGACCTGGGGCTGAAAATTGAGCCGGAACTGTTTCTGGCCCAGGCCCTGGCGCATGTCGGCTTCAAGATCAACCTTGTCGGCCAGGGCGGCTTGCAGGGTGGGGTCAAAAAACTGGTAGCTGTTGCGGGCGGTGCGTTTGGCGTGATACATGGCAATGTCGGCCTGCCCGATCAGCATGTTCGCGGTTTCTGCCGGGTTGCTGCCACACAGCGTGATTCCGATGCCGGTGCTCATGAACTGTTCCCGTCCGTCGAGCGAGAAGGGTTGCGACATGACGCCCAGAATTTTCTGGGCGAGCAATTCGGCCGTTACGGTTGCCTGGGTGCTTTCCGTGCCCAGATCTTCTGTGAACATCATGAACTCATCGCCCCCGAAGCGTGCCAGGGTGGTTCCTTCGGGAAGGCATTGCCGCAGGCGTCCGGCAAACGCCTTGAGCAATTGGTCACCGGCTTCATGGCCGAACGTTTCGTTGTAGGTTTTGAAGTCGTTCAGATCAATCATGAACAGCGCGTTGAACTGCTGGCTGTGATCGCTGTTGCGCAAGGTTTTGTTCAGCTTGTCGATCAGCAGGCGCCGGTTGGGCAAACCGGTCAGTTGATCAAAATAGGCCAGGTGTTCGATGATCGCTTCGGCTTTGCGTTGCTCTGAAATATCGCGAATAAGCGCCACGTATTCAACGGAACCATTGCGCTCAATACGTGAAATGGCCACGTGCATCGGGAAGGTCTCTCCGTTTTTACGGCGCCCGGTCACTTCCTGACCCAGGTTCACAATGCCGTCAGCCAGATTCTGGCGTCGGTGTATGGCGTAGGTTTCACGCTGGTTGCGGTAGGCTTTAGGCATCAGGCTGGTAACGCGCTGGCCAATGATTTCCTGGGACGAAAAGTGAAAGATACGCTCGGCCGCCGGGTTGAATGTAAGAATACGCCCGAATTTGTCGATGGTGATGACGGCATCGACCACGTTGTCGAGGATGGCCTGCGTGTGGTTGGCGGCTTCGATCAGGGCGCGCTGATTGGCCGTGAGTGCGGCCTGATAGCGCTTGATCATGCGTACGCTGTACGCGGCAACGGCTGTCCAGAACAGCAGGAATACAAAAGTGCCTGCAACCCAGCGCCCAAGGTAGGGTTTGAAAACCGGCAGGGTGGCCGGGTCTTCAGGGTAGGCTACCTGCACATGCATGGCCGCGCCCGTAATCGGTATTGAAACACCTGCCATCGGCTCACCGGATTCCGGGTCCGTCCAGCGCAGCGTGCTTGACTTGTCGTGCAGTTTGTCGCCTTCGAATGCGGGGGGGAAGCCGGGGAGTGTCGCGTGGTCTGGTCCGGTCTGCCCTTGGGCGACCGGCAAGGTGGTGTTGGCCAGCAAACGGTAACGGGCAATCTGGAAGTTGTCTTGGACGTTCAGGGCCAATGTGCGTTCGAAGCGGTCTTTGCTAAGAAGCAGCCAGATGGATGAAAAAGGCAAATAAGGGGCGTTGGTGGGTTGGTATGTGTGGATCAGGGTGCCTTCAGGCGGGCAGCGGCCGCCTTCAGCCGATGAGCCGACCGCCCAGAGGTCGGCTGCCTTGATACGTGCCGCATACTGCGAGAGTTCCGGGCAATAGCTTAGTAGTGGGGAGCGTCCGGCAAGTATATTCGATGCCGTGATGGCATAGCCTTCGTTATCGATGAGCATCAGATCCAGGGTGCCGGGTACCAGATACTGGAATTGGCGCAGCACATCGTGCAGCCGCTCGGGCTGCCCCTGTTCCAGCAGCATGACCTGATTCAGGCGCGTGGTGAGCTGGCCCATGACATGATGCATGTTCTGCAGCTGGTCGTTGATGGAGGCCACCTGGGTGCGGGCGGCGTTTTCGGCTTTTTGCAGGGCCTGTGTGCGCAGTTCGGAAAGGTTGTTCACCAGGTGGGCCATGATCGCACCCACGATAACGATCGCCACCAGCGCATTCAGCAACAGGGCGACCAGCACGGGAGGCGTGCGGCTTCCTGATCGCTGGTTCAACCGTTTCATCATTTACTGTTGGGCCACAATGCTTTGGTACACATTTTCGCCCTCGGGGCCACCAAGCTGCCGTGCGATCGTGCGTGTTATTTTTTCAGTGCCTTCGGCATTGAATTCAACACGTGCCAGGCCGCCGTCACGGGTCAGCCATTCAAGGTCTCTGTCGTTTTCCTCTCGGGCCAGCCGGCTACCCCAGGCAGAAGCCTCGTGTGCAGCCTGCGCCAGCAGTGTGCGGGTATCGTCGGGCAGGGCAACCCAGCGATTCTGTGCCATGAACACAAATTGTCGCTGCGGCATGTGCCGGGTGGTCATGAGATGGGTTTGTTCTTTGTGCAATTGTCCGTTACGCACAAAGTTGGGCGGGTTTTCCTGGGCATCGACACGGCCGAGTTTCAGGGCCGTGGCCAGGTCGGGAAAAGGAATTTCCACGGGCGTGGCGCCCAGTGCGCGCCAGACACGGATCCAGGTGGTGTCTGAGGGCAGGCGCAGCCGGATGCCTTTCAGTGAGGCCGTATTCTTGAGCGGGGCATTGGCGGTGAGCATGCGGGTACCCGTATAGTGCCAGGACAGGGCGTTGAGCCCGAGATCCTTCATGTGGGCACGCATGCGTTCGCCAACCGAGCCGTTGTAGGTTGCAAGCGCGTGGGCGGGGTCGCGGTAAATGAACGGCAGGTTCACGACCAGAAACATGGGGTCCAGACTGCTGATGACCAGATCACCGGTAATGGCCAGATCGAGCGAGCCACGGCGCAGCAGCGAAAGGTGTTCGCGCTCATCGCCAAACGTGGCGTTATTAAAGACGCGCACACTGATTTGTCCGGCCGAATGCTGTGCAACCTGATCCGCAAACTGGTTTGCAATGCGGTCGGGTACGCTGCCGGCTGGAAACTGGTGACCTAGCGTGAGCGTATGCTGTGGCGCGGCGTGACTGCTGGAAAAGATAAAACCACTTCCGGCCAACGCCGCACCTTTGAGCAGAAAAGAACGCCTGTGCACTTGAAGGGGGTCTCCTGGGATTCCGTGTTGAGCGCGAACGGGTTGCGTTTCGCCCCGGGAAGGTTTGCTGCATTGCAAGTATAGTGAGTTTTTCTTTCTGCCTGATCTATTTGAACCGTATTTCGGCAGCTTGTTTGCTTTTGATTAACTGCCTGTTTTATTGTGGTGCATACAGCGGATCACTTTGTTGCGCTGTTGATATGTTCAGTGTCGATGATTCACATCGGGTTATACACTCATACTCTGCTGCGACAATAAGCGTCGCAACAGAATGTTCGAAGGATTAAAACATTATTCAGGGCGTTTGGGTATATCGACCGGATCAAAATGCGTTGTGACATCAAGCACGGGTTCGTTTTCCATGACACGCCGGCGGGCTTCGGTGGCAATGGCATGGCCCTGCACAATCGTCAGTGATCCGTCCATTTCCAGGTCCACTTCTACCCAGATGAAATCGCCCATTTTCCGGGTGCGCAGGGCGTGGATGCCTTCGACGCCGGGTGTGCTCTGCAAATGGGCCCGTATGCGTTCTTCGGTTTCCGTGTCGGCGGCGGAATCGACCAGATCACTAAAGGCATTGAAAAAGAATTTCCAGCCCATGCGAATGATCATCAGGCCCACGATCAGGGCGGCCACCGGATCCGCCAGCGGCAGGCCGGCCAGGTTACCGGCAATGCCGATCACGACAACCAGTGACGACACGGCATCGGAGCGGGAGTGCCAGGCATTGGCAATCAGCAGGGTTGAGCGGTAGCGTTTTCCGACGGCCAGCAGGTAGCGGAACAACCATTCTTTGGCAATCAGGGTGATGAAGGCAATGACCAGCGCCGCCACGTGTACCTGGGGGATCGTGTCGGGCGCCTGCAGGCTTGTTGCACTGCGCCACAGCATGCCAACGCCCACGGAAAGAAGCAGGGCCCCGATGGCCATGGAGGCTGCGGTTTCGAAACGGTGATGCCCGTAAGGATGACCGGCATCCGGACCCTTGGCGCTGTGCTTGTTCGCAACCAGCACGACGCCATCGGAAATGAGATCGGAAAACGAGTGGATGGCATCGGCCACCAGCGCTTGTGATTGCGCGAAAAGACCGATGATCAGCTGCAGTACCGAGAGAACGATATTCACCAGCACGCTGACCAGCGTGCTGCGTCGGCCAGCATGCTGGCGTTCGGGATCGGCGTGGTTACTGCCGTTCTTCACGTTCAGCTGATGCGCATGCCGGGTTGGGCGCCCGGCCAGGGTTGCAGTACGTAGATGCCGGCATCGACCCCGGTATCAGCGTGGCTGGCGGCCAGCACCATGCCTTCAGATACCCCGAAGCGCATTTTGCGCGGTGCCAGGTTGGCTACAACCACCGTGAGTTTGTCGATCAGGTCGTCAGGTTGGTAGCAGGCCTGAATGCCGGAAAACACCTGACGCAACCGGCCTTCACCGAGATCGAGCTGCAGGCGCAGCAGTTTGTCGGAGCCTTCCACGCGTTCGCAGCTGACGATGCGGGCGATGCGCAGATCGACCTTGGCGAAATCCTTGATGTCGATGGTGTCGGCAATGGCTTCACCGCCGGGTGTGGGTACAGGTTGGGCCGGGGGCTCGAAGAGATCATCGAGCATCTTGGGCTCAACCCGTTGCATCAGGTGTTTGAACGGTTCGATGCGTGCGGGCAGTTCGGTGGCGCTGGACCACGCGTAGGGCGCTGCATCGTTGAACAGTTCGGTGGCAACACGCGCTGCCAGGGCGGGCAGCACCGGAGCCAGCATGACGGTCAGGGCCTTGAAGCCGGCCAGGGCGCGGGAACAGACGTTTTGCAGGGCAGCTTGCTGTTCAGGCGTTGCCGTTGCAATACCCTTGGCCATGACCCAGGGCTGGGCGGTGTCGAAGGCCTGGTTGATGTGGTCGGCGTGCGCCATGATCTGGCGGATCGCCCGGCCATATTCCCGGTGTTCGAAGTCGGTGCGAACAGCTTGAACCACGGCATCGAGTTCGTTTTGCAGCGCGGCGGTGTCGCCCAGATAAGCCAGTTCACCCTTGAAATGCTTGCTGATGAAATTGGCGGCCCGGCTGGCGATGTTCACGTACTTGCCGACGAGATCGCTGTTGACGCGGGCGATGAAGTCATCGGGATTGAAGTCGAGGTCTTCGACCCGCGCGTTGAGCTTGGCCGCCATGTAGTAGCGCAGCCATTCCGGGTTCATGCCGATTTCCAGATACCGCAAAGGTGAAATGCCCGTGCCACGGCTTTTGGACATTTTTTCGCCACTGACTGTAATGAAGCCGTGGACGTGAAGGAAGTCGGGTATTTTCCGGCCCGAGAATTTGAGCATGGCGGGCCAGAACAGGGCATGAAAATAGACAATGTCTTTGCCAATAAAGTGCACTTGTTCGGTGCTGTTGCCCGGTTCGAGCAGTTCGTCGTAGTTCAGGCCAACCTTGTTGCAGTAAGCCTTGAGCGAGGCCAGGTAGCCCACGGGCGCATCGAGCCACACGTAAAAGAACTTGCCGGGGGCATCGGGAATGGGGATGCCGAAATAAGGTTCATCGCGGGAGATATCCCAGTCGGCCAGGTTGGCCTGGCTGGCATCGGTGCCGGCGCCCAGCCATTCGCGGGTTTTGCCCAGTACCTCGGTTTGCAGGCGGCGTGTTCCCTGTGCGTTGGTGCCGTTGGTCCAGTCTTGCAGGAATTCGACGCAGCGCGGGTCGGACAACTTGAAGAAAAAATGTTCCGAACTTTTCAGGACCGGGGTGGCTTTGGTCAGGGTGGAGTACGGTTTGATCAGGTCGGTGGGGGCGTAGACGGCGCCACAGGCTTCGCAGGAATCACCGTACTGGTCGGCGGCATGGCATTTGGGGCATTCGCCCTTGATGTAGCGATCGGGCAGGAACATGCCCTTGACCGGATCGTAGAATTGTTCGATGGTGCGGCTTTCAATGAAGCCCGCTGCCTTGAGTTTGCGGTAGATGTCTTGTGACAGTTCAACGTTTTCAGGGGTGTCGGTGCTGTGCCAGTGGTCGAAGCGGATGTTGAAGCCGTTCAGGTATTGCGGACGTTCGGATGCATAGCGTGCCACCAGCGCCTGGGGCGTGATCCCTTCGCTTTCGGCCTTGAGCATGATGGGCGCGCCGTGGGCGTCATCGGCACCTACAAAGTGCACGGTATGACCCGACATTCGCATGGATCTGACCCAGATATCGGCCTGGATGTATTCCATGATGTGGCCGATGTGGAAAGAACCGTTGGCGTAAGGCAGGGCGGTGGTAACGAAGATCGTGCGCGACATGTTCGGGTGCTTGAAGTTGGGAAAGGACGGACGGGGCAAACCCCCCTGATCCGATTTTAGGTCTTTCCCGCGGTTTATGCTTGACCGCAGGGGGAGCCCTGCGGTTTAACCGCACCCGGCCCGCCAGGCGGGCTGAAACTGATTAACGCAGTTCGCGCATTTCGACGTCGGTGACGTCGTTCGGGCGAAAGGGGTTGCGCGCACCACCCGTTGCGCCGGTACGCGGGCGGCGGCGTTCTTCCCAGTAAGCCTTGACGCCGAAAGGGCGCCCTTTGATGCGTGCCACGACATACAGTATGGCCACAGCGATGGCCGTGGACACCATGAAAATGAAGGCCATGGCCATGCCGAAAACGGCAAGAACCAGGAAAAGGGCACCACGAAGAATTTGATTGAGTGTATTCATACCAATTATGACCCCAGGCAGGGGAAAAAATTCCCGGGATTCGCTATAGTCTTGTGGAAGAACGCATTTTTTGAGCAAGGCACACCATGAGCATCACCACAGACCAGATCGTTCAGGCATTATGTGCCGTAACGGATCCGAACACCAAGAAAAAATTGCCTGTTACGGCAAAGGATTGTGATATCACCCTGCAGGGTAACACCGTTTCGGTCACTGTACCCCTGGGGTATCCGGTGCACAAGGGGCAACCGGAACTGACGAAACGCATTGAAACGGCTTTGCAGGCCCTGGGGCTGCAGGTTGGCACGCTGCACTTGGTCACACGCGTGCAAAGCCACGCCGTGCAGTCCGGCTTGCGGTCTTTGCCCACCGTGCGCAATATCATCGCCGTGGCATCGGGCAAGGGTGGGGTCGGTAAAAGTACCACCGCAGTCAACCTGGCCCTGGCCTTGTCGGCACAGGGTGCGCGCGTGGGTTTGCTCGATGCCGACATCTACGGCCCCAGTGTTCCCATCATGCTGGGGCTGTCGGGCAAGCCACGCATGGTTTCCGACAACCTGATGGAACCCTTGCAGTCTCAAGGGGTGTATGCCAATTCCATTGGCTTCCTGATCGGTGACGACGCACCCGCCATCTGGCGGGGCCCCATGGTCACGCAGGCGCTCATGCAGTTGCTGGGGCAAACCGCCTGGCCCGATCTTGACTACCTGATCGTCGACATGCCGCCGGGTACAGGCGATATCGCCCTCACTTTGTCCCAGAAAGTGCCGCTCACCGGGGCGGTCATCGTTACAACGCCTCAAGATCTCGCCCTGGCCGATGCCCGTCGTGGCCTGGCCATGTTCCAGAAGGTGAATGTGCCGGTTCTCGGGGTGGTGGAAAACATGTCCACGCATGTCTGTTCGCAGTGCGGGCATGTGGAACCCATTTTCGGTGAGCACGGGGGGCGCACCATGGCGGCGGATTTCAACGTGCCCTGGCTGGGCGCATTGCCCCTGAAAATGAGTATTCGTGAACAGACCGACTCCGGTCGCCCTACGGTTTCGGCGGATCCTTCCGGGCCTGAAGCGGCGGCCTACCATGACATCGCCGCCCGTGTGGCCATTGCCGTTGCCACCTTGCCTGCAGAACCGGCCTTCAAGCCCACGGTTGTTGCTCGCAAAACCTGACGGATCTGCATGCGCTGGAAACGCTTCGTCCTGAGTCTTGTCTGCGGTGCCGGTTTCGCGGTGTTGTCCGGTTCGCCGGCACTGGCCGAGCGTCCTGATGTCGTCATCGACCCCGGCGGCGTGGCACCGGCTGCGCTCAAATCGATTGTCGCGGCGGTGGAATCGATCACCCGGCTTGCCGAAGACCAGGACGCCGGTGAAGTCTCGCGCCTGCGCCGGCGGGCCTACGATGCGACCCTGTCGGCGCTGCAGACACAAGGCTATTTTGAACCGACCGTCACCCTCGAGGTTACCGAAGACATCGGGGGTGAGGCCTGGGACATCATCATCGAGCCGGGTGAGCGTACGAAGGTTGGTCAGGTTGATATCACCTTTCAGGGGCAAATCACCGATGCGGCTTTTGCGCCGCGCACCGAGGCACTGAGGGCGGGTTGGTCGCTCAAGCCGGATGATCTCTTCATCAATGCGCACTGGAGCGATGCCAAAACTGACCTGCTCGACAATGTCAATCGCAAAGATTTCTACTTCGCGCGTTATGCCCTGACGCAAGCCGTCGTGCATCCAGATCAGGCCCGTGCCGACCTCACCCTGCAGGTTGACAGCGGGCCGCGCGTCACCCTGGGGCCCATGGTCACCGAGGGGCTGGTGCGCGTGCCGTCATCGCTCATTGAACGCTACGTGCGCTACGCGCCCGGTGATCCTTATGATCAGGATCTGCTCGACGACTGGCAGCAGGCCTTGCAGTCCACCACGTTTTTTCGAGGGGCTTTTGTGACACTTGATTCTGCGCCTGCTGTCCGCCAGAATCAGCCTGACGGTTCGGTGGCCTTGCCGGTGCATGTACGTGTCTCGGAAGCGGCCGCCCGTCGTGCCGTCGGCTCCCTGGGTGCCGACAGTGACAACGGCATTCGCCTTGAAGGCCTGTACCGGCAGAATGTCGTCATGGGTCTGCCGGTTGCGCTTGAAACCGGTGCCAGCATCGACTCAAACATTCAGCGTGCGTTTTTTGATATTCATCTGCCACCCACGCTCAGTGGCTACAAAGACAGCTTTGGCCTGCTGGCCGAGCACTCCGACATCGAGGGCCTGGACAATCGCCGTTACGGTGCGGGCTGGACACGTCGCCAGGAACGCAAGGGGGCGGGGGACAGCCGTGTCGAGTATGAAACCCTCTGGACGCTGGTGGTGGCACATGATCGTACCCGCATCAGTGGTGCGCCCGGGTTCAAGGTGCCCACCGCCATTGGCACCTGGCAGTGGCTGCGCCGCGATGTCAACGATAAATACGATCCGCGCGAAGGGTATTTGCTTGATTTCGGTTTAGGTGCGGGTGTAACGCTCGACACCGGCCAGCCTTTCTATCGATCCAGTTTGCGTGCCCAGCACTGGTGGTCGATCGGCAGCCGCGACGTACTGACCGTGCGGGGTGAAGTGGGCAAAATGTGGAGCAAGACCGACCGTGTGCCAACCACGTTCGGTTACCGCACCGGCGGATCGCGCTCTATCCGCGGGTACAAGTACCAAAGTATTGGCATCAATACCGGCGATGCCGTGGTGGGCGCCCCCACCCTTGCCGTGGCCAGCATTGAATACACCCACTATGTCACAGAACAGATCGGGGTGAATTTTTTCATCGATGCCGGCGATGCGGCAGAAACGTTTCGCGGCATGGACATCGCGCTGGGTTACGGTATGGGCGTTGGCATGCGCACGCCGGCAGGCCCTTTTTTCATTGATCTGGCCTACGGGCAGCGCGACAAGCGGCTGCGTCTTCATTTTTCCCTGGGTATTGCATTTTGAGGTTGTTGCTTAAATTCCTGCGTGCCGTTGTTATCTGGGTGGGCCCGTTCCTGGTGCTTTTGCTTATGGTGCTGGCCGGCTTGTGCTATTGGGTGTTCAGTACACCGGCAGGCACCCGCTGGGCGCTGGTGCTGGCCACAGGCCAGCTCGGGGGGGAAGTGGCCGGCGTTCAGGGCACGCTGCGCGAGGGTGTTCAAGTCGGGCGATTTGACCTCTTTACCCCGGATTTTGACCTGCAATTGCGTCAGTTCAAACTGGAGGTCAACTGGTCCGGCTTGCCGGAGCGGCGTGTGCACATTCGCGAACTTTCCGCGGGCTCTGTGGTGGCTGATGTTCGAACGCCCGACACATCGGAACCTGCCGCGCCTTTTGAAATGCCCGTCTTGCCGGTGAGCATTGCCCTTGACCGGCTGGCCGTTGATCAGTTGCGGGTCACGTTGAATAATGAACCGCTGCCTGTCACGGTGCACGATCTCTCCACGGCGGTTGCCGTCGGGCCCCAGGGGGTCAGCCTGGCACTCGCCAGCCTGACCCTCAAGCACACGGATCTGCGTGTGGCCTTGCAGGGCCAGGCACAGGTTCACGCACTGGCGGCTCCCTGGCCGTTCACGGTTTCGCTGCACGCGCAGGCACAGGCTGCGCATACGGATTCCCCGCTGTGCGTTCGGCAGCATGTGCCTTCTCTGCCCGCAAGCGGCGGGGAAGGGTGCGAAATCGTGTTGGATGCGCAGGCGCAGGGTGATCTTGACTTTCTCACGCTGACAGCCCTGGGGCAGGGTCAAGGTCTGCATCTGGATGCTGCCCTGGCCTTGAGACCACAGGCGGTCATCCCGGTACAGTCGGCGCAGGTGGCTTTGACGCTGCCCGATGCCTCATCGCTCAAGGCTGCGGTTGACTGGACGTCTCTTGAGCATGAAACAGCCCGGCGTGATCGCGTGCACGGTACGCTGGATCTGCAGGCGTTGAATCTGGGGGGATTGCTTGCCGGGGCGGGGCTGCCCGATGCCCTGCTGACGCTGCAGAGCCGCTTCGATGTCGTTCTGCACGATCAGAAAGAGCCGGTCTCCCTGTCGTTCGAGGCCACAATCGACAAGAATTCCCGCTGGAACAAGGAGCCCTTGCAGGGCACCCTGGCGCTGGTTGCTGATAATCCGGTGGCCGGGGCGCAGCCCGAGCCTGACTGGTCGCAGTTGGTGCATGTGTTGCAGATACCGCGTTTCGATACTGACCTGACGCTGGGGCGCAATCACATCAAGACATCGGGTGCGCTGGGTGCTCCCGATGCGCGTCTGGCGCTTGATATTTCTGCGCCAGTCCTGGCTGCGTTCTGGCCTGGTCTGCCCGGTGGCGTGCGTGTGCAGGGTGACATTGCCGGTAACAGCCAGGCTCACCGGCTTGATCTGAAAACGGTCTATACCCCGCCTGGCAGTCGTTCCGAAACCGTAGGTGCCGCGCCCACGGACCTTCAGGTGCAAGCGCAGGGGCAGTGGCTACAGGCCCCGGTGGCCGATGAGGGTTGGCAGGGGCGCATCAATCTGCTTTCAGTGCGTCATGCCGCATTCGGGGTGCGTACGGCAGCGGCTGTGCCCGTCCGGTTTTTCATGACACCTGCCGATGGCGCACCTCAATGGTGGGTTGATGCCACCCGGGTTGACCTGTTGCTGCGTGATCAGCGGCTTTTCACGCTGGATCACACGCGTTCGCAGGGAAGGGCTGATCACTGGGCCACGCAAGGTGCCATCCGGCAGGTTTCCGTTTCACCTGCCCTGGTCGAGCAGGTTCAGAAGGCACTGGGTCTTCACCAGGCAGCCGAAGCCAGCGGGGAGCGGGGTGGCATCCGGGTGCGAGGCGACCAGCGTGCCCGGCAGTGGGCCATGGATCTCGGCCTGGACTGGGATCTGCGTTTTGCCGGTGCGCTGGATGGCGCCCTCAATTTGCGCCGCATTGCCGGTGACGTGATGGTGCCTGCCGAACCGCCATTTGCCCTGGGCCTGACGCAGCTTGAGCTTGGGGTGCGGGCCCGGCCCGCCCAAGGTGGTAATAGCCAGTTGAACGCCAGTCTGGCACTGGCCACGCGCGAGATGGGCCGCTTGTCCGTCAAGGCCGATACAGTTTTGCGTCATACACGCGAAAAAGGTTTTCTGCTCGACCCGGCCGATCTCATCCGGGCCGATGTCGATGCCGCCATCGACGACCTTGGCTGGACACGCCTGGTACTGGGCGATGCGGTTGAGCTGGGCGGCAAGCTGGTGGCCGATCTGCAGGTGCAGGGTCGGGTCGATGGGCGCTGGAGCGGTTCTGGCGATATCCGGGGTGACAACCTGCGGGTGGTCAGTCTGGATCAGGGGGTGCGGTTGTTGAACGGCACGTTGCGTGCTCGTCTGCGTGATGAGCGTCTGCTGCTCGACAGCCTCACTTTTCCGGCCGTGCTGCGCGTTACGCCCAAAGAGTGGCGCACGGCAGAATGGGTCAGCCAGAACCCCGCTGCCAAGGGCGGCAGCCTGACCTTGTCCGGTGACTGGCACCTGATGGATTCGGAAGGCACCATCCGCATCAAACCCTACCGTTATCCCATTCTGCAGCGCTCCGATCGTTACGCCATGATCAGTGGCGAGATCGCCATCAAGGCTGCCTTGCCGGTCATTGACATCAATGGCCAGATCACGGCCGATGCCGGCTGGTTCGATCTTGACATGCTGGGTGGCATTCCCACGCTCGATTCCGATGTGATCGTGCTCAAACCCGGCGAAAAGACGGTGCCGCCACCGCCGGTGCCCTCCGAGATTTCCATGGTGTTGAAAGTTGACCTGGGGCCCCGCTTCTACCTGACAGGCTACGGCGTCAACTCCGGCCTGGTGGGCGACATGACGCTGACCATGGCCCAGGGCAAGCTGACTGCGCTCGGTGCCCTGCGAACGCGCGGCGGTGCCATCGAAGCCTATGGACAACGTTTGCAGTTGCGTCGGGGTACCGTTACCTTTCAGGGTGATGTCACCAGCCCGGTGCTGAACATCGAGGCCTTGCGTACCGGTTTGCAGGTGGAAGCCGGTGTGCGCGTGTCAGGAACCGCCCGTCGCCCGCGCATTGACCTGGTGTCGTATCCTGATGTCAGCGAAATTGAAAAACTGACCTGGCTTTTGCTGGGTCATGGTCCCAACGATTCCGGCGGCGATGTCGCCCTGCTGTTTTCCGTGGGGTCTTCGTTCCTGAGCGATGGCGAGCCGTTTTACCGCAAGTTCGGTATTGATGAAGTGTCCATGAGGTCCGGCAACCTGGGGGCGGCAGGCAGTATTCTGCCGGCCGAAAGCGTGGTCAGTCGCATGGATTCCGGCCCCAGTGCCGTGGAAAACCGTTTCATATCGGTCAGCAAGCGGCTGGCCAGTGGTTTCACGGTGGGCGTACATCAGGCGCTGAACGACACTGGTACGGTCGGGCGTGCAAGTTACAGGCTGGCGCAGGGCTTGAATGCCGAGCTGACGGCAGGTACCGTGAACGGGCTGGCGCTGGTGTACCGCTGGTTTTCGCGTGATTGATCGGTTGCGCGGCAGCCAACGGCTGAGGGCGCCGAGGATGTCAACCTGCTTGCATAATGTTTTGCATTCGTCATGTGCGTGCAGTGGTACAGGTATTAAAATACGCGCCAATCTTTTCAAGGCAGGGCTATGAGCATAAAAAATGACCGGTGGATCCGGCAGGCCGCAGCACAGGGCATGATTTCCCCTTTCGAGCCGGGCCAGGTGCGCTCGGTCGATGGTCAGCGCATCGTCAGTTACGGTACCAGCAGCTATGGGTACGATGTGCGCTGTGCCAACGAATTCAAGATTTTCACGAACATCAACTCTACGATTGTTGATCCGAAAGCCTTCGACGAAAAATCCTTCGTCGATTTCACCGGCGATGTCTGCATCATTCCGCCCAATTCGTTTGCTCTGGCACGAACGGTCGAATATTTCCGTATCCCGCGCAGTGTGCTCACTGTTTGCCTGGGAAAAAGCACGTATGCACGGTGTTTTCGGGGCGATACGCGGGTTGCGCTGGTCGATGGCACGGCACCGACGCTCGAAGAGATGGCCCGTCGCGCTGAAGCGGGTGAAATGTTCTGGGGCTACAGCATTGGCCAGAATGGCCGTGTCATTGCCGCCCGGCTTGAGGCGCCTCGCTATATAGGTCGCGATAATCTGGTGGCTGTCGAGCTCGATAATGACCAGGTTATACATGCGACCCCCGATCATCAGTTCATGTTGCGCGATGGGCGCTGGATGGCTGCGGCCGATCTCAGGCCGGGGGTGTCGCTCATGCCGTTGTATCGCAGCCTTGTCAGGGGTTATGAAACCGTTTATCACCCCCTGAGCGGGCACGCGTATCCCACCCATCGCCTGGCCGACGAATGGAATCTGCGTCACGGCATTTATGCCGATACACCAGGCACCCACCGTCACCATATTGACCACGACCGTTTGAATAATAATCCGTGGAACGTTGTGCGCATGCCTGCCGACGAGCATATTGCACACCATAATCTCGAAAATTATGGCCCCGATTTTGATCCGCAAGAACACGGTGAAGCCATCAGGCAGGCATTGCAACAACGCCTGCAGGATCCCGCCTGGGCCGAACGTTATGCCCGACTGCAAAGTGAACGGGCAAGCGCCTTCTGGCAAGAAAGCACGTATGCCCAAGCGCGTGCGCAGTTGCTGGCAAAGCGTCAGCATGTTTCGGAAGCGACTCGTGAGGCGCATCGTCAGGCCATGCTGGAGCGTTATCGTGACCAGGCCGAGCGTGCCCGCCAGGGCGAGCGCATGCGTGCAGTCTGGACAAATGCCAGCGGTGCGCGACGTCAGATGCAGGCTGATCACGCCCGGCAATTGCGTTTGCGGCAGGAAATTACAGCGCAGGTTGTGTCTGACGCATTGCATCAGACGGGGTCTATACGCGCGGCAGCACGCCTGCTTGAGTGTGATCGCTCCACGTTCCGGCGTTTTCCGGTTGAGCTGGCTGCCTTCCGGGGGAAGGCCTCGCATGCAGTTCACAACCATAAAGTCAGGGATATACGCTCCTTGGGTGGTGAGCACGACGTGTATTGCCTGACGGTGCCCGAGGCGGGTAATTTTGCGCTTGAAAGTGGTGTGTTCGTTCACAATTGCGGCATCATCGTGAACGTTACGCCCCTGGAACCCGAATGGGAAGGGCACGTGACCCTTGAATTTTCCAACACCACGCCTTTGCCGGCCAAAATCTATGCCGGCGAAGGGTGTGCACAAATGCTGTTTTTCGAAAGCGATGAAGTGTGCGAAACCTCGTACAAGGATCGCGGCGGTAAATATCAGGGGCAGCAGGGTGTTACCCTGCCACGCACCTAGGAGCCTTGAACAATGAAATTCCGTTTTCCCATCGTCATCATCGATGAAGACTACCGTTCCGAGAACGCCTCGGGTCTGGGTATCCGTGCGCTGGCGGCTGCCATCGAGGCCGAGGGCGTTGAGGTGCTGGGTGTTACCAGTTATGGCGATCTCAGTTCGTTTGCCCAGCAGCAAAGCCGGGCCAGTGCGTTCATTCTCTCGATCGACGACGAGGAATTCGATGACGGTGCCTCGCCCGAAGAGGTTGCGGCAGCTATTCGCAATTTGCGCGCGTTCATTGGCGAACTGCGTTTCCGTAACGAAGATATCCCCATTTACCTGTACGGTGAAACCCGCACCTCGCAGCATATTCCGAACGATATCCTGCGCGAACTGCATGGCTTCATTCACATGTTTGAAGACACGCCCGAATTCGTGGCGCGTCACATCATTCGCGAAGCGCGCTCTTACCTCGACAGCCTGCCGCCGCCGTTCTTCCGCGAACTGGTCAAGTACGCTTCCGATGGTTCGTATTCCTGGCACTGCCCCGGTCATTCGGGGGGGGTGGCGTTCCTGAAAAGCCCGGTGGGCCAGATGTTCCACCAGTTCTTCGGTGAAAACATGCTGCGCGCCGATGTCTGCAATGCGGTCGATGAACTGGGGCAGTTGCTTGATCATACTGGCCCGATTGCCGAGTCTGAACTGAACGCAGCGCGCATTTTCCATGCCGACCACTGTTTCTTCGTCACGAATGGTACGTCCACGTCCAACAAAATTGTGTGGCACGCGAACGTGGCTGCCGATGACGTGGTGGTGGTTGACCGCAACTGCCACAAATCCATTCTGCACGCCATCACCATGACGGGCGCAATTCCGGTGTTTTTGCGCCCAACGCGCAATCACCTGGGCATTATCGGGCCCATTCCCCTTGAAGAATTCGATCTGGCCAATATCCAGCGCAAGATCGAGGCCAACCCGTTTGCCCGCAACGCCAAAAACAAGAAACCCCGTATTCTTACGCTCACCCAGAGCACCTACGACGGCGTTATCTACAACGTTGAAATGATCAAGGAAAAGCTGGGTTCCGAAATCGACACCCTGCATTTCGATGAAGCCTGGCTGCCGCATGCCTCGTTCCACACGTTCTACAAAGACATGCACGCCATTGGTGAAAACCGCCCGCGTCCGAAAGACGCCATGATCTTTGCCACCCATTCCACACACAAACTGCTGGCTGGTTTGTCGCAGGCATCGCAGATCACGGTTCAAGACTCCGAAAACCGCAAGCTCGACCGCAACGTGTTCAACGAAGCGTATCTTATGCACATGTCCACCTCGCCCCAGTACGCCATCATTGCGTCCTGCGATGTGGCTGCTGCCATGATGGAACCTCCGGGTGGCACGGCGCTGGTCGAGGAATCCATCCAGGAAGCCATGGATTTCCG
>JAAYGT010000023.1 GCA_012727555.1 Alcaligenaceae bacterium | reverse complement strand
GCTCTCGACTGTCTGGTCATTCGCCGTTGCCTGGGCCGTGCTGATCTGGGTCACGCACCAGGCACTGGCGCTGGGCGCGTCCCTTGATCCGGCCCTGCTTTTTCACCAGAACATCGTGCAGGAACTGCCTGCACTGCTACCTCCGGCACCCGGCGGTTTGTTGCTGGCCGCGACCCAGTGGCAACCGCCAAGGCCCATACTGAAACCCTGTACCAGCGCCTTGATGTTCACAACCGCAACGCTGCCGTGTATGCAGCGGTATCGCGCGGCGCAACGCTGGGCTGGCCAGGCATCGCACACACGCAACAGCTCACAGCAAACCCATCTGCAACCGGGCAGGCTCGCTGATCATTTCGCGGCTCCAGGGCGGATCCCACACGACATCAACGCGTGCGTTTTCAACGCCGGGTATGGCCAGAATCTTGTTGCGGGCTTCATCGGCAATGAAGGTACCCATGCCGCACCCGGGTGCAGTCAGTGTCATTTGCACATCAACCACGAACTTGCCCTCTGTGGTTCCCGGTGCAACCTTGCAGCCATACACCAGGCCCAGGTTCACGATATCGACCGGAATTTCAGGGTCGTAACAGGTGGCTAATTGCTCCCAGGCCGAATTTTCAACAAATTCGGCGGTCACCGGGCCTTCAGGCTCGAAACGCGCTGCTTCTTCGGGCTCGAACCCGAGTGCGTCACCATCAATGCCTTCCACGCGGTACAGGTTACCTTCAACCATAACCGTATAACTGCCGCCCAGTTTCTGGGTAATGGTGGCTTCACAACCTTTTTCGATCGTGACCGGTTGCCCGTAAGGCACTGACACAGCCGGACAATCGCGGCCGACGATGACATCGTTTTTGGTGTAGTGACTGCTCATGCTGCTTCCTTCAGGAGACTATTCCGTTTTTGCGGTGTCACGGGCTTCGGTGATGGCGTTGTGCAGGGTATGCCAGGCCAGGGTGGCGCACTTCACACGGGCGGGAAACTCGCGCACGCCGGACAGCACTTCAAGCTTGCCGAAATCGCGGGCCTCGGGGTGTGCTTCGGTCAGCATGGCATGCATGTCGGCAAACAGGCTTTCAACTTCTTCAACCGTCTTGCCCTTGACTGCCTCGGTCATGAGCGAGGCCGAGGCCTTGGAAATGGCGCAGCCATGCCCGATGAACATGGCCTTTTCCACCACACCCTCTTTCAACTGCACATAGACCGTGAGCTGATCACCACATAAGGGGTTGTGGCCATCGGCGTGGTGAGTGGCATCGGCAAGTTCCCCGAAATTACGCGGGTTGCGGTTGTGGTCGAAAATCACTTCCTGATACAGGTCGCGCAGACCGCCAAAATCATTACTCATGGTGTTCAGCCTACTCCAAACAGTTTCTGGGCTTTTTTAAGCGCAGCCACCAGGGCATCGATGTCTTCATGCGTGTTGTACAAGGCGAACGACGCCCGTGCGGTGCCCGGCACGCCGAAGCGGGTCATGAGGGGCATGGCACAATGGTGGCCGGCGCGAATAGCCACACCTTCGGTATCAAGAATGGTACCCAGATCGTGGGGGTGGATGTCGTCGAGCACGAAGGAAACAATGCCCGCCTTGTGTGACGCCGTACCCAGGATACGCAGCCCGGGCAATGCCTGAAGTTCGCGCGTGGCGTGTTCCAGCAAGCGGTCTTCATGCCGGGCAATCGCGTTCAGGCCGACCTGCTGCACATAGGCAATGGCCGCATCAAGACCAATGACACCGGCAATATTGGGGGTACCGGCCTCGAAGCGCTGGGGCACGTCGGCATAGGTGCTGCGTTCGAAACTGACCGTGTGGATCATGTCGCCGCCACCCTGCCAGGGGGGCATGTCTTTCAGAATGTCGTAGCGTGCGTACAGTGCACCGATACCGGTGGGGCCGTAAAGTTTATGCCCGGAAAAAACGTAGAAGTCGCAATTCAGTGCCTGCACGTCAACTTCATGGTGGGCAACTGCCTGGGCACCGTCGATCAGCACGGTGGCGCCCACGGCATGAGCCAGCTCCGTCATTTCCTGTACGGGGTTGACCGTACCCAGGGCGTTGGACACATGCACCAGACCGACCAGCCGGGTTTTGGGCCCGAGCAGCGTGCGGTAGGCAGCCAGATCAAGTTCGCCGGAATCGGTGACGGGAATCACCTTGAGCTGCGCCCCGGTTTGTTCGCAGATCAGTTGCCAGGGCACAATATTGGAGTGGTGTTCCATGCCCGAGATGAGAATTTCATCGCCCGGTTTCAGGTGCGAACGCCCCCAACTATAGGCCACCAGATTGATGGCTTCAGTGGTGCCCCGGGTAAACACAATTTCTTCCGGGCGGCGCGCATTCAGAAAACCGCGCACACGTTCCCTGCCCTGTTCGTACAGGTCGGTGGAATGCTGCGACAACCAGTGCACACCACGGTGAATGTTGGCATTGGACTGTGCGTAATAATCGGCTTCGGCCTGAATGACCGCATTGGGCTTCTGGGTGGTGGCGCCGTTGTCAAGGTACACCAGCCGTTTGCCCTTCAGGGGCCTGTGCAGAATGGGGAAATCGGCACGGTAGCGGTCAAGATCGGGCGCTGCATTGCCCGCTGCGGATGTTGCCGGGAAAAGATCGGGTGCTGTCATGCCCGGACTCCGTTCAAACCGGCCGGGGCCAGCGCACCAATGGCCTGGATGACACGGGCACGCAGGGCTTCGGATTCAATGCGTTCGATGGCTTCAGCGGCAAAGGCGTAAGTAAGTACCTGGCGTGCCGAATGGGCATCCAACCCGCGCGAACGCAGGTAAAACAGGCTGTCCGGGTCGATCTGGCCGACCGTGGCGCCGTGTGCGCACTTGACGTCATCGGCGTAGATTTCCAGTTCAGGGCGGGCATCGGAACGGGCCAGGCGCGACAACAGCAGGCTGTCGGAACGCTGCACGGCATCGGTTTTGTCAGCACCGGGGGCTACCAGAATACGCCCTGTGAACACCCCACGCGCCTGGTCATCGAGAATACCGCGATAATATTCGCGACTGATGCCATGCGGCTTGCCGTGGCCGATACGGGTGGCATGGTCAACATGACGCTTGCCATTCACGTAGTACAAGCCGTTGAGCAAGGTTTCGCAATGATCACCGTTGAACTGCGTGGTGATGTCGTGACGGGCCAGACGCGCGCCGAACGACATGGCATGCTGGTTGAAGACGGACCCTTTTTCCTGCTGCACATGAAGCGCCCCCAGGTGCCAGGCCTGGTCATCTTCCT
>JAAYGT010000162.1 GCA_012727555.1 Alcaligenaceae bacterium | reverse complement strand
TGCATACAATGGAGATCATTCGCACCAACAGCCCGGTACTGGCCGGGCTTGAAAAAGAAAACCGCATCAAGATCAGCGGCGCCATGTATGACCTTTCCAACGGTGAGGTTACATTCCTGAACTGATGCGACGCAAATCGTCACGAAACTGAAAACTTACCGTCATGCCCCTGCAATGGGGGCATGAAATGATGATCGTATGGACACCACAACGATCATTCGAAAACAAAATGACAGTCAATCGCTGCTCATCGACCAGCGATTGGCCAGGATTCTTGAGCGTATCAACACGCAAGGTTTCCAACCCATCGGCGACTTGGCAAACTACTTCCAGGTGAGCCCACAAACCATTCGTCGCGATGTGAACCTGCTGGCCGAACGCGGTCAGTGCCGGCGCAGCCACGGCGGCGTATGGCCTGTTTCCAAATCCAGAAACATTGATTACCCCGCACGCCGGATGCTGGATCTTGAAGCCAAGAAACAGATTGCCCACCAAGTGGCCGGGATCATCCCGGAAGGCGCTTCGCTGTTCCTTGGCATCGGTACGACCGTTGAAATGTGCGCCGTCGCGCTGTCAAAGCATGCCAGGCTGCGCGTCATGACCAACAATCTGAATGCAGCAACGGCCCTGGCCCGTAATGAGTCCTGCGAAATCATCATTGCCGGCGGACGCCTGCGCAATACGGATTTAGACATTATCTCGGCCGAAGCTTACGGTTTCTTTGTCCGCTTTTCAGTCGACATCGGCATCTACGGGACTGGCGGAATCAACGCCGAGGGCGATCTGCTGGATTTCCATGAAGAAGAGGTACGGATCCGCACCGACCTGACCAACCACTGTTCACAACGTGTGCTGGTGCTCGATCACTCCAAATTCGGTCGGGGTGCAACCGTGCGTGCAGGCCACATCACGGATGCCGACTACGTATTCACCGACAAACCCCCGCCGGCCACCATCGTGGACATGCTCGATGCGGCCGGCGTGAAACTTGTCATCACTCCCCCTCATTCCACCACCAACCCTTTGAAGGAAAACTGATGTTCCGATTTTCACTGAAACGTTCCCTGGCGATGGGCGCACTGGCCCTTGTGGCCGCATTGGGCACACAATCGGTGGCCTACGCCGAAGGCAAGGCCGTTTGCTACAACTGCGGCATTGAATGGGCTGACTGGGGCTCGCAACTCAAGGCGATCAAGGCATCGCTTGACATCAGCATGCCGCCCGACAACAAGAACTCCGGGCAGGCCATTGCCGCGCTGATCGCCGAAAAAGGCAAACCCGTTGCCGATGTAGTTTACCTGGGCGGAATTGCTTCGGACGCGGCTAAAAATGCAGGCGTTCTGACCGCGTATCAACCCAAGGACTGGGACAAGATTCCCGCCGACCTGAAAGACCCTGATGGTCAATGGTTCACTGTTCACTCCGGTGCACTGGGCTTGTTCGTCAACAAAGAAGCGTTGGGTTCCGCGCCGGTTCCACAAAGCTGGGCCGACCTGCTCAAGCCTGAATACAAAGGGATGGTAGGTTATCTGGACCCGACCTCGGCCGCCGTGGGGCAGCTGGGTGTGATGGCCGTGAACCTGGCGTTGGGTGGCAGCTATGAAAACCTGGACCCCGCAATCCAGTTCTTCAAAAAACTGTCGGCCAACGACCCGATCGTTCCCAAACAAACATCGTATGCACGCGTTGTTTCGGGCGAGATTCCTATTTTGCTTGATTATGACTTCAACGCCTACCGTGCCCAGTACACCGACAAGGCACCCGCCCAGTTCGTGATTCCCAAGGAAGGTACGGTGGTCATGCCCTACGTAATTGGCCTGGTCAAAAATGGCCCCAACGCGGAAAACGGTAAAAAAATCCTGGACTTCGTGTTGTCGCCAGACAGCCAGCGCATGTGGGGCAATGCATTCTTGCGCCCTGTATTCGCCGAGCACATGACGGCCGAATCGAAGGCCAAGTTCCTGCCTGACAGCGAGTATGCCCGCGCCAAGCCGATCGATTTGCAGAAGCTGGCAAAGGCTCAGGCAATGATCATTGAGCGCTACAAAAACGAAGTCAACTAAGCTGAACCGACACGGCATCCCTCGACCAACCGGGGGTGCCGTATTCCTTTTTATAGCGCACTTCGCAATGATTTACGTACTTCTTGTTCCCGCCGTACTTTTCTTTTCTGTCTTCTTCATTTTGCCCATGATCAAGCTGTTTTTTGTGGGCGGAAGCGGCGAACTGGGCTGGTCGGCCTACGCCGAAGCCTTGACCAATCCGAACTATGTGGACGCCATGATCGCAACATTCGGCGTTGCTGCGGCCACCACGATCGCCACGCTGATCATCAGCGGAATTTCCGGTTTTTTCCTTCAACGCCACCGCTTTCCAGGCCGGCGCGCTCTGGTCTCGATGCTGACCCTGCCGCTGGCGTTTCCAGGCGTGGTGGTCGGTTTCATGATCATCATGCTGGCAGGCCGCCAAGGGCTGATCGGCCAGATGAGCCAGGCCCTGGGCGCCGGCAAAATAGTATTCGCCTATTCGCTGGTTGGTTTGTTCCTGGGCTATGTCTATTTTTCTATCCCGCGCACGATTCTGACCATCATGGCGGCGACCGAAAAGCTGGACACCCGACTTGAAGAAGCGGCGCGCTCGCTGGGCGCGTCGAACCTGCACGTGATGCTGCACGTGATTCTGCCGGCACTCAAACCCGCCTTCATTGCCTCGGGCGCCATTTGTTTTGCCACCGCTGTCAGCGCCTTCGGCACCGCGTTTACGCTGGCTGCACGCATCAATGTGATGCCCATGGTCATCTACACCGAATTCACCATGTCAGCCAACATTGCCATGGCAGCGGCCCTGAGCTTCGTGCTTGGACTGGTCACCTGGTTTGTTCTGGCGCTGGCGCGGTCTGCCGGTGGCGCATCCGTAGCGGCGGCTGGCTAAAGGACTACTCATGACTACAAAACGCCTGACGCTATCCCTGCAACTGGCTTTCACGCTGTGCGTGTGCGCCTTCATGGTGGTACCCGTGATCATGTCGGCACTGGCTGGTCTCGCCGTCAATTATTTCACCGGCCTGCAAAGCGGCCTGACGCTGCGCTGGATCATTGAAGTCTGGAACGGGTACGGCGACACCATCTTTCGCTCGATCGGCATCGCCCTGGCCTGTCTGGGTCTGACGCTGGTGTTCGGGGTGCCTGTCGCCTACGTGCTGGCGCGGCGTCAAACCCGCCTGACACGCGTCATTGAGGAAATGCTGATGCTGCCGGTTGCCGTGCCCGGCCTGGCCACCGCCCTGGCCCTGATCTCCGTTTTTGGCAGCGTGGGTGAATTCCGCACCTCCTGGACATTCATCCTGGTGGGACATGTGCTGTTTACGCTGCCCTTCATGGTGCGGGCCGTGCTGTCGGTGCTGCTGGCTCTGGATCTGCGCACCCTGGAAGACGGTGCGGCGTCACTGGGCGCCAACGCACTGCAACGCTTTTTCCACATCATCATTCCCAACTGCCGGGACGGCATTCTTGCAGGTTCGCTGATGGTACTGACCCTGTCGATCGGGGAATTCAACCTGACCTGGCTACTGCACACACCTCACACCAAAACCCTGCCGGTCGGGCTGGCTGACGCCTACGCCTCCATGCGCCTTGAAGTCGGCAGTGCCTACACCCTGATTTTCTTCCTGATGATTGTCCCTCTGCTGCTGGCCATGCAGGCATTGGCACGGCCGCGCAAGCGCAGCTTCGTGCCTGACGACGATGACACCCTGAACTCTTTGCCCCTGAAACCATGACTGCATCATCCACCCAACCGCTCGCGATCCGGTTGCAAAACTGCGCGAAAACCTTCCCTGACGGCACCCGTGTGCTGGAACCGCTCGACCTGGCGATCAACCCGGGCGAAACACTGGTGTTGCTGGGCCCTTCGGGCTGTGGCAAAACGACCACTTTGCGCCTGATTGCAGGCCTGGAACAACCAGACAGCGGCGGAAAGATTCTGTTCGACGGAAACGATGTGACCGCCTTGCCGATCGAGAAACGCAACGTGGGCATGGTGTTTCAATCGTATGCACTTTTCCCCAACATGACGGTTGCCGAAAACATCGGCTACGGGTTACGTATTCGTAAACTGCCCGCTGCGGAACAGCGCACCCGAGTTTCCGAAATGCTGTCCATGATGCACCTGACACCGCTGGCCAATCGCATGATCGATCAGCTGTCGGGCGGCCAACGGCAGCGCGTAGCGTTGGCGCGCGCCCTGGCGGTACGCCCCCGAGCTCTGCTGCTGGACGAACCTCTGACGGCGCTGGACGCACAATTGCGCGACACATTGCGCATGGAAATCAACCTGCTGTTGCGTGAGCTGAAAATCACGTCAATCTACGTAACCCACGATCAGACAGAAGCCATGTCGCTGGGTGACCGGATCGTGGTGATGTCGCACGGAAAGATTGCGCAGACCGGTGCCCCGCGAGACATCTATCACCAACCTGCCAACAGTTTTGTGGCGAACTTCATCGGCACCATGAACAAAATCAAGGGTGCCCGCTCCGGGCAAACGTTTGTGTGCGCTGCAGGGCGCTTGCCGCTGCCTGCCGATACAGGCGAGTGCGATGAAATCATGTTCCGTCCTGAAGATGTTCAGGTCATCGAAGACAACACATCGGGTTGCGATCTGACCGGCACGGTTAACGCAACCTTCTTCCTGGGTGACCACACCCGCCTGCTGGTGGATATCGGACAGGACCAGCCTATTGTGGTCGAACGCTTTGCGCGCTGCGATCTGCAGGTGGGCCAAACGGTTCGACTGGCAGTTAATCCGGCGGGTGTACTGACTTTTCAATAAACCAATTAACGGACCCGATCACCATGCTGATTGCTCAAATCACTGACACCCACATCAAACGCCCGGGCAAACTGGCCTATCAACAGGTTGACACGGCCGCCATGCTGCGCGCGGCAGTTGACCGCCTGAACACACTGACACCGCGCCCGGACCTGGTCATCATCACCGGCGACCTGGTCGATAACGGTCACCCGGAAGAATACGAACACCTGAAAACGATCCTTGCGCATCTGGCCATTCCCATCGTTTTGATCGCCGGCAATCACGATGAACGTCAGGCGCTGCGTGAGGCGTTTGCCGATCATGACTACCTGCCGCCGCACGGCTTTCTCAATTTCGTGATTGAAGACCGCTATCCGCTGCGTCTCATTGGACTGGATACAGTTGTTCCGTTCCAAGGGCACGGTGAACTCTGTGCCGAGCGTCTGGACTGGCTGGATGCACAACTTTCGGCACAGCCTGAACAGCCGACCCTGATTGCCATGCATCACCCGCCATTCATCAGCGGCATTGCCCACATGGACAAGGTCGGACTGCAAAGCATTGAACCCTTTGCTGAAGTTGTCTCTAAACACCCCCAGATCCAGGCCATTCTGTGCGGCCACCTGCACCGTACCATCCATACGCGCGTTGGCGGGCGATCTGTTGTGTGCTCCGTCAGTCCGGCCCATCAAGTTGCGCTGGACCTGCGCCCCGAAGGGCCCAGTGCTTTTGTCATGGAACCACCCGGCTACCTGCTGCATCACTGGCAAAACAACCAGTTACTGAGCCATGCCGCCGTGCTGGGCAACTTTGCCGGCCCCTTCCCGTTCTACACGCCCGATGGCCGCCTTATTGATTGACCCCATTATCACTGGATTACTTTGATGCCCGTTGCATTTTTTGATCTTGACCACACGTTGCTTGATGGTGACACCAACAAGCTGTGGATTGAATACCTGGTGGAAAACAGTCATGTACCAGACACAACGCTCGAACGCCAGGCACGCTTCATGGAGGACTACGCACAGCAGCAACTCGACATTGACAACTATCTGGCTTTTCATCTGTCCATTCTTGCCTTGCGCCCGGTGACGGACTGGATGCCGATCCGCAATGTGTTTATTGACAAGGTGATCATGCCCCGCATTGGCCAGGCGGCGCGCTCCATGATTACGGAACACCGTCTTCAGGGGCATAAAATGGCCATCGTCACGGCGACGCATTCGTTTTTGTCAGAGCCGGTGGGCGACCAACTGGGCCTTGAAGTGATCGCACCCGTTGTTGAAATCGTCAATGGCCAGTTCACCGGCAACATCATCGGGCCGCCTGCTTTCCGGGAACAAAAAATCATCCGGGTTGAAGCCTGGCTCGGTGCCCGTTTGAACACCGATGCCTCGGTACCTTGTCATTTTTATTCGGACTCGGCCAACGACATTCCATTGCTGCAAAAAGTCAGTCATCCAGTAACGGTGAACCCGGACCCTGTCTTGGCCAGTCTTGCGAAAACCAACGGCTGGCCGGTTCTTGTGTGGAGCGCACCGCCCGCACACTGACGCCGACAACCGTCAAATTCCTTTTGACAGTCTGTCCAATGATTCCCCCCATTGTTAAGTACGATTGAAACAGCAACAATGGAAGGCTTCCGTGTTTCGATGCATTGCTTGCGCACAAAT
>JAAYGT010000161.1 GCA_012727555.1 Alcaligenaceae bacterium | reverse complement strand
CGCCCCACCCGGCCACGGCCCAAGTGCGCACCGTACACGCCGGCGCCACCACGACCGTACGCTGGCCGCTGCTGGACCTGACCGTGGGTGCCATTCACACCTGGTATTTTCTGAACAGCCAGCGCGAACTGTGGCTGGGCAACGACCGGCAGCGCCTGAACGTATCGCAGCGTGGCACCGGCTTGCAATGGTTTGCCCAAGCGCACGTGCCGCTGACCAAGACACCGGCCGCCAACCCGTCGGCCACCCAAGTCTCGGCCTTCCTTGGCCTGGCCGGCGTACGCACCACCCTGAACGCGGCCACGGAACGTGGCGAGGCGCCCGAAGCCCTGCACTACGCACGATCACAAGCCCGTAACGTGGTGGCATCGGTGGGGCTGCAACTGGACCATGCCTACACGCTGAGCACCGGCCACACCCTGAACGGGCGGGCCCGACTGGGCTGGCAGCACACACGCGGTGCACGCACCCCGGTGGTGCAGGCCCATTTTGCCCTGGACCCCACCGCACAGCGTTTTGAAAGCACGGGCCAGGGCCTGACAGGTAATGCCCTGAATCTGACGCTGGGCGTGGCAGGCCGTGTTAATGCCCGCACCGAGGTGCACCTGGATTACCTGGGTCAGTTCGCCCGCGGCCAGCGCGACCACGGCGCGCGCATTTCAGTACGCCGGGCGTTTTAGCCACAACCAGCCTTAAGTAACGGCTGATGGCATACAACCCAAGAGAATTATTCCCATACACTGCGACATTTTGTGTCATTTGTATTTTGCACTGCAGCAAAAATATCGAAAAATGTGTGCAAGAAAAAATCAAATCACAAAACAAACAAAAAAATCAGCTTTATAACAACAAGATAGACTCAAAACAGCTTCTTCAAACCTGCCTGCAGGGCACCCCTTATTTGCCCGAAAAACGTAACAAGTGTACATTCTGCGGTGTAAATGCATTTTTTATTTACATTTAGGTTTTTACAGGCAATGGCATCCCGTGTGTCATTGATGCTGGCGCCCCCTTCAATGCCTTTGAGCACTTCACACTTTATGGCCGTGCCGAAGGGCGTTCCGCTTCACCCTTGTTTGATTCCCAGCAATACTTGGCCAACAACCCTGACGTAGCTGCAGCGGTTTCCCAAGGCCTGATCACTGCCTGGGATCACTTTGAACTGTTTGGCGGTGCCGAAGGCCGCACGCCCACTCCGCTGTTCGATGAGGCCTTCTACCTGCAGCAGAACCCCGACGTTGCCGCCGCCATCCAGGCGGGCCTTATTGCTTCGGCTGCCCAGCACTTTGTACTGTTCGGCCAGAATGAACCCCGCGCCATCAACCCGGCCATTGACCTGGGTCGGTACCTGAATGCCAACCCCGACGTGGCCCAGGCCGCCGCCAATGGGTTAGTCAATGTTTTCGATCACCTGGCACAATTCGGTGTGGGCGAAGGCCGCCCGCTGGGTAATGGGGTCAGTTTGTCCGACTTTGCGAACGACCCCACGTTTACGCAGGCATTGGGCAGCGGCAATGGCATTGCTGCCTTGGTGCGCGCACAAGAGGTTGCGCCGTTTATTCCGACCTTCGAGCGTCCAGCCGGCTGGACACCACCGGCAAACACGCCGATCCCTGTTGACTTCGTGCCGCCGGCTGGGTCAGGAATTACGCTGGTTGTGCCGCCTGAGGTTGTCGTGCCGGAAGGTACTGAACTGCCGCCGACATTCGCGCCCGTGCAGCCTACGCCAACACCTACACCTACACCTACACCTACACCTGGTGGTGGCGGTGGCGGCGATGACACACCTACCCCCACTTTTACGGTGACTAAAGGTGATGCCGTAGACGATAAATCCCCGATTTCTTTCTCGGGCGATGCTACTGGCGCGATCACAATTGTCGTCAACAGCGACAGCACATGGTCATTCAAGAAAGGCACGGTCGCCGACAGCAACAGCATCACGATTGACCCGGACGATATCGCCAAAATTACCCTTGGCACCGGTCAAACGTTTTCTGCAACTGCCGCTCAGTTAACCGGTAAGACTGTCGATGGTGCAGGGAATGTGACCATCACTAGCCTTGCGGCCACACAAAATGCTGACCTTACGAAACTAGAAAATTCTGGTTCCACTACAGTGAGCCTCACAAGCGGAGAAAGTGCTGTTTTGACTGGAGCATTGCTCAACAAGACAGTTAAGGTCGAAGGCACAGGTGCAGCACTTCACGTCCCAACCAGTGCAGATTTCACCAAACTCGACATCAGCGGTTTTAGTGGCAGTACATTTGTCGTGACTCCAGCGGGTAATAGCCAGGCTGATTTGTCAGGTCTGACCGTGGGTAACTTCACCGGCGGCGCTTTTGTTGTCACTGCCGGTTCGGTCGATTTTTCCAAACTTCCTTCTTTCGGCACCAACGCCGCCAATACCTTGGTCATTAATTCGCCAAGCATTGGCGGTGGCAGCCTGAACGGTCTCAATTTGTCGGCATTCAAAGGCACAGTAAGTTTGGCGGGTGATGCCAATTTTACGGGCTTGGTTCTGAACAGTGCCGTGGCCAACAGTTACGAAGTGATCAAGTCCGGGATCGGCAAATTTGAAGCGGAAATTCCTGCCACCTTTGGCACCAACGTTGTGGTGGATGTGGATGGAAGCGGCAATATTGTCGTGACGGAAAATGTCCAAAGTGGAACGCCAAAATCCATCACGCTGAAGACTGGTGCTGCTGACACGAAGTTTGTCTGGAATAATGGCGCTGCTGACAGTGTTCTGACCATCGATGATGCCCTCACGGGTACGCTGGATACTTCCAAGACATCAGGCTCTGTGATCGTGGTAGGCGACAACGTTGCAAACTCAGTAATTGATTTGGCTGGATTTGGCGACAACAACAACAAGCTTGCCTCTAATGTCTACGTTTACACAGATTCAAGCCACCACACAGTCGATCTCTCAAATGTGAAATTTGCTGATCCTTACAACAAGATTGTCGGCATTTACGGCAGTGAAGGTAATCAGACCATCACGGGAAGCTCCAAGAATGACTTCATCCACCTGGAACATGGCAATCCAGCCTCGCACGGGAGTGACACGGTCAAGTTTGCGGCTACGGCTGAAACCAATGGCCATGACGTCATTCGTGGCTTCAAGGCTGGCGCTGTGGATGTGGAAAATGGTGGTGACATCCTTGATTTCAGTGCTTTCTTGGGAGCTGCTGCAACCGGTTTAATAACGGTTGTATCGGATTCGCTAACGACTCCGATCACCATCGCCACTGGCAATATCTTGCGCGTCACTGATACTGATACGGGAGGCGCCTTGAATGCCGCTAGCATTGCAGATTTGTTTGGCGCTAATAAAGCATTCGCGGCACCTGCCGAGAATGGCAAATACGTGCTGCTCACCGACAAGGGCAATATCTGGTATATCGCAAATGGCAATGATACGACCATAAGTGAGGGCGAGGTCAAGCTGGTGGGAACTATTGAGAGCGAGCCGGGCAAAGGTGCATTAAGTCTCACTGACCTGACTGCAGCAAACTTTGGCATTTAAGTAGTCTAAAGTAAACGAAGCTGTATGACTTCCCCACCCCTCACAAGGGGGTGGGGGTTTTCCTAAAAGGCCTTGCGTGGCAGGGTCTTTGGGGAAAACTGACGTCACCCGGGGTTCGCTTACGTGGGTTTGAAAACTCACACACCCCGATCCTCGGCAATCTTTTCCAGCGTTCCGAGAACCATCTGGTGGATTTCCGTACATTGATGGTACGCCGCCATCAGGGCGTTGTGCATTGACCTAGGGTCGAAACTGGCGATATCGTCGTCCGACGAGTTCATCACGTATACGTCCAGTCCGTGAATCAGCCGCTGCAGCCGGGCGGCTGTAGCCGAAAGCAGCACAAGGCTATCGTCCTCGCAGTTCAGCAGTAACGCCGGTGCGTGTTCCACGCGAGCGGGCACATTGCCGCAGTCGTCGACGCATCGTATAGGTTGCAGTGTTGCCATGGCGAGCTCCTGGTTATTTTTCGTGCTCGTAGTATGGCGTGGTTCTCGGGGTTCAGGTGGGGTGGGACGTATTTTTCGCGATCTTCTGGGTGGGCTACGCGAACACCTTGAACGCCAAAGGTAACGTGCAGAGCACGCGTCCGATCACCCGAATCTGGGCTTCGTTCTGGTGATCGACCTGAACGTTTTCATAGGCAGCGTTGTCGCTCTTGAGCATCAGCCGCTGTGTATCCAGGCGCTGAATTCGTTTGATAGCCACTGTTTCGTGCATAACGAGCGCGTAAATGCCATCGCTTGGAAACGATTTCGTTTGAGTATCGATGAAAAGCAGATCTCGCGGCGCAATTGTTGGTGCCATAGCATCCCCCTGAGCTACCCACAGGCGAATTCCTTCGACGCTCTGGCGCCCGAACAGCATCAACGCCTGTTGTGCGTCTAGGTCAATGCCGGTGACCATCGGCACCATTTGGCCTGTCCCTGACGACAAATTCGCATCCACCACAAGGTCAAGCCGTGGCACGTGAACGCTGGGCTGTGCGTCGACTTTTAACTTCTGCGCACGAAGCCATTGCTCGGCCTGCTCAACGATGTCGTTTTGCGTTTGCGGGTAAACCACAAGCAGGTTGCCCGCACGTTCGGCCAACCATTCGCAGTACCTGTTGATCCGGTGTGCTGACCGACCCGCTTGCGCTACTCGCACTTCCATATACAAGGTATGGCCGTCTTTGCTGGCGCAAAAGTCGGGTGTATAGCCCTCGGTGAGGAAGATTTTCGGCAGTGCCGAGTTGCGCCGCCCCTCCTGGACCTGCCATCCGCTGTGCATCAGGTCCTGCACTAAATCAGACTCGGCGCGTTGGGCCAGTTGGCGCGGCTTTTCTATCGTGAGCTCTCGTAACGATACATTGAAAAACTCTGCCACTTTGACAAGACGACTGTGGCTGGGCTGTGTGACACCGGCAACCCATTGCTGAACCGCCTGGGGGGTAACGCCTACAAAAGCAGCGAGTTGCGTTTGCGTTGTCGAAGGTTTTTGGGCGAAGAGGTCGGACAGGATCTGTGCAAAGGCGTTCATAAGAATGTGTTTTTAACTTGTTAAAGTCGATATTAACACCATTACAAGCAAATTTTGCTAGACAATTCAATTACAAGACTTTATAAAGCCGCATAAACAGGCTTTTGTTTCGATTGAAACTCAAAAATTACGCTTTACTTTAATCATCAAAAGGCGCTGGACCCACCAAACACATAGGCCCACAAGGCAAGGAGAAAGAAGAATGGCCCACGTTGAGACATCCTATCTGGAGACGAGCACACCATCTGCGTCAACCACGGAACCCAAACCGCGAGCCACAGACGGGGGCCCGGACATCCTGCCCGATATGGGGCGGTTTGTGACGTTGGTGCGGCAGGTCTCGCATCGCCCGCTGATCACGCAATGGTTGCAGCACGCACAGCGGTTGCCCGAGGTGGACTGGGACAACAGCGTGGGCGCACTTTACAAGCGCAGTCTGTTTGCTGCGGCGGCAACATTGCCGGGGCTTACGCGCAAGCACCTGGAAGATGCGGCAGATCGCATCCTGCTGCTTGCCGATGACTATGGCTGCCAGGTGGTCAAGTCCTTGTTGCTCGATGCCGATGAAATCGATGGTAAAACGGTAGAGACCGCACTGGATAAACACGGCCGTGCGCTTTACCTGTATCTGTGCCGGCTGAGCAATGCCGCTGACCGTCGCTTTGAACAAGCCGAAATGGCTCGCGAGCAGGCTCGCCAATGGAAATCCGAAACGTATGCCAGTCATTTCCGTGGGCCGGCGGGGGTGGTCATTGCGCTGGATGAGGCGCTGAAGGAAAAGCTCAAAGGGGCGATTGCCCGACTTTACCCTCAGGCACCGCTGGAGGATGTTGTTATTGAGCATTTCCAGCGACGCGATCTCGCGCAAGCAGGCTCGGGCGACGCAGAAGAAGATGAGCCGACAGCCCCTTGGTTGCACACCATTGTTGTGGGCTTTAATGGCAAAGAAACCCACTGGGATAAAGTCGTCGATGGCCCCCAGTGTCAGCATAGTTGTCGCATTCTTTTGAAAGCAATTTTTAACTATGAGCACCATCGCAGTGCCGCAACCGATGTTCCTGCTCAACCGCCTGTGCCAGGGTGTTTCCGAGGTTCTGTCAGAACACGGGAGCAGTAGAGCCGACTGTCTATTCCTCAAAAAGATCCGAGTGCGTACCACTGCGGACAAAGTTGATCATGTCGTCCTCGATCTGGTAGATCAGCAGAAAGTCACCGCCAATGTGACATTCCCGGTGGTCGGCCCAATCGCCCTTGAGCGGGTGATCCAGCCATTCCGCGCCGAGCGGTGCGTCGTTGGCAATCAACAGCAGCATCGCTGCTTTGAGCCGTTTCATGTCGTAGCGCCCGGAACGAGCACGTCTGCCGTGAGGCAGAACCCTGCCCGAAGGCAGGACGTGTGGCGGGTGTGCTGGGTCGATTATAGGCCTCGGCAGTCTCCTGAAAGAATGTGGGTTTCGCATGCCTCCAGACAGCTTGGTGTGTCGCGAGTTCAGTTTTCACGTTTTATCAATGGCCGTGCTGGTGTTACGCCTGATCTGGCTATCCGTCTATCCAAATGGATTCCGGCGCCCACAGCAATTATGTGGCTGCAGATGCAGGCTGATTACGATCTTTGGCAGGCCGAGCGCTCAGGGCGTGAACTGCAGGTCGAGCCGGCGCATGGTGTGCCCGCTTAATCCACCAAGCTATGGATGGGGTGGTGGGTAACTTTCGGGGTTGCCCGCCTTGCTAGTATCACCAAGCGCAATAAAACCAGGGGTAGGCCAGGTTGACCTGGCCCGCGCCCTCGTGGCGGCAAACCCGTGAGCTTATTGGAGGCCTGCACCTCAGGCAAGCGTCAGCAGCGCCTTGATCTTGGCCTTGATTTCGGCCATTTCACGCGCGGTGGCAAGCCCTTTTTTCTCTGCCTGGCGGGTTTTCCAATCAAGGCTTTTGACCTGGTCGGCCAGGGCTGCACCGCTTGCCCCGCTCTGGCTGAGCACCACTTCGAAAGGGTAACCCTTGATCTGGCTCGTGATCGGCACGCAGACCAGCAGCCCCGAGCGCTGGTTGTAAGCCTTCGGGCTCAAGACAACGGCAGGTCGACGACCGGCCTGCTCGTGTCCGCTTTGTGGGGTGAAGTTCAGCCAGACGATGTCGGCCTCTTCAGGGACGTAAGCGCCCATCAGAGCAACTCCTGCCCTTGTGGGAGGCCGAAGTCCTGCTCGGTGTGTCGGTTCTTGGCCGTCATGCCCGCCAGCAAATCGTCCAGGCTATAGGTTGGAGTTGCGGGTTCGATGACGATGCGGCCGTTCTCGGCACGCACCTCAACCGCTTGCTCAAGCGTCAGGTGTGCGGCCTCCATCACGGCAGCTGGCAAGCGAATGGCTGGGCTATTGCCCCATTTTTTGACAATCTGATGTGCCATGACTGACTCCGTAGAAACATTTGTAGATACGTTCAAAGTGTAGGCGATCTTCACAGAAGTATCAACAAAAGTATTAACTGAATTTACAGGAGCCCCCAATGGCGATTCTGACTGCCAGCGGTCGCGCCGCGCTTGCCGCTGCGATCAAGCAACAAACCCTGCATTTGGCGCTCGAGGTCGATGCGGCCACCGCCGAACAGATGCCGAGGCCAGCCACTTTGAGTGCAAGTTCTGCAGTTATGCGCAGCGCTGCTGGGGAGGTGTGCGATGAGCACCGTTCTGCAGCAATTAAGCGTGAGCGGCGGCGTACTCGCGGGCGGTCGGCAACGTGCGTGGCAAGGCATTGTTCGTGGGTCGGGTGGCTTCCCAGCCCAGGCACGCGAGCCAGATGGCGCGCGGGATGGCTTTGTGCGCTGTACGGTAGTAGCTCACCATGCGCCGACTGATGCCAAGCCGGAAGGCTGGGATGCGGCGGATGCCTTGGCCGAGGGCTTCGATGTGACGGGCTTCATTGCCACGGGGCCACGTCTGGCCGTGCAGTCGCTGGACGATGAGCGGGACCCTTTCGGTGATGCGGGGGG
>JAAYGT010000160.1 GCA_012727555.1 Alcaligenaceae bacterium | reverse complement strand
TGCATCAGGTTATGGCCCTTCATGGGCTTGTCGATGTACATGGTGTGCACGCACGGGGCATCAAAGCCGGTCAGCCACATGTCCCGCACAATCACCAACTTCAGTGGGTCGGCCGGGTCTTTGAAGCGTTTTTCCAGGCGTTTCTTGATCTGACCACTGTGGATGTGGGGGCGCAGCAAGGCCTTGTCGCTGGCGCTGCCTGTCATGATGACTTTGATGGCGCCCTTTTCAGGGTCGTCGTCGTGCCAGTCCGGGCGCAGCTTCACGATTTCGTTGTACAGGTGAACACAGATTTCCCGGCTCATGGCCACCACCATGGCCTTGCCGTCCTGGGCGGTATTGCGTTCTTCGAAGTGGGTGACCAGGTCGGCGGCCACGCTGGCAATACGCGGCTCGGCACCCCCCACTTTTTCCAGTGCCGCCCATTTCGATTTCAAGCGGGCCTGGGTGTGCTCTTCCTCGTCCTCAGCCAGTTCGTCCACTTCGTCATCGATGGACTCCAGGTCGGCTTCTTTCAGCTTCAGCTTGGCCAGGCGCGATTCATAGTAGATGGCCACGGTGGCGCCATCTTCCTTGGCCTGTTGCATGTCGTAAATGTGGATGTAATCCCCAAAGACGGCACGGGTGTCGCGGTCCGTGCTGCTGACCGGGGTGCCAGTGAAGGCGACAAAGGTGGCATGGGGCAGGGCATCGCGCAGGTGCTGGGCATAACCGGCCTGGTAGGTGTAGGTTTCGCTGCCTGCAAATTGAGCGGTCAGGGCAGCATTTTCTTCGTCGTCAGCGTTCAGGTCATAGACGGTTGCGGGCGCGGATGTGGGGTAGCCTGAAGCGTCGTCGTCTTCAGCCAGGTCAGACATTTCAGGCGTTTCTAATACCCGATTGCCTTTGCTCCTGGGCTTCTTCTTCAGCCTGGCCTCGAAGCCATATTGGGTCCGATGGGCTTCGTCGGCAATCACCACAATGTTACTGCGGTCCGACAACCTGGGGAAGGTGTCTTCGTCTTCCCCAGGCATGAATTTCTGGATGGTGGCAAACACGATGCCACCCGAGGGGCGGTTGGACAGCAATTCACGCAGTTGCTGGCGGGTGGTGGCTTGTACGGGTTGTTCGCGCAACAGGTCTTGGGCCAGGCTGAATACACCGAAAAGCTGGCCGTCCAGGTCGTTGCGGTCGGTGATGACCACAAGGGTGGGGTTCTGCATGGCAGGCTCTTGCATTACCCGGGCGGCAAAGCAGGTCATGGTGATGCTTTTGCCGCTGCCCTGGGTATGCCACACCACACCGCCTTTACCGCGTTCGCTGGCTTTGCCCTGCGGCCGCGACGCTTGCACCACATGCTGTATGGCCAGGCGCACGGCATGGTACTGGTGATAGCCTGCAATTTTCTTGATTAACGTGCCATCGTCTTCGAACAGCACGAAATAACGCAGGTAATCCAGCAAATACGTGGGGTCGAGCAAGCCGCGCACCAGCGTTTCCAGTTCGTTGAACTGGCCCAGGGGGTCAAGTTCCACCCCGTCGATGGTGCGCCACTGCATGAAGCGTTCGGCATTGGCCGACAGCGACCCAAAACGGGCTTCGCTGCCGTCAGACACCACCACGATTTCGTTGTACTCGAAAACGTCGGGAATCTGCGCCTTGTAGGTCTGAATCTGGTCGTAGGCTTTCCAGATGTCGGCGTCTTCGTTGACGGCGTTTTTTAGCTCAATGAGCACCAGCGGCAGACCGTTGATGAACAGAAGGATGTCGGGGCGGCGGGTGTGGTGCGGGCCTTTCAGGGTGAATTGGCTGACTGCCCAGAACTCGTTGTTCTGCGGGTTGGCCCAGTCCACCAGGCGTACGAAGTCACCGCGGGTTTCGCCGTCTTTCTGGTACTCCACATTCACGCCATTGGTCAGCAACTTGTGGAAGGTACGGTTGGCGGCCAACAGAACAGGGGTATCCAGGTTTTCAACCTGCTTGAAGGCATCTTCCCGGGCGCTGGCCGGTATGTGCGGGTTCAGGCGGTTGATGGCGTCGCGCAGGCGGCTTGGCAAAATGACCTGGGTGTAGCCGGTGCGCTGCGGGTCGGGGCCGTCGTGGGCGATGTCCGGGCCGCTGCGCACGGTGTAGCCGATGTCGGCCAGCCAGCCCAGCGTTTCCTGTTCGAGTTGGTCTTCAGTCATTGCGTCTCGCTCGGGGAATCAGTTACTTCGAGGGGGAGTGCTCCGGGGGCTGCGCGATAGGCCTGTTTCTCATGCGTGGGCTTGGTTGGAAAGGCCAGGGTCATGGACCCTGTTTTGACCATGCGACTCAAATACTGCTGCCGTAAGCCGTCCGGGCTGCGGCAGACGAGTTGTGATAGCGCGGACAGTGTCAGGAATTGGTCCCGGCAGATAGACAGAATGACGGTCTCCATCCGGGAGCGTTCAAGCCTTGACCGTTGGGCTGGCTCCTGTGCCAGGTCCTTCAGCGCGGAAAGAAACGTTGGCTCCAACTGAGTCAGGTCGTCCACGATGGGAGCGTCAAGGTGTGTGCTCAGCATGCGGCCCTGCATGTCTCTATCCCCGGTGCCTGGCATATCTTCGGAGGTGGCATCCGAATGTTCGGAGGTGGTTGCCAAATGTTCGGAGGTAAGCTCCGCATGTTCAGAGCTTCTTCCCGAAATTCCGGTGCCGATGGACGGAAAGGTCGGACCCATGAAAACCAGGTCAGGCGTTGGCAAGCTTGCGCCATCAAGGTCATGCATGCCGAAGCCAGTCAGGATACGTGCATCGCGTTCGTCCTCCACCTGTTCGGCCAGCATGCGTTTGACCGTCTCGTCATCGCAGTGTCTGTCGCCATCGTTCAAGCGCAGCCAGGTATTGCCTAGCGGTTGCCCATTCAGGAAGACGGGTTTTTGCTTTCGCGTTGCTGCAGGGATGGAAATGACCAGCACGTTCCTGGAATCGACGACGGCTGTTGTCACGTCAGCATCGCTCAACAGATTGGTGCTCACCTTGGCGCGATTGTTCAGCGTGTTGAAAAGGTCCGCGCGAACCTTGGCCGGGTTTTTCAGGCCTGCCACGCTGAACTGGCCAGATTTTTCTTGTACCCCAAGCAATACCAGGCCACCTTGGGCATTCGCCATCGCTGAATACGTCCGCCAGAAATCCTTGGGCACTTCGCCCGTACCGTCCTGACCCTGCGCGAGCTTGCATTCCAGTTCCAGTGACTCGCCAAGCAGATTGATGTCTTCCAGGGTGTGCAAGTCAAATTTCATGCGGCCGTATCTCCGACGAGGATATCGATTTTGGGAAAGTGACTTCAACCAATCGTGCCAGCAATTGGGCAGCAGCCTGCTGCCCAATTTTTAAAGAACCACTTATCGGGGGACATGTCGGTTTGTGCATCATGGCAGCGCCTGAATCAACGGCTTGAACACGGCGTTCATTTTCACGATGCGTTCAACAAACCAGGCAAGGTAGGCAGGCCACTGCGCCTCGTCTTCCAGCGGGCTGTCAGGGCGCCAGGCGGCAATGCGGCAAGCATGGGCGTCCGGCAGTTCTTGCCAGTCCAGCTCAAACCCCAGGTCGTCCTCGATGCGCTGCTTTTGCGCCAGTAGACCCTGGAACATTTTCTTGGAATCCTGGTGGTGGATGTAAACCTCAACCCCCAGCTTGTTATCCCTGTGATTGGCAGTGGGGTTCAGATTGAAACCTGCACGCCCAATCGTAATGTTTAGCCAGTGCTGCGCCCGGGGCTTTTGGGGCTTGATGTGCGGGGCTTCTTGATTGAGCTTTTGTACCAAGGCCATCCAGAGCCGTTGCTGTCGTTGTTTGGCCGGGGTGGCATTGGAAGCCGCCTTGGCCTGCTCGCGGCCGGACTTGGCCCAGTCATTGGGTTTGACCACCACCTCGAACTTGGGCGCCAGCGGGGAGTCGCCAATGCGCCAAAGTTCGATTTCAACGGCAAAGAAATTAAGGTCTTCAGTCGTGTTCTGGTTCAGAAACTCAAGTGCCGCAATATGTTCTGGCCGGAACGACTCGGCAATCCAGATAACCTTGCGTGCACCGGTACCGGCTGCATAGGTAAGAATTTGCCCCAGGTGGTTATGATTGGTACGTTCCAGCTGGTTTTCGATGATGACCTGTTCTTCTTCGCAGGTACACAAGATATCGAGTTTGAACTCACCCACCCAATGTTCGGTGGCTACCAATTCCAGCTCGGGTAAATCCAGTGATTCAGCCAGGCCGGCAAGGTTGTCTTCCTGCGCAAGCCAGGGCGTAAAGTCTGTGGCTTCATGCTTCCAGGCAGCACGCAAGGGCACTCGTTCCAGTTTGCTCAGTGGCTTTGTCATGATAGCGCTGCCTCAACTTGCTCTTGGGCTTCGGGCAGGCGAAGTTGGCCGGAGATTAGGCGGGGGAGTAGCGTGTCGCGCAGTGTTGACAGCGTTTCTGAATACTCATGGTTGGACAAAATGTTTTCAATTAAAGCGCCTACCATCGTATTAAAAATGTGGATTACCTCACGACTACCTACAACAATTGGGTACGTCATTAATGAAGCTCCACTAACATTTGCCTGGGCACTTCCATGCGATTGAGCTTCCGCAAATTCCTTAAATTTGGGCGTTCTAACGGCGCAGTATGTGTAGCCAATCCCATTTGCCACCTCTAAAGCAGCAATTCGACCTACCCGTTGGTTCAGGTAGGGGGCCGGTTCTGAGGCAGGAACTAGACCCGTTTCTCCTACGTAACCCGTCATTCCCACCAACAAGTCGCCTCGGTGCAGCTTAAATCTTGTGAGCCCTTTAACCGTGTCCTCAGAAACAAACGAACAGTTGCTTAAATCAATAATTCCTGGTTTGACATCACCAATTTTCACAACAGGGTATCCATCAGTAGTCCAGTCCTTGCTTTTGAATGCATAACCGTTCTGAAAGGTTGCTATTTCGCTTATCTCCCCCCAACGCCACCCCCTCGGAACCTCCCCCATTTCCGTTTCTTCAAACGAATCCGGGAACAAGGCGGCGGTGTCTTCATCCATGCCTTCAGGCTGACGGCCTTCCATCTTTGCCCGCACGGGGTCGAAGTCAACGAACCAGGATTTGAAGATGGCCTGGGCGATGGATTCAAGGGTTTTGTTGGTTTCACGCAGCAGGGTGATGCGGTCATCGAGAGTACTTAAGAATTTAGCAATTGCATCCTGCTCCTTCAGTGGTGGAACTGGAACTGGGAGAGACCTTAAAACTGATAAATTAATTAGTGGGATTGTCGAGCCGGTATTTCTGCTTTTGATGGTATTAACCATTGCAGGCGATGCAAACCAATAATATGCATATTTGGGGTTCATCTTTGTATTGTCAAGACGAACACGCAGTTGCTTGTTGGAAATAATATATTTCGGAAATTTCGGTCGCTTTGGTATCAGCCCTACTTGACCAATCGTTCCTGCTGCGGTGAAAATCAAATCGTCGGGCAAGGCTTCATGTGATTTAAACTCATTTGCCTTCTCCGGCGTTAAATAGACAAAGCCATCATCGTTGAATTGCTCCATACCTGTACTAAGGTTATTTCCTCTGATGATAGGCACACCCGATTCGACGAAAAAACGCTTACCAATGCTCGAGCCAAAAGGACCTGACACCACAGAGCGGCCTTTAGCACTAATTTCCTGCAAGTTCGACCACTGCCAATTTTCTGGCAGCAAAAAATCAAAACTCATACCCCAGCCCCCCAGCTTCTGACCCACCATCAGCCCTCATCTCCAAACCCAGTTCCCTTTCCAGTTGCTCAATACTTGGCAATTGGCCTTGCAGCGATTCTGGCAATGTATGGCTCAAGGTGTAGGTGGCCAAGCCCATGGGTTTCTGGATGTCACTCAGGGCGTATTCAGCCACCAACCGGTCTTTGCTTTTGCAGAGCAACAGGCCTATGGTGGGTTGGTCGCCGTCGCGCCGCAGCTGTTTGTCCACGGCTTTCAGGTAAAAGTTGAGCTTGCCTGCAAACTCAGGCTCAAAATCACCGGTTTTAAGCTCCACAACCACATAGCAGTGCAACCGCACATGGTAAAAAAGCAAATCCAGGAAGAAATCGCGCTCGCCCACTTGCAGCGGTACCTGACGACCCATGTAGGCAAAACCTGCGCCCAGTTCTAGCAGAAATTGGGTAATGTGCTGAACTAGGCCGGTTTCCAGTTCGCGTTCGCTGTGTTCTTTGGTCAGCGACAAAAAATCGAATACATACGGGTCTTTCAGTACTTGCGCGGCCAACTCTGACTGCGCAGCCGGTAAGGTTTGGGCAAAATTGGTAATCGCCTGGCCTTCTCGTTGCCACAGGCCGCTTTCAATCTGATGCACCAGCACGTTGCGGCTCCAACCGTAGGCCTGCGTTGCCTGCACGTAATACAGCGCCTCGTCATGCCGTTTGCACTTGCTCAGGATGGCGAGGTTATGCCCCCAAGGGATGCCGATCAATTGGGCAACAGGCTGTTGCCCAATTGCGGCCTCACGCCAAAACAGGTGCCATTGCCGGATGTACTTGAGGTTGCGCTCTGAAAACCCCTTCACATCGGGAAACTCGCGCATCAAGTCGGCGCTCAGTTGCACCACAAAGCCTTGACCCCGGGCGTATTGCTGCTGACGCTCCACCATGTCCGCCCCCAGTTCCCAGTAGAACTGAAGCAACGCCGTATTGACGGCCACGGCGGCCTTGAGCTGCACTCGTCGGAACCGGGTTTTTAGTTCGCCCAGCCAGGTACTGTATTCAGGTTGATGGGACACGATTTCAGAACTCATACCCCAGACTCCCCAATTTCTGCCGAATCAGCGCATCCAGCTCAGCCCCTTTGGCCATCTGCTCACCCAGCTTTTCCGTCAGCTTCTGCATCTTGTCTGCAAACGCTTCATCATCATCTTCCACGGCTTCAGCCCCCACGTAGCGCCCTGGCGTCAGCACATGGCCGTGCTGGGCAATTTCTGCCAAAGGCACGCTGCGGCAGAAACCGGGCACATCGGCGTATTCTGTAATGGTCGCGCCGTCTTCTACCTCGCCACGCCAGGCGGCGACCGTTTCAGCAATGCGGGTAATGGCTTCATCGTCCAGTTCAGCCTGTACACGTGAAATCATCCTGGCCATTTTGCGGGCATCGATGAACAGCACTTCACCCTTGCGTTTCTTCTGCCTGGCTAAAAACCATAGGCATGCCGGTATCTGGGTGTTGAAGAACAACTGCCCGGGCAGGGCCACCATCACTTCCACCACGTCGGCGTCCACCATGGCGGCGCGAATTACGCCTTCGTTGTTCTGGCTGGAACTCATGGAGCCATTGGCCAGCACAATACCGGCTCGCCCGGTGGGTTTCAGGTGGTACAGCATGTGCTGCAACCAGGCGTAGTTGGCGTTGCCCTGGGGCGGGTCGCCATACACCCAGCGGGCATCGCCTTCCAGGCTGCCATGCCACCAGTCGCTGATGTTGAACGGCGGGTTGGCCAGAATGAAGTCGGCCCGCAAATCCGGGTGCTGGTTGCGGGTGAAGGTGTCGGTCGGCTCTTTGCCCAGGTTGAAGTCAATGCCGCGAATCGCCAGGTTCATGGCCGCCAGACGCCAGGTGGTGGGGTTGGATTCCTGCCCGTAGATGGACACGTCACCAATCTTGCCGCCATGCGCTTCGATAAACTTTTCCGACTGCACAAACATGCCGCCCGAACCGCAGCAGGGGTCGTACACCTGGCCTTTGTGCGGGGCCAGCACGGCCACCAGGGTTTTCACAATGCTGGCAGGCGTGTAGAACTGACCGCCTTTCTTGCCTTCGGCACTGGCGAACTGGCCCAGGAAGTATTCATACACCTGGCCAAGAATGTCGCGGGCGGCACTGGCATCACGACCAAAGCCGATGGTGGACACCAGGTCCACTAGTTCACCCAGTTTGCCGTCAGGCAACTGCGCGCGGCCATAGCGTTTGTCCAGAATGCCTTTCAGCTTCGGGTTTTCGGCCTCGATGGCGGTCAGGGCATCGTCGATGCGCTTGCCAATGTCAGGTTGCTTGGCGGCAGCGCGCAGCGCCTCCCAGCGGGCCGCTTCGGGTACCCAGAAGATGTTGGCGGCGGTGTAGTAATCGCGGTCTTCCAGTTCGTAGGCCAGGTCGTCTTCGGTGGCATCGGGGAAGTAGTAGTCATCGTTTTCGTCCGCGAAGCGGGTGCGCAGCTCGGCCTGGCGCCCGGCGAAGGTGTCGGAGATGTACTTCAGGAAGATGAGGCCCAGGACCAAATGTTTGTACTCGGCCGCATCCATGTTGGCGCGCAGCTTGTCGGCTGCAGCCCAGAGGGTTTTCTTGATGTCGTCAATCATGGTGGTGGGTGGGTATGTGAGAAAACATTGTGATACATACCGGAGCATACCGCAGTCCAGCAGAGCAGGGGATGTTGCTCAAGGCATAGGGGGATGCAGAATTGCCCAACCATCAGTACAGGATGCTGCCATTGACGTGTTATGCCACATAGCCTACGGAGACGCTGGGCCAGCATTTCCTGAAAGTGCTTGCAGTGTGCTTACAAGCAAACCCAAAACAAAAAGGCCACCCGGTTAAAGGTGGCCTAAGTGCTTGATATTCTTGGGGTGACCGATGGGGCTCGAACCCACGACAACCGGAATCACAATCCGGGACTCTACCAACTGAGCTACGG
>JAAYGT010000159.1 GCA_012727555.1 Alcaligenaceae bacterium | reverse complement strand
GCCACCGAAAACCAGATCCACGACAGCATCGTTCATGGCTTCCCGGCCACGCGGCTCATTCAGTTGTGCGAACAGGGTGATGTAACACCCATCGAACGTGACCAGATCATTCCGTTACGTACAATCAAAACACGGCTATCCAAAGGCCAAACCCTGTCGATCGACGAAAGCGACAGACTGTTTCGAGCTGCGCATATCTTCGCCATGGCTTACACCATTTTTGGGGATCGCGCCAAGGCCAAGCGCTGGCTTTCCAAACCTAAAGAGCGCTTTAATGGCCACTCCCCCATGGATATGCTGTCGACACTTCAGGGTACCCGTCAGGTCGAAGAAATGTTGCTTCAGATCGCTGAGGGGTACACGTTTTGAAATTTTGGCGAATCAGCACCTTCCCGGATCTGAGCGGACATGGCGGGCTTTTGGCCAATGGCCGGTGGCATCATGCCGGCCGGCCTGTTGTCTATCTGGCCGACTCACCCGCGTCCGCCACGCTTGAAGTGCTCGTTCACCTGGAGATCGACACCGAAGACATTCCAGACAATTTGCGACTTTTGCGCATTGAAACACCCACCAATACCCACATCGAGCAAATTACAGACCTTCCTGACCAGTGGGAAGAACGCCTTGAACACACACGTGCTTTGGGCGATACCTGGCTGGCCACGAACCACAGTCTGCTGCTCCAGGTGCCCAGCGCGATCATGCCACACACCACGAATTTTCTGTTTAACCCCCTGCACCCTCAAGCCCGACTGGCCACGCTCAGCGTTCAGACGCTACAACTGAATCGCAGGTTGCTCAAGCGCAAACACTGATGCCTGGGTTCCATTTCACAGCATTCCCTGTTTAACGAACTTCCCAAGCACAGAATGTTTTGCAACGCTGCGGGCCACCAAACATACTTTCCACGATCTGGCGCGCCTGGTCAGGGTAGCCTGCTTTAACAACTATTTTAAGATTGCTCAGGTCGCTGCGGCTTTCAAAGGCAGACCCCGGATTTTCATAAACACGCGTTGCAATAGAGTATGTCACTTCGTAGTTACGCATGATAAGTACCTTTATGTTGTCTTAATCACTTGGAAATCAGGGCATTAACGAAACTGGAAAACATCAACACATTACGCCTGGTGTGCCAATGCATCCACCAACGCCACCTGTTCCTGAAAGTTGAAACTGATGAACGTGAAGCCGTTTGCTGATGTTGCATAGGTGATGGGCTCAGACACAGCCAGCAGACCACTCTGGTGCAGTACCTTACGCAGTTCAGATTCGTTCATACCGGCCAGATCGCAAGTGCGGAAAACAAGACTTTCGGCACGCACACCGTCCCAGATCCAGAGCTGATGCAACACATCGCGGCCTTGCAGGGTGTACAACGCCTCTTCCAGAATCTTTGTTTCCGGATCACGGGGAATGAAATGAAAAGGTGATGACATGGGGTGCCTCCTTGCTGAGTGAACAGGAAGCATCATAGGAGAGCAGTGCGACAACACGTGTCGCACATGCGCAGTACCCAAGCGGGCGATCAAACCCGTTGATGGACGAATCACTGGTGCAGAAATCAGACTTCGCACCACCATTCAAAAACCCTGCAAAAGCAGGGTTTTTTATGGTCAGGCAGCGGTTCACCCGCAACGATACGAGCAATTACTGCAGCATGCTGCGCAGCATCCAGGCGTTCTTTTCGTGAACATCAAGGCGACGCGTGAGCAGATCGGCCGTTGGGGCGTCATCGGCCGCATCGGCACATTTCAGTGCTGCCCGTGCCGTTTTGGCAACGGCCTCGTTACCCTTCACCAGCAACTGGATCATCTGGGTGGCATCAGGCACGCCTTCGGGTTCAGCAATGGATGACAAGCGAACAAACTCGCCATACGTACCTGGCGCGTAATGACCCAGCGAACGAATGCGCTCGGCAATGTCATCGAGCGCCTGCCACTCTTCGGTGTACTGATCCATGAACAACTGGTGCAACGCGTTGAACATAGGCCCGGTTACGTTCCAGTGGAAATTGTGTGTGGTCAGGTAGAGCGTGTAGGAATCAGCCAGCAACTTGGACAATTCAGCTGCAATGGCTGCACGATCCTGATCAGAAATACCGATATCAAGACTGACGCCATCGGCAGAAACTAAGGGGGCAGACTTGCGATTCTTGCCGGATTTACTCATGGTTCAAACCTCTTGGGAAAGAAAACACAGACATTCCAGCATAGCATGGCTCCACTTCATTGCATAAAAAAACACCTGCATTGTCTGGTCCAGATCAATACATTAACGGCCACTCGACACGTTACGCCTGTTCACATCGGCCGAGCACCGACAGCGGCACGCAAAAAAGACCCGTAAACTCGCAAAGCAAGGGTTTGTTCAGGCAAGACTTGCTAAAATGGCACGTCAAATTCACGCTGTCTCAGCCCTCGCAAAGCCCTCGCAATGAATCCCCGTCTCAGCGCCCTGCACCCTTATCCTTTTGAAAAACTTCGCCATTTGCTGGCGCAGGCCACGCCTTCGCATGCCGGGCTCAAGCCTGTGAATCTTTCGATTGGCGAACCAAAACATGAAACACCCGCCCTCATCAAACAGGCACTGGCAGGCTCTCTGGATGGGCTGGCTATCTACCCCCCCACCAAGGGTTCACAGGAACTGCGTCAGGCCATAGCGTCCTGGATCAATCGACGTTACGGCATTCCAATGCCCAACCCCGATACAAACGTATTGCCGGCACTGGGTTCGCGCGAAGCCTTGTTTGCTTTTGCTCAAACCATCATCAACCCATTGCCTGATGCCCTGGTCATCTGCCCGAATCCCTTCTATCAAATTTATGAAGGTGCAACCCTGCTTGCAGGTGCAACCCCTTATTATCTGAATGCCAGCCCCGACCTGAACTTTGGGTACAACTGGCAAGCGGTTCCCTCACACATCTGGGCACGCACACAGTTGTTGTTTGTATGCTCACCGGGCAACCCGGCCGGCAATGTCATGACACTCGACGACTGGCGCATTCTGTTCGAATTGTCCGACAAACATCAGTTTGTCATTGCCGCCGATGAATGCTATTCAGAAATCTATTTCAACGAAGACGACAAACCCCTGGGCGCATTGCAGGCAGCCCACATGCTTGGGCGTGTCGATTACAAGAATCTGGTGTCATTCTCCAGCCTTTCCAAGCGCTCCAACGTACCGGGGCTGCGCTCCGGTTTTGTGGCCGGTGATGCCCGGCTGATCGAACGTTTTCTTTTGTACCGCACCTACCATGGCAGCGCCATGAGCCCTGTCGTTGCCAATGCCAGCATTGCCGCCTGGAACGATGAAGAACATGTTATTCAGAATCGCCGGCTCTACCTGGAAAAATTTCAGGCAGTGATCCCGATTCTGGAGCCCGTCCTGAATGTGGGCTGGCCCGATGCCTCGTTCTACCTTTGGGCACAAACGCCCTGCAACGATACCGACTTCGTGCGTGACCTCTTCGGAGCCACCCACGTTACTGTACTGCCTGGCAGTTACCTGGCACGTGAGGCTCACGGTGTGAACCCGGGCGCCAACCGTATCCGTATTGCGCTGGTTGCGCCTGTGGAAGAATGCATTGAAGGCGCACACCGTATCGCAGAATTTGTGCGGCGGGGTGCCTCGGTTTAGCCTTCCCGCATGTTCTTTCGCCGGTTTGGCCAAGCCAGCCAGCGGCTTTGCCCGATTCCGGGCATCTTTCACCAACACTCAGTAAACTGACACAACACCATGACCACTGATCTGCAAGCAACCATTGAACAGGCCTGGGAAAACCGCGCCGAACTTTCCCCTACGTCGGGCCATGCTGCCGTCACCGAGGCCGTGAAATCAACACTGAACGACCTTGACGCCGGCAAACTGCGTGTCGCCGAAAAAGTTGATGGCAACTGGGTTGTTCACCAGTGGATCAAAAAAGCCGTATTGCTGTCGTTCCGCCTGGAAAACAACCGTGTCATGGACGACGGCGCACTGCGTTTCTACGACAAAGTAGCTACAAAATTCGAGAACTTCACTGAAGACGACTTCATTCAGGGCGGTTACCGCGTGGTTCCGCCCGCGGTTGCCCGCAAGGGGGCTTACATTGCACGTAATGTGGTCCTCATGCCATCCTATGTCAATATCGGCGCCTACGTTGATGAAGGCACCATGGTCGACACCTGGGCAACCGTGGGTTCATGCGCACAGATCGGCAAAAACGTTCACCTTTCAGGGGGTGTGGGTATCGGTGGTGTACTGGAACCCCTTCAGGCCAACCCCACCATCATCGAAGACAACTGCTTCATCGGCGCACGCTCCGAAGTCGTCGAGGGTGTCATCGTCGAAGAAAACTCCGTGCTGGCCATGGGTGTCTTCCTGTCGCAAAGCACAAAAATCTACGATCGCACCACAGGCGAAGTCCTTTACGGCCGTGTTCCCTCGGGTTCCGTCGTAGTACCCGGTTCCCTGCCCTCGGCCGATGGCAGCCACAGTCTGGCGTGTGCCGTCATCGTCAAACGTGTCGACGCACAAACGCGCGCCAAAACAAGCATCAACGACCTGCTGCGAGCCTGACCCATGAGCGACACGCCCGTTCTGGCCCTCACGAAAGACCTGATCAGCCGCGCGTCAGTCACGCCGGCCGATGAAGGCTGCCAGGCCACACTGGCTGCACGGCTTGCTGCCTGTGGCTTTCAATGTGAAACCCTGGTTTTCGACGATGTCACCAACCTTTGGGCCCGAAGGGGCACATCAGGCCCTTTGCTGGTTTTTGCCGGCCACACAGATGTCGTCCCCACAGGCCCTGTCGAACGGTGGAACAATGACCCCTTCACGCCGACCGAACGTGACGGCCTTTTGTTCGGGCGTGGCGCAGCCGACATGAAAAGCTCGATCGCTGCTTTTGTGGTTGCAGCCGAAGAATTCGTACAATCCCACCCGGATCACGCAGGCTCCATCGCCTTGCTGATCACCTCCGATGAAGAAGGGCCTTCCATCAACGGCACGGTCAAAGTCTGCGAAGCACTGCAAGCGCGCGGCGAAAAGCTCGATTACTGCATTGTGGGTGAGCCCACCTGCGTCGACCACCTGGGCGACACCGTCAAAAACGGGCGTCGTGGTTCATTGTCGGGCCGTCTTGTCATCAAGGGCAAACAGGGGCATGTCGCCTATCCGCACCTGGCATGCAACCCGATTCATCGTGTTGCTCCGGCACTGGTGGCGCTCACCACGGAAACCTGGGATCACGGTAACGACTACTTCCCCGCCACCACCTTCCAGATTTCCAACATGAATGCGGGTACCGGTGCAACCAACGTTGTGCCCGGTACGGCAACACTTGATTTCAACTTCCGGTTTTCCACGGCAAGTACGGAAGAAAGCCTCAAGCAACGGGTCCATGCCCTGCTCGATGCACAAGGGCTGGATTACGACCTGCACTGGAACCTGGGAGGTGAACCCTTCCTCACCCCCAGGGGTGAACTGAGCCAGGCCATGGCGGCAGCCATCCAGGCTGAAACCGGCCTGACCACCGAATTGTCCACCACCGGCGGCACATCCGATGGCCGGTTCATTGCAAAAATCTGCCCGCAGGTCATCGAGTTCGGGCCCATCAATGCCAGCATTCACCAGATCAACGAGCATGTGCGTATCGATTCGCTCGAACCGTTGAAAAACATTTACCGACGCACGCTGGAAAATCTGCTGCTCGCGTCCAACTGACCGGAAACTGCCATGCAAGAAAGTGCTCACCATGACCTTCACACCCTGCGCGACCTGTTGCGCTACGCTGTAAGCCAGTTCAATGCTTCGCATTTGTCGTTTGGCCATGGCAGTGACAACGCCTGGGACGAAGCCGCTTATTTGCTGCTGCACACCCTGCATCTGCCGCTCGACACGCTTGATCCCTTCCTCGATGCGCGTGTACTGCCTGAAGAGCGTGAGCGCTTTCTTGCCCTGCTGGAACGCCGCATTCACGAACGTGTTCCGGCGGCGTACCTGACGGGTGAGGCCTGGCTTCAGGGTCACCGCTTCAAGGTCGACCCCCGGGTAATCATTCCCCGCTCGCCAATTGCCGAATTGCTCACCGAAGGCATGGAGCCCTGGATCACCGATCCGGAATCCATCGATTTTGTTCTTGACCTGTGCACCGGATCAGGTTGTCTGGCCGTATTGGCCGCCATTGCCTTCCCCAATGCCCAGGTCGATGCCGTCGACCTTTCCGAGCATGCCCTGGAAGTGGCCGATGAAAACATTGAAATGTCGGGGCTTGACGGCCGCATTACAACCCACTGCAGCGACCTCTTTGCATCGCTTCCCCTGTGCGAATACGACCTCATCGTATGTAACCCGCCCTATGTGAACAGTCGCGCCATGGAGAACCTGCCCCAGGAATACCGCCATGAACCCACGCTGGCTCTGGCAGGTGGTGACGATGGCATGGACATCGTTCGCAAACTGCTTGAACAGGCCCCCAGGTACATGTCGAAAAAAGGCCTGCTGGTTCTGGAAATCGGTAATGAATACCAGAATTTCCTGAACGCTTTCCCCGACCTGGATCCCGTCTGGCTCAGCACGGCCAACTCCGACGACCAGATCCTCTTGCTGACCCGGGAGCAACTGGTCTCGTGATTCGCGCATCGGGTCTTACACTGCGCCGGGGCACCAAGGTGCTCCTGAACGCAACAGAATTTGTGGTCAATCCGGGGGAACGGGTTGGTATTGTTGGAAAGAACGGTGCGGGTAAATCAACCCTTTTTGCCCTGTTGCAAGGGCAACTTGATGCCGATGCGGGTACGCTCACCCTGCCTGCCGCCTGGCGTATTGCCAGCGTGGAACAGGAAATCGGCCATACCGAACGACCTGCCCGCGAGTTCGTCATCGACGGCGACACGCACCTCAGGGCGCTGCAGGCCGAACGGGCTGAAACAGCCGACCACGATGGCCACCGGATTGCCGAACTGGAATCTGCACTGATCGAAGCGGGGGCCTGGAGCGCCCCGTCACGGGCCGAACAATTGCTGGCGGGTCTTGGCTTTACCCCGGATCAGTGGATGCAGCCCGTGAACAGTTTCTCGGGGGGCTGGCAAATGCGCCTGGCTCTGGCCCGTGCGCTCATGGCACCGTCTGAATTGCTGCTGCTCGATGAACCCACCAACCACCTTGACCTTGACGCCATGCTGTGGCTGGAAAAGTGGCTGTCAGCCTATCAAGGTACGGTTCTGCTCATTTCCCACGATACCGAATTTCTGGATGCCGTCGCACGGGTCATCCTGCATTTTGATCACGGCAAGCTGGTGCGCTACAAGGGCGGCTATGAAGACTTTCTCACCCAGCGCGCAGAACGCTTGCGTCAGGCCCGTATTGCCATTGATCGCCAGTCGCGTGAAACAGCACGCCTGAAAAGCTTCATTGACCGTTTCAAGGCCAAAGCCACCAAGGCCAAGCAGGCTCAAAGCCGTGTAAAAGCGTTGGCTCGTATGGAAACACTGGCTCCCTTGCACGCTGAATCGGGCATTGATATCCGCCTGCCCGAGCCCGGCAGCATGCCTGACCCTTTACTGATTCTTGACGATGTTGGCACAGGTTACAGAGCACCTGACGGCACGATCCGTACCGTGCTTTCAGGTGTCAACCTGATGGTACGCGGAGGCGCACGCATTGGTGTATTGGGGGTGAACGGAGCAGGTAAAAGCACGCTGATCAAAACGATCGCACACATCATTGAACCTTTGCAGGGTTCAGTACGTGCCTCACGCGGTCTCGAAATCGGTTATTTTGCCCAGCACCAGCTCGATATGCTCGATCCATCGGCGACAGCACTACTGCATCTTGCACGCATCGCGCCCGAGGCCCGCGAACAGGAATTGCGTAATTACCTGGGCGGATTCGGATTCAGTGGCGACACCGTAACAAGCCCGATCGCCCCCATGTCCGGCGGCGAAAAAGCCCGACTCGCGCTTGCACTCATTGTTTGGCAAAAACCCAATCTGCTGTTGCTTGACGAACCCAGCAATCACCTGGATGTCGAAACCCGTGAAGCCCTGGCAACCGCCCTGGCCGAATTTCCGGGCAGTGTATTACTGGTTTCGCACGACCGCCACCTGTTGCGCACAACCGTTGATACATTCTGGATCGTTGCCGACGGCAAGGTCAGTGAATTTGATGGCGACCTGGAAGACTATCGGGAATGGCTGGCGGTACGCCTTGCCAGCGCACGGTCTGAAGCACGCGAAGAAGCACAAACCCGTGCCGAACAGAACGGTACAACCGTATCGGTTGACCGCAAGGCACAGCGACGTCAGGAAGCAGAAGAACGTCAGCGCTTATCCATTCTTAGAAAACCGCTGGAAAAAAAATTGACTGCAGTCGAACAGGCCATGGCCAAGACGTCTGAGCGCCTGAAGACACTGGATGCGTCAATTGCTGATCCCGATCTGTATGCCGATGACCGTCGTGACGAGCGTCTGCTTATTCTGGGTGAACACGGTGAACTGAGTAAAAAACAGGCCGAACTGGAGGAACAGTGGCTGAGTTTGCAGGAAGAGCTTGAAGCGCTGAACTGAAAAGGCACATTCAAAAGGCAGCATGCCACCGCAGAAGTTTCAGCAGAAGTTTCAGCAGCAGTCTCTGATTCAACGCCTGAACAGGGCACTTCGATGCGCAATCTTGCCCTGTCGACAAAAAACCCGCTGCAAAAATGCAGCGGGTTTTTTGTTGGCTTGCTTGAAACCGCTCTTGCAAGCGGTTTCTTTTTTAATACAGACAGATGGCAAGGCCACCTGCCTTCAGCAAGATCAGTTCGCGTATGTCTTGATCTGATCGCTCTTAAGTGCATCAGGCGTGATGCTCTTGTTGATCCACTCGATCGAGTTGGCACCCGACGGAGGCGTGACCATTTCACCCGGGATGATGGTGATGTCTTTCATGACTTTGAAGGGATACTGATCACTCTTGGCAGTAATGCCAAACAATTGCGCCTCGACACCTTGGCCATCAGGACGCTGGATTTTCACTTCACGGCCAAAACCCTTGAAGGTGATGTCGTGCATGGCAGCGGCCACCTGCTCTGTGGTGGGCCAGGCACCACCGTTATCTTTGATGGCTTTCTCGTAACCTGCTTTCAGACCATTCAGACCCTGCACCATGTGGTAAGCAGAATAGATGGGGTAAGCACCTGTCTTTTCCTTGAATTTCTTGACGAAATCCTGGTGAGCAGGGTCATTCTTTGTTTCAGGATGCAGGAAGTAGTGGTCGCCACGGGCACCGACGATCACACCTTCGGGCAGGGAATCGCCAAGACGCTCGAGCGAGCTTTCAGCCAGTGAAAGAACGAAGGTGGAGTTTTTAAAGAGATTGCGCTGATTGGCCTGGCGCACAAAGGTGTCGAGGTCACCGCCCCACGAAGTGGACAGAATGACATCAGGGCGCAAGGCCTGCAGACGGCTGATTTCAGTAGAGAAATCAGCGGCGCCGAATTTGGGGAACATTTCAGCCACAACTTTGACATCGGGCTTGAATTTTTTCAGGGTAGCCAGGAAAAGATCACGGGAATCGCGGCCCCAGGCGTAATCCTGGTTAACGATTGCAATTGTTTTGAAATCGGGCTTGACCTTCATGAGGTACAACACCTGTGCGACCATTTCTGCGGTGGCATTGGCCTGGGTGCGTACAACGTACTTGAGCTCTTTACCTTCAAGAATTTTTTCTGTACCGCAGTCCCAGGCAACGTTCAGCACTTTCAGGTCTTCTGCTACAGGCGTGACAATGTTGCAGTGACCGCTGGAAATGGCCGACAGCATGACTTTAGTGCCGCCTTCAGCCAGACGACGGTATTCGGACAACAGTTTTTCACCGCCACCGCCTTCGTCAATGTAGGTAGGAACGATTTTCACACCACCAATACCGCCATTGGCATTGATGTTTTCGATCATGATGTCAGCAGCGTGCTTGGCTGGAACACCAAACACCGAAGCTGAACCAGACAGATAAGTTGTAATACCTACGTTCAGTTCAGTGGGCTTTTCAGCCGCCAGAACAAACGAGCTGGCGCCTGCGAGTGCCAGTGCACCCATGAGTTTGGTCAGTTTATGTGTGATCATTGAAGTCTCCGTTTATCGTGGATTTGCAAAGTCTTTAAATTTGCAGGGGGTGGGGTTAAAAAACAATAGCATCACGCAGACTGCCGCCCGACGCAAGGTGATCGAACCCTTCATTGATCTGATCAAGGGTAAACGATTTGCCCAACATCTTGTCAACAGGCAATCTGCCTGCCTTGTAAAGGTCAATATAACGATTGATGTCGAGAGCAGGCACGCCGGAACCCAGGTAACTGCCCCGGATTTCACGCTCTTCACCAACCAGTTGTGACAATGACAAAGGAAAATTGAAACGCGGATTGGGCAGACCCGAAGTAATGGTGGCACCGCCACGTCGTGTCAGCTTGTAGGCCGTTTCAAAGGCCGGCACGGCGCCTGCCATGTCAAAGCCGAAATCGACGCGACCACCCGCCTGGTCGATGAGATCGGCATCGCTTGCCACCCGTGAAGGATTGATGACATGCGTAGCCCCCATCTGGCGAGCCAGTTCCAGCTTTTCATCGCTCAGATCAATCGCCACGACACGACGAGCCCCGGCACCAACAGCCGCCAGCAAGGCGCTCAGACCGACACCGCCCAAACCAACCACGGCCGCCGTGTCGCCCAGGCGTATGCGCGCACGATTGACCACGGCACCGGCACCGGTAAGGACTGCACAACCGAACAATGCGGCCTCACGGTGACTGATGTCGGCCGTAACCTTCACACAGGAACGCCGTGAAACCACGGCGTGGTCTGCAAAGCACGATACGCCCGTATGGTGATTAATGTATTCAGAACCGATATGCAAGCGGCGTTCGCCCCCGAGGAGCGTACCTTGAGTATTGGCTGCCGCACCAGGCTCACACAGGGCCGGACGCGCTTCCATGCACGGGCCACAGTTACCGCAACTGGGAACAAAAACCATCACGACGTGATCACCGGGCTTGAGGTCTGTGACACCGGGACCGATCTCGACAACCTCGCCCGACGACTCATGGCCCAGCACCATGGGCAAACCACGTGGACGATCACCGTTGATCACGGAAAGGTCGGAATGGCATAAGCCGGATGCCCTCATCTTGACAAGCACCTCACCAAAACCGGGAGGATCAAGCTCGATTTCGGTAATTTTCAAGGGTTTGGTCTGGGCGTAGGGCCCTTGAACGCCCATCTCACGCAATAGCGCTGCGCGTATTTTCATTTGAACTTGTCTCCAGTCGCTAAAACAACGTGCATCCACATTCATAACCGGCCTATCGGCCCAGCCAACGCATGGGCCAACCCGGTACGAACACTTGATCAGACGGTACGGCCACCATCGACAGGCAACTCAACACCCGTGATAAATTCGGCCGCATCACTTGCCAGATACAAGGCTGCCGCGGCAACATCGGAAGGCTGGCAGAAGCGCCCGAGAGGAATTGTTGAAACAAACTTGGCACGATTTTCAGGCGTATCGGGCGCGCCCATGAAAAGCTCGAACATGCCAGTTACACCCATGACCGGACAAATAGCGTTCACACGAATGTTATCGGGGCCGAGTTCGACCGCCATGGATTTGGACAACAGGTTAACGGCACCCTTGCTGGCGTTGTACCAGGTCAGGCCGGGGCGAGGACGAATACCGGCTGTGGACCCGATGTTGAGGATGACGCCTTTGCCCTGCTTGCGCATGACCGGTACAACGGCATTGGTCATGTGGTAGATAGATTTCACGTTGACGTCGAACATGCGGTCGAACATGGCCTCGTCAACGTCGAGCATGGGCTGGTTCTTGTGTGTGATGGCCGCATTGTTGACCACGATATCAACGGCGCCGAACTCCTTCAGTGTGGCTTCCACCAATGCAGTGATATCGGACTTGCTGGATACATCGACCTTGATTGCCAGTGCAACGCTGCCGATTTCACTGGCGACACGATCAGCCGCTTCTTTGTTGATATCGGCGATGACCACTTTGGCACCTTCTTTGGCAAACAACTTTGCCGTACCTTCACCAAAACCACTGCCTGCGCCTGTAACGATAGCGACTTTACCTTCAAGTTGACCCATGTGTAACTCCAGATTCAGATAAATTCAGTTAAGTAATATTCAGACAGGCTGTATAACCTGTCTGACGGTCATTCAGGGCAATCAGTTGGTTTTGCCGTAGTAATGAATGATGGTTTTGGTTGTGCTGACTTCTTCCAGGGCAATGAAACCTTTTTCACGGCCATGACCGCTTTTCTTCACACCACCAAAAGGCAATTCAATGCCGCCACCGGCACCGAAACCATTGATATAGACCTGGCCAGCCTGGATGCCACGTGCCACACGCTGCTGACGACCACCGTTTTCTGTCCAGACCGCACCCAGCAAACCGTAGTCGGTGGCATTGGCCAGTGCAATGGCCTCTTCTTCAGTGTCGAAGGGAACGGCAACCAGCACAGGGCCGAATATTTCATCCTGGAACAAGCAACTGGAGTGATCCGGTGCACTGAACAACGTGGGCTTCACGAAATAGCCACCTTCAGGAACGCCATCGGCGATCGTGCCCTCGGCAATAATTGTCAAACCTTCGCTGAGCCCTTTCTCGACATAGTGTTTGACACGCTGGAACTGGGCCTTGTTCACCACCGGACCGCAGGTAAGATCCATTTCAGGTGTACCGGCGCGCGTACTGGAAAATGCCTGGGCCAGTTGCTGCATGACTTTGTCATAGACACTGCGCTGCACCAACAAGCGGCTTCCGGCCGTGCAGGTTTGACCGGTGTTGTACACAATCCCCTTCACGATAGCTGGTACAGCCACGTTCAGATTGGCATCGTCAAACACCACGTGGGCTGACTTGCCGCCCAGTTCAAGTACACACTTGACTGCGTTTTCAGCGGCGGCTTTCTGAATGAGCACGCCCACTTCGTTCGAGCCCGTGAACGTGATGAAATTGATACCGGAATGGCGTGACAAGGCTGCTCCAGCCTCTTCGCCCAAACCCGTGACAACGTTCAGTGCACCCGCCGGAAAACCGACCTCAAGAGCCAGTTCGGCTACGCGCACCACTGACAGGCAAGCATCTTCGGCCGGCTTGACCACACATGCATTCCCCATGGCCAATGCGGGCGCAACACTGCGCCCGAACATCTGGGCCGGGTAGTTCCAGGGAATGATGTGAGCCGTTACACCCAGAGGCTCACGAATCAGTTGAACCGAATAGTCGGTTTGATAGGGAATGGTCTGGCCATGAACCTTGTCGGCGCCACCGCCGTAGAACTCGAAGTATCGGGCCAGGGCAACGATATCGGCACGTGATGTCGACAGCGGTTTTCCCGTATCACGCGATTCGATCTGTGCCAGTTCTTCGTGGTGCTCGAGCACTTTTTCGCCAAGCTTGACCAGCAGACGGCCGCGATCAAGCGCTGTTTTGCGCCCCCAGTCGCCAGACAGTGCCGCACGCGCCGAGGCAACCGCATTGTCAATATCGGCTGACTGGCCACGGGGTATGGTGGTGAAGACCTGCCCATCCGTGGGCGAAACGACATCCAGGGTACGGCCATCGGCCGCATTGACCCGTTCGCCGTTAATGATCATTTGTGTCATGGTGGAAGTGTCCGTAATTGAGTGATCAGAAGTGCACAAGGGTTTAAAAATGACGTGAACGAAGGGCTCAGGTATTGAGCGCAATCGAACCGCGCTCGATTGTCCAGACCTGGTCGGGAATGGAGCCCAGCAACTTGATGTTGGATTCGGTGATCACCACACAAACATCGGGCTGGATTTCCTTCAGGCGCGCCAAGGCCTCGGTGTATTCCATGGCCAGTTTGGGTGCCAGACCTTGAAAAGGCTCATCCAGCATGAGCATGCGGGTACCGATCATGACGGCACGGCCCAGCGCAACCATTTTGCCCTGCCCGCCCGACAAGGCGGAGCCTGAACGCGCCAGCATGGGCTCAAGCTGCGGCACCACTTTCAATACCGTTGCCAGGCGCTGATCGATTTGCGTTGCCGACATCCCCTGCACCTGACAAGGCAACCTGAGGTTTTCCTCGACGGTCATGGTGGGGAAAATGACACGATCTTCAGGCGCATAACCAATATGCAACGCAGCACGCACATGACCGGGCTGCGAGGTAAGGTCGGTACCATCGAGGCTGATTTCACCCGAGCGGATTTTGGTCAGCCCCATGATGGTACGTAAGAGGGTTGTTTTGCCGGCACCGTTGCGCCCCACGATGCCAATGGTACGGGCACCCTCAAAGGTGGCGGTGACATCACGAAGAATGTGGTTACCCGCCAGATCGACGTTGATCTTGTTAATCTTCAGCATGGTCAGGTTCCCAGAACTTCACTCTTGATTTGCGGATTGTTCAGAACTTCATCAGGCGAGCCATCGGCAGCCACCTGCCCGGAGATCCAGGCGGCCACACGGGTTGCGTACTTGGCCACGATATCGACATCGTGTTCAACGAACCAGCTGGTCACCTTGCGCTCGTCGAGCGCGTGCATGACCGTTTCCATGAGCCCGTGCTTTTCTTCGGACGCCACACCGCTGGTGGGCTCATCCATGATCAGCAACTTGGGTTGCAGGGCAAGGGCCATGGCCACATCGAGCAACTTGCGCTTGCCTTCGGGCAGATCGGCGGAAATTTCATTGGCCTCAGTGCGCAAACCCACCAGATCGAGTGTTTCATCAACATCGCGCGTATCAATGGTGCTTTCGAGTGAACGGAACCAGCTCAGTTCCCGATTGCGTCGGGCAGCCGAAATTTCGATGCACTGGCGTACCGTATGCTCGGTAAAAAGCTGAGGCAATTGAAAGGAACGCCCCAGACCCAGCCTTACGATCTTGCGCGGTGTCATGCCGGTTACATCGGTGCCATCGAACCATACCTTGCCACGTGTAGGTTTCAGGTAGCCCGTGCAAATGTTGATGAAGGTGGTTTTACCGGCGCCATTCTGACCGATAACCGCCAGGCGTTCACCCGGATACAGTTCAAAATTGATATTGTCTGCCGCGATGACCCCACCGAAAGCCAGATAGAGATCGCTTGTCTTGATAAGTGGTTGCATGTTCAGTCCTTCGCTTTTTGCCTGGCGCGCAGGCGTTTTTCAACTTCACCAACGAAGCCTGACGGGAAAATGAAAATCACGATGATCAGTGTGAATCCGAGGATGAACTGCCACAAACCCGGAAAGTACGCACTGGAGGTGAGCTTGACCGTTTCAAAGGCAATCGCCCCGAGGAAAGCCCCTGCGGCATGACCGGCTCCGCCCAGGATAGTGATGAATACAAACTCTCCCGAACGCAGCCAGGCACCCATTTCAGGCGTAACCAGACCTTGCATAAGCGCCAGCAGACCACCCGAAAACCCCACAACGACTGCCGAGAACACATAGCCCTTCCACATGATGAAATACGCTGAGAACCCAAGGTACTCAAGACGGGTTTCATTGGTCTTGATGGCAGACAAGGCCTGGCCGCTGCCCGAACGGAAGTAGCGCTGGACCCACCAGGCCAGGAAAAGCGACAAGACAACGGTCAGCACCAACAAGGTGAACTCGAAGGTTTCACGCTCCATGACGATGCCGGCCATGGTGGGACGGTTGATGCGAAGGCCGTCGGTGCCACCGGTAAGGTGGTACAACTTGCTGAGCAGGGCGAACATCACCATGCTGAAGGCCAGGTTGAGCATACCGAAGAAAATACCGCGGTAGCGCACCATGAACAGGCCGATCACCGAGGCGAAGATGAACGCCATGACGACCCCGGCAAAAATGAGGACAACCGCATCGGTGCCAGGGTAGGCGCGAGCCAGGAACGCAACGGTATAAGCCGCCACACACGCATAGAGCGCGTGTCCGAACGACACCTGACCGGCCCGAACCATAACGGAAACACCCAATGCGGCGATGGCGTAGGTGAGACCAAAGACAATCGGAGTTACAGTCCAGGTAAAGCTGTAGCCTATGAATAACGCAATGGCTGCGCTAATGAAACTGAGAGCAGGGATTTTCATCAGATTTTTCTCGTTTGTGCCACGGTGAACAAGCCGTGCGGACGGACAATGAGGACCAGAACCATGATGATGTAGGGAACGGCCACTTCGAATTCAGGCGCTGCATAAACAGCGATCGAACGCATGACGCCGATCAGCAACGCGGCGATCAGAGCGCCGGATATCTGCCCCAGACCCGCAGTAGCGACAACAGCAAACGAAAGTACGATCATGTCGGTGCCTGCACCCGGCACCAGCGAGGTTGTGGGAGCCGCCAATGCACCACCCAATGCACCAAGACATGTTGCAATCACAAACGTGACCAGGCCGATCCGTTTTACGTTGATGCCCAGTGCGGTGGCAATTTCACGGTTGTGCGTGGTCGCCACAGTCTGTTTGCCCAGACGGGTATATTTCAGAAAATATTCCAGCAACCCATAGGCAAGCAGTGCAGTCAGTGGAACAACGACAATCTGGTAGGTGGTGTAGGTAATGTC
>JAAYGT010000001.1 GCA_012727555.1 Alcaligenaceae bacterium | reverse complement strand
TCGGCTTTGTCGGCCACTTCATCGAGCGTAACCACGCGGTAACCTTCCATGGCGGCCTGCAATGCGCAAATGGGATCGACTTCAGTGACCCACACCTGGGCACGCAAGGCAACCAGCGCCTGGGCGCAGCCTTTGCCGACATCGCCGAAGCCGCACACAACAGCCACTTTGCCGGCGATCATGACATCGGTGGCGCGTTTGATGCCATCGACCAACGATTCACGGCAACCGTACAGGTTGTCGAACTTGGACTTGGTGACGGAATCGTTCACGTTGATGGCAGGGAAGGCCAGTTCACCCTTCTGGGACATTTGGTACAAACGGTGCACACCCGTTGTCGTTTCTTCAGTTACGCCCTTGACCTGCGCCAGGCGGGTGGAATACCAGCTGGGGTCGCGTGCCAGGGTAGCTTTGATCGAGGCAAACAGAACACGCTCTTCTTCGCTGCCGGGGTTATCAAGCACCGAGATGTCTTTTTCGGCCTTGGTACCCAGGTGCAGCAGCGTGGTGGCATCGCCGCCGTCATCAAGGATCATGTTGGCCTGTTTACCATTGGGCCACTCGAAGATTTTATGGGTGTAGTTCCAGTAGTCTTCCAGAGTTTCACCTTTCACGGCAAAGACAGCCGTACCCTTGGCGGCGATGGCAGCGGCTGCGTGGTCTTGGGTGGAGAAAATATTGCACGAGGCCCAGCGCACTTCGGCGCCCAGCGCCTGAAGGGTTTCGATCAGCACGGCGGTCTGGATGGTCATGTGCAGACTGCCGGCAATACGCGCACCTTTCAGGGGTTGGGTCAGTGCGTATTCTTCGCGGGTTGCCATGAGACCGGGCATTTCGGTTTCAGCAATGGCAATTTCGCGGCGGCCCCAGTCGGCCAGGGCAAGATCGGCAATTTTGTAGTCGGAAAAAACGGCTTCGGCAACTGTGTTCATGGTTATCTTCCAGAAACCCCGAACAGAATGCCGTAGCGTGCACGGCATGAAACCCGACTGCAACGCCCATCGGCTACCTGTTCAGGTAACGATGAGCGCCGTTGGAAATAGAGAAGGTTCCGAGCCTAGCGGTTGACCTGACAAATAAACCTTGTGGACCAGGCTTTGCAGTAACCGTTGCAGCGCTCCTCGGAACGAAGACCTGCATTGTAGCCCAAGCAAGGCATCCGGGCCAGAGACTGTCGGTTCATGAAAGGGTCAGGGCAATTTTCTGCGCGGATAACCCTGGGCACGGATACGCACCCAGACGGCTTTTTTTTCTTCGTCAGACATGAACACCCAGTTCGCGACCTCGATGGCAGTACGCCCGCACCCCCGACAGATGTCGTCGTAGAGGGTGGAGCAAACCGCCACGCAGGGCGAGTCGGTGGGCGACAGGCTGTAAGAGTCTGCCTCGGACGTGTCGGACGGCGTGTGGCCGGCCGTGGCCGCATCAGGGGCAGCGGAACCGGGGTCAGTTCCAGTTCCAGTGCCTGACACGGTGCGGTCGAAGCGGGACACAGACGAGATCATGCGCGATCAGAGACCCGCAGCCTGACGAAGCACCTGCGCTTTGTCAGTCGCTTCCCAGGTGAATTCAGGCTCGGCACGACCAAAGTGCCCATAAGCGGCCGTTTTGGTGTAGATGGGACGCAACAGATCGAGCATGTTGATGATGCCTTTGGGGCGAAGGTCGAAATGTTCACGCACCAATGCCGCGATCTGGTCATCGGAAATGACGCCTGTGCCTTCGGTGTAAACCGTGATATTGATGGGCTCGGCCACGCCAATGGCATAACTGACCTGCACCTGGCATTGACGTGCCAGACCGGAGGCCACCACGTTCTTGGCCACGTAACGCGCGGCATAGGCGGCGGAACGGTCGACCTTGGAGGGATCTTTACCGGAAAACGCACCGCCGCCGTGGGGGCAGGCACCACCGTAGGTGTCAACGATGATCTTGCGGCCGGTCAGGCCGCAGTCACCTTGCGGACCACCGATGACAAACTTGCCGGTAGGGTTCACCAGGAAGCGGGTTTTAGGTGTGATCAGGCCGGGTGCGAACGACGGCTTGATGATTTCCTCGATCACGGCCTCGTGGATTTCCGGCTGGGAAATTTCAGGCGCATGCTGGGTTGACAACACCACGGTATCGACTTCGGCCGGTTTACCGTTCACATAGCGGAACGTAACCTGCGACTTGGCATCCGGACGCAACCAGGGCAGGCGACCATCTTTGCGAAGTTCGCTCTGGCGCTGAACCAGACGGTGCGCATACCAGATGGGCGCCGGCATGAGATCGGGGGTTTCGTCGCAGGCATAACCGAACATCAGGCCCTGGTCACCGGCACCCTGATTCAGGATTTCTTCAGGCGTACGATCAACCCCCTGAGCGATATCGGGCGATTGCTTGTCGTACGCTACCAGCACGGCACACCCTTTGTAATCAATGCCGTAATCGGTATTGTCGTACCCAATGCGCTTGATGGTTTCGCGAGCCACCTGAATGTAGTCAACATTGGCGGTGGTGGTGATTTCACCGGCCAGAATGACCAGACCCGTATTGCAAAGGGTTTCGGCCGCCACGCGAGCCGTGGGATCCTGTGCCAGAATGGCATCGAGGATCGCGTCGGAGACCTGGTCAGCGACTTTGTCGGGATGACCTTCTGAAACGGATTCGGAGGTGAAGAGGAAATTGTTGGACATAGTTGCGCCCCTGAAAAACCGGCTGCACTTAAAAATGCGATGAACCGGCATGAAGGTTGAACGAAACGCGTTGCACCTTTGCTGCCTGGCTACCACCGGGATCAGGGGCGCGACGCTTTAGCGGAATAAAACAGGCTGTTCAAAGCCCGGTGTCGCCCCGCAAGTTGTCGGTTAACTCGGCGACAATTTTCATTTTAAGCCAAAATACCCTCTTAAACACATTTGACCACCCGATGCCCAGGGTTTTTAACGCATGGTTCTGTTTTTTTTCCGTTTGCTGGCCCGGATCCCGCTCCCCCTGCTGCATGGGTTGGGCCGGTTGATCGGGGTTGCTGTGTACTGCTGGCCAGGTCGCTACCGGCGGCGCCTGCGCACCAACGCGGCCCAGGCAGGTTACCCACAAGCACGGTTTGCCTGGCAGGCCGCCGCCGAAACCGGCGCCATGATTCTTGAAACGCCGAAAGTCTGGCTTGATACCCCCGGTTGCCTGGCACGCACCCACAGCGACGATGACGCGATCGTTCGCGATGCCTTGTCCGAAGGACGCGGTATTCTGTACCTGACCCCGCACTTGGGCTGCTTTGAAATCACGGCACGCTACCTGTTGCAGCATGGTCCCATCACCGTCATGTACCGCCCTCCCCGGCAAGCCTTCCTGGAACCCCTCATGGAACAGGCACGAAACATGTCGGGGCTGCAGGCCGTTCCTGCAACCCTGCAGGGGGTACGGCACTTTGTACGCGCCCTCAAACGCGGCGAAGCCGTGGGTATGCTGCCCGACCAGGTGCCCAGCGGGGGCGAGGGTGTCTGGGCGCCGTTCTTTGGCAAACAGGCACTGACCATGACGCTGGCCGGCAAACTGGCCGTCCAGACAGGCGTTGCCGTGATACTGACCGCCGGTGAACGCCTGCCCCACGGCCAGGGCTGGAAAATCCATTACGTTCGCCTGCCGGAACCTCTTCCACAGGATACCCAGGCCCTGGCTGTTCTGGTGAACAGCGCCATGGAAAACCTGATCAGGCGCTTTCCTGCCCAATACTTGTGGAGCTACAACCGCTATAAAATCCCTGACGATGCACCGCCCCGCCCCAAGGATGCGCCGGCGTGACACGCCACTGCCCCCATCATGAACCTGCTTTCTCTTTTAAGACGCGTTTTCAGTCATTTCGGACACCTGAGCTACCCGCAACGCCACCGCTGGGCCCGTGCACTGGGCTGGCTGGCGCCACGGCTGATGCGTTCACGCGCCCACATCGTGCGCACGAATCTGCAACTGTGTTTTCCTGAGCTGTCAGAACAGGAACGCAACCGGCTGCTACACCGTCACTTCCTGTTGCTGGCTCAATCGGTTGTTGATCGCGGGCTCTGCTGGTTCGGCCCCAAAGAGGCGATTCTGGCGGCCACACCCATCAGGGGCCTGGAACACCTGGATGCGCTGCTGGCCAACCGACAGCGCATCATTCTGCTGGCCCCTCACTTCGTGGGTCTGGACGCATCGGCCACCCGCCTGACCCTGCACCTGAAAGAATCCGCCACACTCTATACGCGCCAGAGCAACCCGCAGGTTGATGAACTGGTACAGGAAGGCAGGAAACGCTTCAACACCGTACATCTTGTCAGCCGTCACGATGGTGTGCGCGGCCTGATCCGCCACCTGCGTAACGGCATACCGGTTTACTACCTGCCCGACATGGATTTCGGCCTGACCGGCGCAGCGTTCATTCCATTCTTCGGAACACCGGCCGCCACATTGTTGGCCACGGCCCAGATTGCCAAAAGCTGGCATGCCAGCGTGGTGCCGGTGACCAGCCAGCTGGACCCAGACAGCGGCCAATACCATATCACGGTTCATGAACCGCTTGCCGACTTCCCGGGGCAAGCCACCCTGGAAGAGGCTACCGCTCGGTTGAACGGCCTGATCGAGTCATGGATACGCCCGGATCCGGCCCAGTACTATTGGGTGCACCGGCGCTTCAAGACCCGCCCCGAGGGTGAGCCTCGCATCTACTGAGCAGGGGCGTTACACTGAACACACACGTTGCATCACACAGCACAGCACTCTCCGAGCACTGACCATGACACTCTGGAAATTCACCAAAATGCACGGCGCCGGGAACGATTTCATCGTTCTCGATGGCGTCAGCCAGCCCCTTGATGTAACCCCTGAGCGTGCACGCGCCCTGGCTCATCGCCAACTCGGCATCGGAGCCGACCAGATCCTGCTGGTCGACACCCCCTCGCACCCGCAGGCCGATTTCCGCTACCGCATTTTCAACGCCGACGGTAGCGAAGTCGAGCACTGCGGCAACGGCGCCCGCTGCTTCGTGAAATTCGTGCATGAACACGGGTTATCAAAACGCAACCCCCTGCGCGCCGAAATAAAAACCGGTCTCATCACACTCACCCGCAACGAAGACGGTGTCAGTGTCGACATGGGCGAAACGCGCTTCGAACCCGACCAGGTCGGCTTCGACACCACCGGCCTGGAAAGCCGCGTCATTGGTCAGGACACCGTATGGTCGCTGCCGCTGCCCACCGGCAACGATGCCCTGCTTTCTCTGGTCGCCATATCGAACCCCCATGCGGTACAGGTGGTTGACGACATCATCACTGCCCCCGTAACCAACACCGGTGCGTTCATCGAATCGCACCCGCGCTTTGCCAACCGGGTCAACGCCGGCTTCATGCAAGTGCTCACACCACAGCACATCAGGCTGCGTGTGTACGAACGGGGGGCCGGCGAAACACTGGCCTGCGGCACAGGCGCCTGCGCTGCCGTGGTGGCCGGTATCCGTCGGGGGCTGCTGCAAAGCCCGGTCACCGTCGACACACGCGGGGGCACACTGACCATACGCTGGGAAAACAATCATCTGAACATGACCGGCCCGGCTGTCACCGTATTCCAGGGTGAAATCGATATCGACGCCCTCACCACACTGTTCAGCAAACACGACTTCCTGCACACTTGAGCCGTTCGCCCTGACACCAGGGCCCGGCGGAGCCAACCCATGACGTCAACCGCCCTGTCGGCACACGATGTTGCCGAATTCCTGCAAAACAACCCCGACTTTGTGGCCGAACACAGTGCAGTCTTTGCAAACCTGAAACTGCCCCACCCGCACGAACGCAAGGTCATTTCACTGGCCGAACGCCAGATACTGGCCTTGCGCGCCCGAACCAGAGACCTTGAAAACAGGCTGGGCGGTCTCATGTTCAATGCGTCCGGAAACGAACAAATCCTGAACAAACTGACTGCCTGGTGCACCGTGCTGCTGGCCGAACCACAGGCAGAAAAACTGCCGGGCCTGGTGACTGACGTGCTGCGCACGGGTTTTGACATTCCTTATGTGGAATTACAGCTGTGGCAGACACCGCTTTCCAGCGATCACACACCACAGGCCGGCGTGTCACCTGAACCCGTAGAAGACACCGACCGCACTGCGAACAACACGGCTCTGCGCGACTACACCGAAGCGCTGGCACGCCCCTATTGCGGGCCGGCCCTGAACCAGGCCTGTGCCGCCCTGCTGCCGCAGTCGGCACAAAGCCTCGCCGCCCTTGCGCTGCGCGCCCCGACAGCACGGGCCACCCTGGGCATTTTGGTACTCGGCTCGAACGACCCCGAGCGCTTCACCCACGACATGGACACCACATTCCTTGACACGCTGGGGCACCTGGCCGGTGCGGCACTGACCCGCTTGTATCAAGCATCCGCTGCACAAACAGTCTCCTGAACGCGAACAGGCCGTGAACCCGGAACCCGACACCGCCCTTGCCGACACACAAACAGCCATGATCACCGCATGGCTGACCCTGCTTGAACAACAACGTCGCTACAGTCAGGCCACACTGCGCGCCTACAAGAACGACCTTCATGTGCTGTGCGCACTGCATCCTGACCGCGCTTTGCACACCCTTGCAGAAAAAGAAATCCGCCACAGCATTGCCCGGCTGCATGCACAGGGTTACCACCCACGCAGCCTGGCACGAGCCCTGGCCGCCTGGCGCACGTTTTACCAATGGCTTGCACCACTCAAAGGCATGCCTGCCAACCCGGCACACGATGTCCGCGCCCCCAAAGCGCCCCGACCGCTTCCCAAAGCACTTTCCGTGGAGCAGGCACAAACGCTGCTGGATCGCCCTGGCACGCCCGTGCCGGATACGGCCCTGCAGTGGCGCGATCAGGCCATGTTCGAGCTGGTGTATTCCAGTGGCTTGCGCCTTTCAGAACTGGTCAGTCTGGATCACCGTTTCATCGTGGAAGGCGGCTACGAATCCCGCAGCTGGCTCAGTCTGGACCAAGCCCAGGTGCGTGTTCGGGGGAAAGGAGAAAAGGAACGCATCGTTCCCGTTGGCAGCAAAGCACTGAACGCACTGGCGCAGTGGCTGAAGGCACGGGAAAACTGGCCGCAGGCCGGCACGACCGATGCCCGGGCCGCCCTGTTCCTGGGCCGGCGTGGCGGCAGAATTGCGCCGCGCATTGTTCACGAACAGTTGAACCGGATGGCGTTGCAGGCCGGATTACCCATGCACGTCAACCCGCATGCACTGCGACACAGTTTTGCCAGCCACATGCTGCAGTCATCGAACGATATCCGGGCTGTCCAGGAATTACTGGGACATGCCAGCATACGCACCACCCAGATCTATACCGGCCTTGATTTCCAGCATCTGGCACAGGCCTACGACCAGGCCCACCCGCGCGCAAACCGGCAAGGCTTGCACACGGACATAGCGCAGAACAAGCAAGCCACAGGCACCGACCCGGACACAGCCTTGCCGCCCGATGCAAAACACAACCGGACACCGGACTAAACCACGATCACCGCCCGACTGTCTCAGTTCTTCAGCACCTGGAGCATCTGATCAAGATTCCATTGCATCATGTCCAGATAGGTGTCCCCCGGTTCGCCCCTGGCAGCCAGGGCATCGGAAAACAGCGGTTTGCCGATACGTACACGGGTTTCACGAGCGATCTGTTCAACCAGGCGCGCATTCGACCCCTGTTCAGTGAAAATGCCCGCGATCTGTTCCCGACGAATGGTATCGACCAGTTCTGCAAAACGCTGCGCCGAGGTTTCCGCCTGACCAGCCAGGCCGCTGACAGGAATGAACTGCACGCCATAAGCATCTGCAAAGTAACCAAATGCATTATGAGCCGTGACAACCTTGCGGCGTGTCGGGGGTAAATCGTTAAATGCCTGACGCAGTTTTTCATCAAGGGCAAGTATCTGCTCCGTATAGTGACGGGCATTTTCCTGGTACAACGCCGCATTCGATGGGTCCACCGCCGCAAGAACCTGCGCGATGTTCTTCACATAAACCGCAGCATTCCGGAGATCCTGCCATGCGTGAGGGTCGATCTCACCTGCAGCATGCGCGTGACCGTCATGTCCGTCATGTCCGTCATGTCCGTCATGGCTATCGTGCTTGTCGTTATCACCGTGCTTGTCATGATCATCGTGTGCATCCACACCGCTCTGTTTGTCATGATCGTCATGAGCATGGCTGCCGTTCTGCCCGTCTTTCTCTGGATGGGTGTGCTCACGGGCAAGCTCTGCCGTGCCCGCGTTGCCTGTTGCCCCGTTGTTCTCGCCGGCCTCATCGACGGGCCTGCCGTCAAACGTACGCAAGCGTGCGCCGTTTGAGGCAACAACCTGGACACCCTGAAAACGGGAGGACTGGATCAACCGGGGGGCCCAGCTTTCAAAAGCAAGACCGTTGATGACAAACACATCGGCTTTTGCCAGCGATTTGACATCCTGGGGACGCGGTTCGAAATTATGCGCATCGGCTTGTGGCCCAATGATGGAAACCACCTTGACCTTGTCACCGCCCACATGACGCGCCATGTCGGCCAGCACCGAGAAGCTTGTAACAACCGTCAGGGGTTCGGAACGGGACGTTGCACCGGCCCCACGCTCTTTGGAATGCGCCTGCACAGACAGAACCGGCAAAGCCCAGGCCAGGGCCGCTAAAAACGCCAACTGTCCGGCACGACGACGTGCAGGAACAAAACGGGATAGGGAACGCAACATCAGAGAGACTCCAGCGATTGGGAAAGACGACGTCGACGCGCACGCGCAGCACGCGCCGCCTGCCACAGGCCGCCGTAAGGACCGAAACCTATGGACAAAAAATACAGCAGACCTGCGGCAATGATGATGGCCGGAGACGCAGGTACGTTCAGATGGAAAGACAACAGAAGGCCGGCACAACAGGACAACACCCCGACAAACGCAGCGAGCACCATTTGCCCGGCCACAGAACCGGCCCAGAAACGGGCCGACGTTGCCGGTAGCATCATGATGCCCACCACCATCAGGGTACCGAGCACCTGAAAGCCGGTGACCAGCGTAATCACCAGGAGCAACAGAAACACCATGTGAACCATCAGGCCGGTACGACCTTCCGAGCGCAGGAATAAAGGGTCAAGGCAATCAAGCACCAGAGGACGAAGCACGGCGGCAAGCACCAGCAATGTGACGGATGAGGCCCCGGCCACCAGCAACAAAGCCTCATCGCTCAGGCCCAGCACTGTACCGAAAAGCACATGGATGAGATCCATGTTCGAGCCGCGCAAGGACACAAGCAACACCCCGAGCCCCAGCGAAACCAGATAGAAAGCCGCAAAACTGGCGTCTTCCCGCTGAGGGGTCAGGCGCGCCACTGCGCCGGCCAGAAACGCCACCAGCAAACCCGTCGCAATGCCCCCCACCGTCATGGCCCCGAGCGATAATCCGGCAGTGAGAAAACCGACTGCCACACCCGGCAAGATCGCGTGCGCCATGGCATCGCCCATCAGGCTCATGCGACGCAGGACAAGAAACACCCCCAGGGGCCCCGCCGAACAGGCCAACGCCAGCGAACCAGCCAGAGCGCGTCGCATGAAACTGTATTCAATGAAGGGAGCCAGGAAAAACTCGTAAAACCCGCTCAACCAAAGTCTCCTGCGCACAAATGACGGGCCATGTGCAAGTTTTCAGGGGTCAGTACATCGGGGGTCTGTCCCCAGGCCACAACCTGCCCCCCCATAAGGACGGTTGATGGAAAATGCCTGCGCACAAGATCAAGATCATGTAAAACGGCGATCACCGTGCACCCGGCCCGATTCCACTGATGCAACAAAGCCATCAGGTCATCTGTGGTCGGACGATCTACGGCCGAAAAGGGCTCATCGAGAAGAACCACCGAAGCCTGATGCAGCAACAACCGGGCAAACAAGGCACGTTGCAACTGCCCCCCGGACAGCGTGGCCATCGGACGAGCACCAAAATCGGCCAGACCGACCGCTTCGAGCGCCTGCGTCACACGCTCATGCCCGACCTGATCGAAACCTTTCCAGGGGCCCGAATGACGCCAGGCGCCCAGGGCAACAAGATCGTAGGTACTGACCGGAAACCCGGGTTCGAGCTCGCTGGACTGCGGCAACCAGGCCATGGCATGCGTTCCGCACGCGACGCGAATGGTGCCACGCAGCGGACTCAAACGGCCCATAATGCCTTTGAGCAGCGTAGACTTACCCGCACCGTTAGGCCCCACAACCGCCGTCATGGAGCCTTGCTGAAACACACCGCTGGCATCACGCACGGCCACACGGTCACGCCAGCCCAGGCTGACCCTGTCAAGTTCAACAACAGGCCTCATACCCGAACCGGCCGAAGATTCGTCAGATTCCGCACCACGCGCAGTGCTCACCATGTAAACCATTCCAACGCCCATCCAACCAGGGCCCAGACGAGCACGATCACTGGCACAACGCGAAAAATCCGTTGCCAGGCAGATAACAAAAGCACAGAACCGCGGTAGCGCGAGCGCCTGCGAGCGAAAGAAGAGGAAGAGTGTCCCATAAGATGTTATGTTATAACATTTCTTTGACACTTGAAGAGTGGCTCGACGACTTTTGAATATGCAGTTGCTAGTGTGCAGCGCAAAAAACGGCGCTGTCACACCAACCATGCCGACCGATCACCTGACGCCCTGTTCGGCGCCGACACCAACGCCCCGACTGGCGCAACACGTTTTCCGGGCCCGCCCGCCCCGTCACCACACCACTTGCCCATGCCTGAAGATGCTCGCCCTTACCCCTCTGCCAGCCCCCTGAATGGCAAAGATCTTTCGCAGTTGTTAACCACAGCCCACCAACTCTGTGAATCCAGAGGCACTCGGCTGACCCCCATACGCCGCAAGGTTCTGGAAATTTTGCTGCGTGAACAGCGCAGCCTCAAAGCGTATGAACTTCTGGACCTGATCCGCGCCATCCAACCCGGGGCGGCACCTCCCACGGTTTACAGAGCGCTCGATTTTCTGGTTGAGCAACATCTGGTTCACCGACTGGATGCCATCAACGCCTGGGCCGCCTGCATGGATGCAGCGGGCAATCATCATGACATTCTGGTGGTCTGCACCCGCTGCGGTGCCGTGGCCGAACTGAGCGACCCCGCTCTAAGCCGCCAGTTGGCCGAGCGGGTGGCGCAGTCGGGCTTTCGCCTGGTTTCAAGCGAGACCGAATTGCGTGCCGAGTGCAGCACATGCGGCAAAACACAAGACGTTTGCTCTAATTCAAGTGCTGTGCTGTAATCGCGTGTTAGTTTTTGGGGGATACCCCCGTTCCGGATGCACGAGGCTGAACAATGAACGCTGCCACCGACCTGAAAAACATGGTACCGGTCACCATACTGACCGGCTTTCTGGGTGCCGGTAAAACCACCCTGCTCAAACGCATTCTCACCGAATTCCACGGCAAACGCATTGCCGTCATTGAAAATGAATTCGGGCCCGAAAGCATCGACAATGATCTTCTGGTCCAAGACAGCCAGGAAGAAATCATCGAACTGAGCAACGGCTGCGTTTGTTGTACCGTGCGCGGCGATCTCATGCGCACGCTCAGCGAATTGCGCCTGAAGCGTATTGCCGGCGAACTGAACTTCGAGCGTGTCATCATCGAAACCACCGGCATGGCCAACCCTGGCCCTGTCTGCCAGACGTTTTTCATGGACGATGACATCGCCGAATACTACCGTCTCGATGCTGTCATTACAGTTGTCGATGCAAAACACGGCATGGAGACCCTTGACAACCAGGAAGAGGCGCAGAAACAAGTCGGTTTTGCCGATCGTATCCTGGTCTCGAAAAAAGATCTGGTCACTGAAGAAGAGTTTCAGTCGTTGCGTTCACGCCTGGTGCACATCAATCCACGCGCATCGATCACCGCCGTCCACTTTGGTGACGCCGACCTGAAATCCCTGCTCGATATCAGCGGGTTCAATCTGAACACCATTCTTGATATCGACCCGGAATTCCTGGCCGATGAACACCCCGATGCCGCCCACGATCACCATCACCATGATCACGATGGCGAATGCACAGACCACTGCGGCCACGACCACCACCATGGTCACGATCACGGGCACCATCACCACGCTCATCACAACGATGAAATTGGTGCGTTTGTATTCCGTGCAAACCGCCCCTTCGACCCTGAGCGCCTGGAAGAATTCCTGGGCGGTATCGTTCAGGTGTATGGCCCCGACCTGCTTCGCTACAAGGGTATTCTGTACATGAAGGGCATCAATCGTCGTATGCTGTTCCAGGGTGTGCACATGCTGATGGGCGCCGAACCTGGAAAGCCCTGGCTCTCGGGCGAAAAACCTAATACCAAAATGGTTTTCATCGGCCGTAAACTCCCCCAGGAAATTTTTACCCGCGGCCTGGAGCAATGTCTGGTCTGACACCAGTGCGGTCACAGAGCCCTGCTACATTATTATCGAAGCATGAACGTACAGGGCACCACCCAAGAAAGAGGAAACATCATGGCTAGCAACACCTCCGCCACCAGCCACCCGGGCCACCTGCTGACTGAACAAGAACTGTTGGCCATGCCCGAAGCTGACTACATGAATGATGACCAGCTTGAGTTCTTCCGCCACCGTTTGCGCGAACTCGAACAGGAAATCCTGAACAACGCCGATGCTACGACCGAACATCTTCGTGAAACCCAGTTTGTGCCCGATCCTGCCGATCGTGCCACCATCGAAGAAGAGCACGCCCTTGAACTGCGCACCCGTGATCGCGAGCGCAAGCTTCTGAAGAAAGTCCAGCAATCAATTGCCCGTATCGATTCCGGTGAATATGGTTGGTGCGAAGAAACCGGCGAACCGATCGGAATTCGTCGCCTGCTGGCACGGCCGACGGCAACGCTGTCGCTTGAAGCCCAGGAACGTCGGGAAATGCGCCAGAAACTGTACGGTGACTGATCACTGTCGCTGAATGCGGCCGGTGTTTCCGGCTGCGTTGTCGCGTTCTTGCCCTACAGCGCGGCAATACGTTTTCAGGAGCACTTCGGTGCTCCTTTCTTTTGGCAGCCCGGATTCGTTGCCAACAGCCTCTGTTCCTGATGCACAAAAGGCCTGATCTCAAGAAGTTCTTGGGTACCGTTGGATTCATGCGAAGAAGCTCTTAGGTGCTGTTGGATTCATGCCAAGAAGTTCTTAACCCGCTCTGTGGTGGTGTACGGGCGGGCACGACCTGCATCGCATGGCCCCTTTGGGGCTTCCCGGTGTTTGGGCGCTGAATGGGGCGGGCCCAGAACTCGCGCAATCGACCCGTTGGGTCGCGCGCTCAAACAACTGGGCCCTGACTCCCCCATTCAGCGCCCAAACACCGGCATGCTCAAGCAGGTCGCGCCCGCCCATACACCACCACAGACCTGATCACTCAAGTGGCCTGGCAGAATATTCCAACTTGATGACCAAGAACCAATCAATCGAATTGAGCTTGAGACAGCTCTTTTCTCATGCAACGGCATCAAGTACGTGTCACACGAGGTCCTGGTGAACACCGTGTTGGCCGGGTGTGCTTGAACACGCTGTTGCTGGCGCCCTGTCCGGGGAAACAAGGGGCCAGCTGTCTGAGCGCGATGCTTGTCGATCCACCGGATCGACCGCGCGAGTTCTGGCCCCGCCCCGGACAGGGCGCCAGCAACGGGAAGCCCCGCAGGGGCCGTGTGATGCGCACCCGGCCAACGCGATGTTCACCAGGAACGGCTCAAGAAACCTGATAAAGCCTGTACAGGAAAACACTCTGCCGCAAAAAACCTGACAAAGCCCGCGCATGAAAACACTCTGCCGCAAGAAATCTGGCACAAAAAACGTGTTATCCCAAAAAAACCCGGTATGTCTTGAAATATTCATCGTGACCCCCACATGACCAGTTCACAAGGAAACAAACACCATGGAACAATTTCACGCCACTACCATTGTCTGCGTACGCCGTGGCAATGAAGTCGCCATTGGCGGCGATGGTCAGGTCACGCTGGGCAATATTGTCATCAAAGGCACTGCACGGAAAATTCGCCGCTTGTACCAAGACAAAATTCTGGCCGGGTTTGCCGGTGCCACAGCCGATGCCTTCACACTGCAAGAACGCTTTGAAGCCAAACTCGACAAGCACCAGGGCAACCTGCTGCGCGCAGCCGTAGAACTGACCAAAGACTGGCGTACAGACCGGGTGCTCAGGCGCCTTGAAGCCATGCTGATCGTGGCCGACAAAGAACACACGCTGGTCCTGACGGGGAACGGCGACGTTCTGGAGCCCGAACACGGGCTTGCCGCCATTGGTTCAGGCGGCGCCTACGCACAATCGGCTGCGCTGGCACTGCTGCACAATACTGATCTGTCCCCTGCTGAAATTGTCAAAAAATCACTGGAAATTGCCGGCGACCTGTGCATCTACACCAACCAGAGTCACGTCGTCGAAGTTCTGTAACCCCTGAAAGAGTTTTCTTTATGTCCGCTACCACAATGACACCGGGCGAAATCGTCTCGGAGCTCGACAAACACATTGTCGGGCAAAACAAGGCCAAACGCTCGGTGGCCGTTGCCTTGCGCAATCGCTGGCGCCGACAGCAGGTTGCCGAACCTCTGCGCCATGAAATTGTTCCGAAAAATATTCTCATGATCGGCCCCACCGGCGTCGGCAAAACAGAAATTGCACGACGCCTGGCCAAGCTGGCCAACGCGCCCTTCATCAAAATCGAAGCCACCAAATTCACCGAAGTCGGCTACGTAGGCCGCGATGTCGACACGATTATCCGTGATCTCGTGGAAATTTCGGTCAAGCAAACGCGCGATCAGGAAATGCGTCGCGTACGCACCCAGGCAGAAGATGCTGCCGAAGACCGGATTCTCGATGTACTGATTGCGCCCCCCCGTGACGCGCAGGGCCAGCCACTGCGCGAAGAAAACACGGCTCGCCAAACCTTCCGCAAACGTCTGCGTGAGGGCACGCTGGACGACATGCAGATTGAAATCGAAATCGCCCAGGCGGCACCGCAAATGGAAATCATGGCGCCCCCCGGCATGGAAGAAATGACCGAGCAATTGCGTGGCATGTTCGCAGGCCTGGCTCGCGACAAAAAAAAGCCCCGGAAAATTTCGGTGAAGGAAGCATTCAAACTGCTCACCGAAGAAGAGGCCGCCAAACGCGTCAACGAGGAAGACATTCGTACCGTTGCCGTATCGAATGCAGAACAGAACGGTATCGTGTTCCTTGATGAAATCGACAAAATCGCCACGCGCCAGGAACACGGCGGCAGCGATGTGTCACGCCAGGGTGTTCAACGCGATCTGCTACCTCTGGTTGAAGGCACAACCGTCAACACCAAGTACGGCGTCGTACGCACTGATCATATTCTGTTCATCGCCTCGGGTGCCTTCCATCTGTCAAGACCATCCGATCTGATCCCTGAACTGCAGGGGCGCTTCCCGATCCGGGTCGAGCTGGACTCACTGACGGCCGAAGACTTCGTGCGCATTCTGTGTGACACCGATGCCTCGCTGACCAAACAGTACAAGGCATTGCTGGGTACCGAAGACGTAACGCTCGACTTCACCGACGAAGGAATCCGCCGACTGGCAGAAACTGCTTTTTCAGTGAACGAGCGCACTGAAAACATCGGCGCACGACGGCTCTACACCGTCATGGAAAAACTGCTGGAAGACTTGTCGTTCAACGCATCGGCACACAGTGGCGACAGCATCACGATCGATGCAGCCTATGTTGATGCAAAACTGGAACAGGCGGCAGCCAACCAGGACCTTGCACGCTACGTACTTTGATACTGGCCTGAGACTGCCCCGGGGGGGCAGTTTACTGGCTACTTTGCAATGCGGATGATGACATACTGACCGTTTTCACGCCGTGCCGTAAAACGCACTTTGTCGCCGGGCTTCAGGTCTTTCAGCAAGGCAGGGTCAATGCGGTACACCAACGACATGGCGGGTAACTGCAGGGCGGGAATTTCGCCCTGAGTAATGGTGACTTTACCGGCCTGGGCATCAATGCGGCGTACCTCGCCCGCCGCATTGGCTTCCTGGGCATAAGCCGCAACAGACTGAATGGAAGCCACGACCACTACGGCAGCGGCGGCGGCACGGTGTACAGGGGGCCAGTTGAACAACATAAGCTAAACTCCAGACATTGACGCCCAAAGCATAACCGAATCGAACACACCAGGACAAAACAGCTCATGGCAACACGACTCTCAGTCATTACAACGCGCACAGGTGATGAAGGCCTGACCGGCCTGGGTGACGGCAGCCGTGTCTCCAAAGACACACAACGCATTGCTGCCATGGGCGATGTCGATGAACTGAACAGCGTGCTGGGGCTCTGGCGTACCGAATCGCTCGATACCGATATCGATACACTGCTGGGCGCCATTCAGCACGACCTGTTCGATCTGGGTGCCGAACTGTGCATCCCGGGCTATGCCTGCCTGAATGCCTCACGCGTGGCCTGGCTCGACACCGCCATTGCAGAACACAATGCGGTACTGTCGAAACTTGAAGAATTCATTTTGCCAGGTGGAACACGGCCAGCCGCCCTGGCGCACATGGCCCGTACCGTATGCCGGCGAGCTGAGCGCTCGGTGGTGGCAATGGCCAACGCCGAAGGCGCCAGCGGCGTGACGGTGCCGGCACGCCAGTATTTGAACCGGTTATCGGATTTGTGCTTTGTACTGGCCCGCGTACTGAACCTGCGGGCAGGCCAGAACGACGTTCTGTGGCAACGCGAGCCTGCCACCTGATCCCCGAAATCGGCAGCATCACTGAAAGACCGCATCAGCGTTCGTCACCTGAACCCAAATCACGACATCAGTGCGTATCGTACGCACTGACCCTACAACATCAGCGCTCGTCGTGCGAATGGATCTGCAGGGCCTCGAGAAACCTTGACACCATGTTGTAGGTGGCAATGGTGGCGGTGATTTCAACCAGTTCCTGGTTGTCGTAGTGCGAACGCAAGGCATCAAACACAGCATCGGGCACCTGAATCGTGCGCGTCATGGCGTCGGTATACGCCAGCACGGCACGCTCGCGCTCATTGAACAGGGTCGAATGTTCCCAGTCGGGCAAGTCGTCGAGCTGGGCCTGGGCCATGCCCTCTTTCAGTGCAATCGGTGCGTGCTGATCCGCTTCGTAAGGCGCGTTGTTCAGCAAGGCAACGCGCATGATGATCAATTCACGCAAGGCACCGGGCAAACGGGTTTGCAGACGAATACCATTCAGATGCGCCAACCAGCCCGACGCCACCGCAGGGCTGTTGAGCAGCATCTGATACAGGTGCAATACGCTGCCACGCCCTGCCACAATGCGTTCGACCAAGGGGCCAAGTTCAGGTTGAGCCAGATCGGCGTAAGGAATGCGGGCCATGATGATGTCTCCTGAGTTGTGCAATCAAATCGGCTAGCTTAGCCCAGTTTGAGGGCAAACGGCGAACGGGTCAAACACATGACAGACAGTGGGGTCGGGAAACGACGGGACCAGGAAAGGCCAGGCTCAGGCAGGCAAGACCTGATCGAGTGTGGTTACAAAACGATCAATGATTGCCGCGATATCGCGTTCAGTGCAAATGAACGGTGGCGCCAGCAGAACATGATCACCATGAACGCCATCGATCGTGCCGCCCATGGGATACATGAGCAGGCCGTTGGCCATCGCCTGCTTTTTCAGGCGGGCATGTGTGCGGGCGGCGGGGTCAAGGGTGGCTTTGGTGGCTTTGTCGGCCACCAGTTCGATACCCACAAAAAGACCACGACCACGAACATCGCCCAGATTGGGATGATCGACCAGCGCCTGCTGCAAACCGGTACGCAGTTGCTGCCCGCGCTCACGCACCGCCTGCAACAGGTTATCGGCCTGGATGACACGCTGCACCGCCAGAGCAGCCGCACACGCTGTTGCATGCCCAAGGTACGTGTGGCCATGCTGAAAAAAACCACTGCCGTTCAATACGGCTTCATAGATGGTGCTGCTTGCAATCAGGGCGCCGATCGGCTGGTAGCCTGCACCAAGCCCCTTGGCAATGGTGATGATGTCGGGAACGACATGATCTTCAGAACAGGCAAAAAGGTGGCCCGTGCGGCCCATTCCGCACATGACCTCATCGAGAATGAGCAAAACACCATAACGACTGCACACCTGCCGGATACGCTGCAGGTAATCAGCCACGGGCGGTACGGCACCGGATGTAGCGCCCACCACAGTTTCGGCAACAAAGGCGGCAACGTTTTCCGGGCCCAATTCAAGAATTTTCTGTTCAAGTTCGTCGGCCAGGCGCTGGGCGTAGGCGGCATCGGTTTCGGCAGGGGCCTGGTCACGGTAGGCATAACAGGGTGACACATGGTGCGCGGGCACCAGCAACGGCAGGAATGGCTCGCGCCGCCATGCGTTGCCGCCGATAGCCAGGGCACCCAGCGTGTTGCCGTGGTAGCTTTGCCGGCGCGCGATGAAATGACGACGTGCAGGCTGACCAATTTCCACAAAATACTGCCGGGCGAGTTTCAGTGCGGCCTCAACGGCCTCGGAGCCCCCTGAAACAAAATACACATGATCAAGATTGCCTGGCGCATGCTGCTGAAGAAAATCGGCAAGATCCTCGGCAACCTGCGTGGTGAAGAACGAGGTGTGGGCGTATGCCAATTGATCGAGTTGATCTTTGATGGCCTGGGTAACCACCGGATGACCATGCCCCAGGCACGACACAGCCGCCCCACCTGAGGCGTCAATGTAGCTTTTGCCATTCTGGTCGAAGAGCTCAATACCCTTGCCTGCCACAGCATAGTCAAGGGGCTGGCGTGGCTGGCGGTGGAAAACGTGCGTCATGGGCGACCCTCAAAGTGCGATGCCGGGACCTGGGCCTTCGGCTTACAGAACAAAGCGGCTCGACGGACACGCCTGAGCCGGCAGCTGAACTACAACAAAGACCGGGCAAACTGGGCCAGATGCAGGGCAAGACCGGAAAGATCGTGCTGCAACCGGTCGAACCCGGGCGAACGTTCACCGGTGGCTTCGTTCATGTACAAAGCCCGGTTGACTTCAATTTGCAGACTGTGGCGGTTACGCGCAGGCTGACCAAACTGCCGGATCAGCGTCATGCCCTTGAAGGGGTGGTTGCACGCCACGGAATACCCCCTGGCTTTCAGGAAATCGAGCGTGATGCCGATGAAGGTGGGATCGCACGTCGTGCCATCGCGGTCGCTGAGGACGACATCGGCCAGCGTGACCCCCTGCCCCAGACCCATGACCTGCCCGGTGTCAGAGGGCATGGAATGCACGTTCAGGTGCCAGGCGACACCAAATTGTTCAACCATGGCCGCAAGCTGCTGTTCAAGTGCCTGGTGGTAGGGATGATAGAAGCGGTCAATACGATTCTGGATGTCGGCCACAAAGAGCTTGTGCTGAATGAGCGGATGATTGCGGATACGCGTCCAGATGAGGCCACACCCGGCCAGCGATTTGTCAGTAGGATTGAGCGTACCGGGCCAGGGTTCGGCCAGACAGGCAGGATCGATGTCATCGAGGTCACGATTGACATCGATGTACGTGCGCGGCGCGTTGGCGGCCAGCAACGTGGCGCCAGCTGCCACGGCACCCGACCAGAGTTCATCGACCCAGGCATCTTCAGCCGACTGCAGCACCTGAAAAGGCAGATCGATGCAGAAACCCTGTGGATAGATGGACCCGCTGTGCGGGGAGTCGCACAGCAGAGGTACCGGATCAGCAGGCGGCGTGACAAGCACGTAAGGAGGGATGTCGGAATCGGCAAACTGCATGGGTGGTGTCTCCGGGTATGGACCGAACGCGCCACAAGGCTTCAGGCAACCCCGGCCTTGCTTGCCTGTTCGTCGGCGTGGTACGACGAGCGCACCATGGCCCCTATGGCTGCGTGCGAAAAGCCCATGGCATAGGCTTCGCGTTCGAGCATGGCAAAGGTATCGGGGTGAGCATAGCGCAATACGGGCAAATGGTGTTCGGAAGGCTGCAGGTACTGCCCGATGGTGAGCATGTCGACATTATGCGCCCGCAGATCGCGCATGACCTGAAGGATTTCATCATCGGTTTCACCTAACCCGAGCATGAGACCGGATTTTGTGGGAACGTCGGGATGCAAAGCCTTGAACTCGGACAAAAGCGTCAGTGAGTGCTGGTAATCGGACCCCGGGCGGGCCTGCTTGTACAGGCGCGGCACGGTTTCCAGATTGTGGTTCATGACATCGGGCGGCCCTTCGTTCAGAATGGCCAGGGCACGATCAAGGCGACCGCGAAAATCGGGCACCAGAACCTCGATGCGGGTGGCAGGCGACAATTCACGCACCTTGCGGATACATTCAACGAAATGAGCAGCCCCGCCATCACGCAGGTCGTCGCGATCAACCGAGGTGATGACCACGTAGGAAAGCTTCATGGCGGCAATACTGCGTGCCAGGTTTTCGGGCTCGTGGGGGTCAAGCGGATCAGGTCGGCCATGACCGACATCGCAGAACGGACAGCGGCGCGTGCATTTGTCGCCCATGATCATGAACGTGGCCGTACCCTTGCCAAAACATTCGCCGATATTGGGGCACGAGGCTTCTTCGCACACGGTGTGCAAGCTGTGCTCGCGCAAAATGCGCTTGATGTCGTAGAAACGCGATCCGGGTGCGGCCGCCTTGACGCGGATCCAGTCAGGTTTTTTCAGGCGCTCGGCCTGCACAACCTTGATGGGAATGCGGGACGTTTTGTCAGCCGACTTCTGCTTCTGGGTGGGATCGTAGGCGGCGGGCCGTACTGTGGGCTTGCGGGAAGCGGGTTGATCGACCGGGGAGGACATACGCAAAAGGCCTGTAAGCGTTTAAAACGGCCCATTTTAACGCGCCAGCCCTGCCCCCGGCCAATGCCCCTGCACACTGTGCGGTGATACAACGCAAAAGACGGTGAATCAGCACCCTTTCCAGACCGGGGAACGCTTGTGCATGAAGGCCTCTATGCCCTCCGTGACATCGTGCGCCATCATGTTGCCGGCCATCACAGAGCCCGCGTAATCGTAGGCGTCTTCAAGCGGCATGGCAAACTGGCGATACACCATGGACTTGCCGGTACGCACGGCGACCGGGCTCTTGTTGCAAATGGACTGAACCAGGTTCTGCACGGCAGCATCAAGCGCCGCGGGTTCAACAACCTCGTTCACCAGACCGTATTCGCAGGCCTGGGCAGCACTGATGAACTGGCCTGTCATGAGCATCTGAAAGGCTTTCTTCATGGGAACTGCCCGCGTAAGAGCCACTGCCGGTGTCGAACAGAACAGACCCACATTGATACCGGAAACGGCAAACCGGGCATCAGACGATGCCACGGCCAGATCACACGAGGCCACCAGTTGGCAGCCCGCCGCTGTGGCCGTGCCGTGCACACGGGCAATGACCGGCACGGGCAGATTGACCAGCCCCTGCATGACGCGCCCGCACTGGGCGAACAGTGTCTGGTAGTACGAGTGTTCGGGGTTGGCCTGCATCTGCTTGAGGTCGTGACCGGCGCAGAACGCCTTGCCGTTTGCGGCAATGATCACACACCGCAGGGCCTCATCGGGGACCAGGTCTTCAAGGACCTGCTCAAGTGCAGACAGCAGTTCTTCGGACAGCGCATTGAATTGATCAGGTCGATTCAGGGTGAGCGTGACGACGTCGTTGCTACGCTCGACAAGCAGAACAGGTGGGGTCATGACAGTGTCTCCGTGGTATTGGGCGCTGGCGTGCTGCAAACCCGGATTTCAGGATCGGGCCAGCAGGGACATACGGTACAGACGACCGGTATGATCAACCAGGCAACACTACGTATAGCACGATTTGCCCCGGGACAGACGCTGCTGCAATGCATGCTGTACGTGTCGTGCCAGCAGTTCACCTGCCTGCACAACAGAAACATGCACGCCACAATGCTCGAGATCCGTGGTTTCCAGGCCTTCGTACCCGCACGGGTTGATGCCCGAAAACGGTGTGAGATCCATGTTCACGTTCAAGGCAATGCCATGATAAGCACAACCGTTGCGAATTTTGATACCCAGCGCCGATATTTTCGCCAGCCCATGCCGCCCGGGCACATAAACGCCTGGCGCACCGTCTTTGCGGCAGGCCTGCTCAAGCCCGAGCCCGTTCAGAACGGCAATCACGGCATCTTCCAGCAACGCCACGTACTCTTTGACAAACAGGCCATAGCGCCGAAGATCGACCAGGCAATACGCCACCACCTGCCCCGGACCATGATAGGTCACTTGCCCACCACGGTCGGAACGCACCAGGGGTATGTGGCCAGGGTTGAGCACGTGGTCCGGCTTGCCGGCCTGCCCAAGGGTATAGACAGGTTCGTGCTCAACCAGCCAGATGGCATCGGGCGTATCAGGCGTGCGCCCGGCCGTGAAGACCCGCATGTCGTTCCAGACAGCCTGGTAGGGTGCCGGACCTTCAAGCCATGAAACCGTGATCATGCGTCAGAGCACCACGGAAACCATCGGGTGTGCGTGCAAGGCACGGTACAGATTGTCGAGCTGCTCGCGTGACGTTGCCCGCACAGTGAAGGTAAGGCCGATGTAATTGCCACTTCGGCTGGGACGCATTTCAACGGTGGCCGGGTTGAAGCCGGCATCGAACTGAAGCACGACCTGAGTCAGGGTTTGCGCCAGTTCGGGGTGGGTTTTACCCATGACCTTGATGGGGAAGTCGCTGGGATACTGGATCAGTGACTCTTCGGGAGGAATGGCCGACATAAATCAGACTAAACGTGTTGACGGGAATCAGAGGGAACGCAAGGCAGCATCGTAGCCGGCACGCAGCGCAGCATACACCGGCCCGGGCTGACCACCCGCCACCGGCTTGCCGTTACAGCGGGTGATGGGCAGCACTTCCTTGGTGGCCGAGGTAAGCATGAGTTCGTCGGCACTGTCGACTTCTTCGCGGCTGATCGGCCGGGCACTGAACGGAATGCCGGCCGCCTGGGCAAGTTCCTGCATGAAGCCATACCGGATACCCTCAAGAATGAGGTTGTCGCGCGGAGGCGCAAGCAGTTCGCCGTTGCGCACCGCCCAGATGTTGCTGGAAGCCCCTTCGGACATGAAACCATTGCGAAACTGGATGACCTCATCGACCCCGGCACGGACCGCCTGCTGTTTGGCAAGGACATTACCCAACAGGGACACCGACTTGATTTCGCAGTGCAGCCAGCGTTCGTCGGGGATGGTGATGACCGACAAACCCTGTGTTCGCTGCGCCACACCCGGCGGTGTGAACGGTGACACCATACCGAACACCGTGGGTTCAAGGGCATGGACCGGAAAGGCGTGATCACGCCGGGCTACCCCGCGCGTAACCTGCAAATACACCATGGCATCGCCCGGACCGTGCTGTTGCAGCAAGTTGGCCACCAGCGATTGCCAGTCGGCCGCTTTCAGCGGACACCGGATCTCAAGGGCCGCCAGACTGCGCTCAAGACGCGCAAGATGCTCTTTCATGCGGAAAGGCTTGCCCTGGTAGGCCGGCACCACTTCATAGATGCCGTCACCGAAGATGAACCCCCGGTCGAGCACTGAAATGGTGGCTTCAGCCAGTTTTTTATACTGGCCGTTCAGATAAACAATACTGTCGTTATCGACATCGGGAATCATTGCTCGCCCTTGCAAAGCCTGGATTATTGAAAAAGAAGCATGACTTTGTCGTACATGCGACCGAAAAAACTGCCCTCGGGAACATCGGCCAGAACAGTCAGCGGTTCCTCGCGCAGCACATGACCATCGAGCGACACCGTAACCTGGCCGACCTCTTGACCTTTTTTCAAGGGTGCGATCAGTGGCTGGCTGTAATTGGCCACCGGCTTGACATCGATACCCTTGCCACGAGGTACGGTCACCCAGGTGGGCTCCAGGGAGCCCAAGCCGACCGTTTCCGAGACCCCCTCCCAGACGCGCGCCGTGACGGCAGGTTTGTCGGCATCAAATAATTTGACGGTGTCAAAATTCTGGAAGCTCCAGTTCAACAACTTCAGGCTGTTTTCAGTACGCGCGGCATCGCTGGCGGCGCCAACAACCACAGCCAGCACCCGCCGGCCGTCACGCACCGCAGTTGACACCAGACAATACCCGGCCGAACTGGTGTGACCGGTTTTCAGACCATCAACGGTCGGGTCTGTCCAGAGCAGGCGGTTACGGTTGTTCTGCTTGATGCCGTTGTAGGTGTATTCCTTCTGGCTGTAGTAATGCAGATGCTGTGGAAAGCGTTCAATGAGGTTTTTTGCCAGAATGGCCAGATCACGTACAGTTGTGAGGTGCTCCGGATGCGGCAAGCCCGGTGCATTGGTGAAATAGGTATCACGCAAACCCTGACGTGCCGCTTCTTCGTTCATGAGCGCAACGAACGCATTTTCACTGCCTGCCACGGCTTCGGCCAGGGCAACGGTGGCATCGTTGCCTGACTGAACAATGAAACCCTGCAGCAGATCGTTGACTGCAACCTGGGTGTCGGGCTTGATGAACATGCGTGAACCTTCCGTTTTCCAGGCTTTTTCGGAAACATGCACCTTCTGATCAAGCGACAAACGACCGCTTTCGATGGCATCGAAGACCACGAAAGCCGCCATCAGTTTGGTCAGCGAGGCGGGTTCGACACGCTGATCGGGGTTCAGGGCAGCGATTACCTGATCGCTGTTCAGATCAAGTGTGAGCCAGGCTGTGGCGGTCAGTGAAGGCGCAGGCACCGAAGAAAGTTCACCGACCTGGGTGATGCCCGCTGCCGGCACCGATGCGGCAGGCGCAACGCCCCCGCTTTGCTGAGCTGCGACGGTCAGCCAGGGGCCAAGGGCCAGGAGCGCCACAGCGACCCGGCGGGAAACAGAGACTTTCGAAAATGGCAAGACTTTGGACATAGAAAAAATTCAGGTTAAAGGCGGCAACGTGGAACATGCACGCAACCCAGGCCAAACCTGGGGTTCGTCATGATCCCGAGGGCTGAAGGGCAGCCAGACGTGTTTGCAAAATCTGTTTCAGGGCCAGCAATTTGCCATGAAAGAAGTGGCTGCCATCAGGAACGACAACCATGGGTAACTGGTGTGCACGCGCAAACTGCATGGCTTCTGCCAGGGGAACGACCTCGTCGTTCTCGCCATGGACCAGCAAGGTGTGCGCAGGCACGTGAACAGGACGAAAAGCGAAACGGTCAACGGCAGACCCGAACAATAATAGCGCATCGGGCACGCGCGCGTGTTGTTCAGCCAGCAGGGAATACAGTTGTGCCGCCACCGAAGTACCAAACGAGAACCCTGCCAATACCCACTGACCGGCAGCCAGATGCGGATAGCGCTGGCTGAACTGATCGACAAGCGAGGCCATATCGGCGGTCTCGCCGACTGCGGCATCAAAAGCCCCCTGCGATACCCCCACCCCCCGGAAATTGGGGCGAACGACCACCATGCCGCGCTGCAGGCACGCGCGCGCGATCGTGGTGACAATTTTGTTGTCACGGGCCCCGCCGTGCAGGGGGTGCGGATGCAGAACCAGGGCCCAGCCGCCGGACTGCACGGCCGGAAAATCGATGGCGCAATCGATAATTCCGGCGTTGCCGTCAAATGTAATGGATTCTGTGCGTATCATGGCAGGGCTTTGGGTTATAAACTCGAAGCGATCCATTTTACGCTACGGCCCGTGTCCCGGAAAACACCCACCACCCCGGCCACAGCCCTGCCTTATTCTCCGATTTTGCCATGTCCGTGCACACTGCCCCCATCCTGCCCGATCCTCACGACGTGCTCACTGAGCTTCAGCACAGCCTGCCACAGTTCAGCACGATCGAATGGGTGGAAAACACCGAGTCCACCAATGCCGACCTGATGCAACGTGCCCACGATGCCGATGGTTCACGCCTGATGCCCTGGCTGCGGGGTGCACACCATCAGAACGCAGGGCGCGGACGCGCCGGGCGCACATGGCAAAACCGGCGCGGTGCCAATCTGATGTTTTCCTGTGCCTTCGATCTGTTCATGCCAGGCAGGCAGTTGCCTGCGTTGTCACCCCTGAGCGGACTACTGACCTGCAAGGCGTTGCGCGCATGCCTGGACCCGGCGCATGCCGCGTTGCTGAATGTCAAATGGCCCAACGACATTCTCTGGAAAAATGCCAAGCTGGCCGGCATTCTGGTCGAGGCCACGCGCGCAGGCACATCCCGACACTCGCCGGACCACCACATTGTGGTCATCGGCCTGGGGATCAACCTGAGCGATGCACGCAGCCTGAGTCAGTCGCTGGATCGTCAGGTGGCTGACTGGTCAGAAATCATGGCCATCGATACACACGCGCGCGGCATCGGCTGTGCGGAACTGGTGAGCCGGGTGGCACGGCACTGGTACAACGGCCTGAACGAGCTGATCGCCAAGGGGCTCGATGAGCTTCCGGAAAACTTTGCGGCTGTTGACGCACTGATCGGACAGTCAGTGAATGTACTGCACGACAACCACGTGATTCATACCGGAACAGCCTGCGGCTTGAACGCCCTGGGCCAACTGCGCGTTCGCACCGCCCAGGGCGAACAGGCGGTATCCGTCGGTGAAATTTCTGTACGGCCACGCTGAAAGCATCATGATACTTCTGATCGATGTCGGGAACACGCGCATCAAGGCTGGCTTTTTTCAGCCTGGCCAGGCGATCCGCAATCCTTGCGTAGTCACCCTGCTCCATGACCAGATTCACCGGCTCCCCGAGCAGGTGCGCACACTGTGCAGGCAACATGCCCTGGGTGACCGCATCGCAGGGGCCCTGGGTGTCAGCGTGGCGTCCGAAACAGTCGGACACCACCTTGACGAACACCTGAAGAACGCATTTGATATTCAGGCCCGCTGGCTTGACGGAGCCACGCCAGTGCCTGGTATGGTCAACCACTACGATAACCCGGCGCGTCTGGGTGCAGATCGCTGGCTGGCCATGGTGGGCATTGCAGGCCTGGCCGGCGATGAACCTGTGCTATTGGCCACGTTCGGTACGGCAACAACGGTCGATGCCTTGTCGAAACAGGGAGAAACGCATCATTTTTTAGGTGGCCTGATCCTGCCTGGACCCGATCTGATGCGCCACGCGCTGACCTCGGGCACAGCACGACTCCCGCATGCCGACATCACGCTGGCAGCGTTTCCCTGCCATACGCACCAGGCCATTGCCACCGGCATTGCCGCAGCCCAGGCCGGTGCGGTTTGCCGACAGTATTCGGCGCTGTTCAGGCAAACGGGACGCCCCCCCGTTGTTTTGTGCAGCGGCGGCGGCTGGCCCGCAGTGGAAGCTGAAATTCAGGCCAGCTTGCTTGACAGACAACGTGAACTGAAGTTGCCCCAGCGTGAAGCGCGCTGGATAGAAGCCCCTGTGCTCGACGGGCTTGCGCGCGTTGCGAGCAGCGCGCAACACGACACGCTCCGCTAAAGCCGCAGGGCACGCGCAGCGGTATCAGGGAACCCGGATCTGTGCGACGGGCTCACCGACCACAACCAACTGCTCGTTGCGTTCTGAAAGCAGACGTTGCTCCAGGCCTTGCGCCGAAGGAACAGGCCCGAAGACCCCCTGACCATACGCCAGCAACCCCAGATTCAGCAGCACAGCCACCAGAAAGAAAAAACGCACGGTCAGCTCCGTAGTTCAGGCAGGCACCATACCCGCTGCGGCCGGAAGAGAATCGTCGACCGGTTGGGCACCGGGTTTGCGCGAAAGATCGGTATCTGATTTGCGGGGCGCGACAGGCACCCCAAGCACAAACAAGGTTTCCATATCGAAGGCAACCGATGACTCGGCAGCACGGACATCGGTCTTGAAATAGAGGTGCTCGGGATCGAGCAGTGCCATATCGAGGAAGGGGCGGGTTTCCTGCGTGACAAATGCAGCCAGTTGGTGTTGCGCATCGGTGGCGTTGCGGTCGGCGAGCGCCTGAATGATGGTGCTGTACGACGACCAGGCCATTTCCAGCCACTGTTCAGGGGTGAATGTACCCTGTGAGCGGTAAGGCACCAAACGTTTGCGCAGCTGCAGGATCTGGGCTTTGAGCACGCGATTGGCAGCGCCTTCGTAGATCATTTCATGAATGGCCAGCACAAAACGGGAAAATTCCTTGAGGTCACCGTCTTTCAAGGCTTGCTCGCCAACCCGGCGCATGAGCCCGAGACGTTTGATCGTGGCAGGCGCCATGCGCTCGCAGGCGAGCGCCACACAGTAGGCTTCGTTATGGATGAGCAGCTCGACAAGCTCGGCCAATTCGGCTGCCGACATTTGCACAACGTAAATACCTGAACGCGGCATGATGCGCACAAACCCTTCGGCAGCCAGTTGCAGCAGCGCTTCGCGAACCGGTGTGCGCGATACATCGTAGTAATGGCCGAGTCGGCTTTCATCGATGGCTGTACCTGGCTCAAGAGAACCCTCAACCATACGACGCTCAAGCTCGGACCTGAGACGGTCTGTATTGGTGGTAAACATTGATATATAAGCGTAGAGTTTTGAGATTACCTTATATTCTACAACAGGGCCCTGATATGCAGGTAATAAATAAACACTTCAGACAATCGCGTTGCCTTCCCGGTGCTGCGGTGCGGCCTCGCTGTCGGGTGCCAGCTCAAGCAGGGCGTTCAACACCCGCTGCACGGATCCTGCATGACACAGCACCCAATGTCGACCCGACTCCGCCATTTGTCCGAGTGTACGAGGGGCATCAAGCCACGAAACGGCGAGGTCGATCGCTTCGGCGGCCGATGCAGCGCGCCGGGCAGCCCCGGCCTCGATCGCATCAAGCGCAGCTTGCGTAAAGTTGAACGTATGCGGGCCAAAGACAACCGGCACACCAACGGCAGACGCTTCGATGAAATTCTGCCCGCCAAGGGGCGCAAAACTGCCACCCACGATGGCGACACACGAAACGGCGTAATACCAGGGCATTTCGCCCAGGGTATCACCCAGAACAACCGATACCGAGCGACAGGCTTCCAATGCAGAGGCACTGTCATCCCCCAGGGCCAGCAAGGTCGAACGACGAATCCAGGTCAACCCGCTTTGTTCAATCAGGTCAGCCACCTCGGCAAAACGTTGCGGGTGTCTGGGCACAAGAAAAAAAAGCGGGCGGGCTCCGGCAGCAGCGACTTCATGGCGCTCACTGACACGACGCATCGCGGCAATGAACTGCGATTCCTCGCCCTCCCGGGTGCTGGCCACCACAATGACCGGACGCCCGAGCGCAGCACCAAACGCCCTGCCACGCGCCACTGTGGCAGCAGGCACCTGCATATCAAACTTGAAATTGCCCGACACGCCCGGCGCCACGGCCCCGGCAAGCTCCAGCCGCTGGGCATCGCTCAGCGTCTGGGCAAATACCGCGCGAAAACTGGCAAATGCTTCCCGCATGACGCGGCCCGACCTCAAGCTGGCACGCAATGAGCGATCAGAAAAACGTGCACTGGCCAACACCAGTGGCACGTTTTCAAGACGGGCAGCACGAACCAGGTTCGGCCAGACCTCCCGTTCGACAAGGACACCGATACGGGGCCGATACTGACGCATGAAGCGCTGTGCCGCCCAGGGAAAATCGTACGGAAGCCACTGCTGGACAAGCTGCCCGCTTTCAATGGCTTTCTGAAATGCACGTGCGCCCTCGTGGCGCCCGGTCGCCGTGAAATGGGTCAGGAGCACACGATCTCCCCGGTCGATCAGTGCCTGGATCAAGGGAAGGGCCGCGCGTGTTTCACCCAGGCTGACCGCGTGGATCCAGACCGGTGCCCGCTGGTATGACGCCGCTTGATAACAACCAAAACGAGCCCTTGAAAAAACCTGCCACTGCCCGCCCGCTCGCCGCGCACGCAAAGCCATCCAGGCAAGCAGGGCCGGCGATAACAGATGCAACAACGTGCTGTAGACGAAGCGATTCACGCTGTGATCCCGGAGAACGCCAGCGCCTGCTCAAGCGCTTCCAAAACCTGGTCGACTGTGGGTTCATGCCCGCGCTCGCCAAGGCTGGCGGTAAAACCGTTGCCCTGCAAAGGGGTACGCACCGGCGTGGAGGCTTTGTAAATACCCAGTGTAGGGCGCCCGAGCGCGGCGGCAAGGTGTGTCAGGCCACTGTCGAGCCCGACCATGACACGCGCCGGTGCCAGCACGTGGGCAACCTGGGTCAGTGACTGCCTGGGCAGCACATGCGCTGCATCGAACCCCTGCAGCAACGCCTGTGCCCGTTCAGCTTCTGCCGGACTGCCTGCCAGCGCTTTCAGGGCCAGCCCGTGACGCTGCAGCTCGCGAAAGACAGCATGCCAGGAGGCTTCAGACCAGAGTTTGTCATCACGACTGGCAGAAGGCATGATGACCGCATAGGGTTGAATAGCCACGCCTTGCGTGAAAGCCTGCAGCCCGAAATCCGGCGGCCCCTGCCAGCGATAGCCAAACACCGAGGCAGCAAGATCGCGCTGACGCTTGATGGCCGGCTGCCAGAAACCCACCGCATGCCTGACATCGTAAAAAAACGAAGCCAATGGTTCTCTTGCCGATGCCCGATCGAGCCCGTGCCGCACACCGCGTGTCTGGCGCACCAGCCAGACAGATTTCATCAACGCCTGCATGTCGAGCACGATATCGTACTGCCGCGAAGCAAGCTCTTTGTACAAGGCCGCACGTTCACGACGTGTCTGGGCAGACCACCACTGTTTGCGCCAGCGCCGGTGCGCTACCTTGATGACATCATGCACCGCAGGATGCCAGCGGGGAATTTCGGCAAAACCTTCTTCGACAATCCAGTCGATGTGCGCACCGGGGACATGGCGCGCAATATCGGAAATGGCGGGCAGCATGTGTACGAGATCGCCCAGCGATGACGTACGAACGATAAGAATACGGGTTGTCATGGTGAAATTATAATTTGCGGCCTCGCCACTCGATGACCCCGATGGTGACACCACTGGCGCAAATGACAGCAATGCCGAGCCAGGTCAGGGGATCGGGAAACTGCCCCCAGATCAGCCAGCCCAACGTTGACGCGCTGATGATCTGCAAATACAGAAAAGGCGCCAGCAACGAGGCCGGGGCACACCGATAGGCCTGGATTTGCATGAGATGACCGGCAGCCCCCCAGAACCCGGTAGCAAGCAAAATGAACCAATGCCACCCTGACAAGGCCTGCAGGATCTGCCAGGCTTCAGGCACCGCGAACATGAGCGCCAGGGTGAGCCCCAGGGTACCGACAGCACCACTCCAGATCAATGTTGTAAACGGGTCATCAAGCGCCACACGCCGCGTTGCAAGATACTGCCCGGCAAATACGCAGGCGGTGAGCAAACCCAGCAGCGTGCCGACCGGATGAAGGCCGGCGTCGGGACGAATAATGATCAGGACACCCAGGAAACCGGCACCGGCCGCCAGCCAGCGCGACATTTTCGGAGGTTCATTGAGCAACCAGGGCGCAAGCGCAAGCATGATCAGAGGCGCAAGAAAATTGATGGCGGTGGCCTCGGCCTGCGGCAAATACTGCAAGGTGGTAAAAAACGACAGCGTGGCCAGCAGCATGATCAGGCCTCGCTGGACCTGGGCAACAGGCCTGACACTGTGAAAAACCTTGCGCCCTTTCACGGGGACCACCAACAGGCACACCAGAATCAGATGCACCAGATAACGGACCCAGCACAGCACGACCAGAGAAACCCCGGCACCCATCAGCCACTTGCCGCTGGCATCAAGGGCGGAAAGCGCCCAACTGGACGCAATGAGAAATGCGATACCCATGACCGGCCGACTGGCCGGCACCAGACCCCGCCCTGGCCCACTGGCCATAGCAGTTTTCATACGGAAACCTTGCAGGTGGATTTAGCGGTCAGGCAACCGGAACCATTTCAGTACGAAAACGGGCGGCACGATCAATGTAGGTTTGGGTTCCGCTGCGCATGCGCTGGATGTCGTCATCGGTGAGTTCCCTGACAACACGTGCAGGGGAACCCAGAATGAGGGAACGGGGAGGGAAAACCTTGCCCTCGGTGACAATGGCGCCCGCCCCAACCAGGCTCTCGCGACCAATGACCGCACCGTTCAGCACCACTGCCTGGATCCCGATAAGAGCACCTTCCTGGATGGTGCAACCATGCAGCATGGCCTGGTGACCGACTGTCACGCCCGCACCGACCGTGAGTTTCAAACCGGGATCGGTGTGAAGTACGGCACCTTCCTGGATATTGGAGCCTTCGCCGATTTCGATGAGATCGTTGTCGGCCCGAATAACCACCCCGGGCCAGACACTGGTTCGGGCATGCAATACAACCTGGCCGATCAGTGTGGCCTCGGGCGCCACAAAAGCCGTTTCGTGGATATCAGGCTGAATGTCGCCCAAGCGGTAGAGTGTCATGAAATATCCTTGGTCAGTGCAGGCAAGCGCTTTTACGAAGTAGGTGCGAAGCGCGTTAGAATTTGTGCACGGTTATCATGAAAAAAAGCATTCTACACAAAGGACACCCGTTTGAACGCACCAAAAAAACCGGCACCACGCCCACGCACCGACTTCGGTTACTTTAATCCCATTTCAACGCGCTGGATGGACAACGATGTATACGGGCACGTGAACAATGTTGTTTACTATTCCTGGTTTGACACAGCGGTAAATGCGTACCTGGTAGAACAAGGTGTACTTGATCCGGCAACCAGTGCGGTGATCGGGCTGGTGGTGAACACCACCTGCAATTATTTTTCGTCGGTGGCTTTCCCCGACATGATCGAAGCCGGTGTAACGGTGGCACACATTGGAAAATCAAGCGTACGCTACGAAGTGGGTATTTTCAAGAAGGGCGCATCACTGACGGCGGCCCACGGGCACTTTGTGCATGTGTACGTTGACCGTGTCACGCAACGCCCCGTACCGCTGCCTGGCGCATTACGGGAAGCACTGCTGCGCCTGCAGCCTTCAGCGCCAGGGCACCCGGATCACAACTCAGCCGCCTGAACTGCCCAGAACAGAACCCAGCGTAACATTAACCGGACCAAAGAATTCGCGCGTAACCCAGGCAAACGCCTGCTCGTCGAGGGTTCCAACAGCACCACGCAGCATCAACCGGGCTTTTACGTATTCCAGCCTGGCCTGGGTAAGGTCAAGCTGGGCCCGGTACAACTGCTGCTGTGCATCAAGGATATCAACAATACTGCGCGTGCCTGCCTGATAGCCTTTTTCGACAGCCACCAGAGCCTGCTGACTTGACTTCACAGCCACCAGCAGCGCGGCCGTGCGCTCTGCACCGCTGACGACAGCCTGGTACTGCCGCGTAACCTCAACGGCCACTTTCTCACGGGTGGCCGCCAATTCCTGGGTGGCGCGATCACGATTGAAGCGTGCCTGGCTCACCTGGGCCGAGGTCAGCCCTCCGGAAAAAACGGGGAGACTGACCTGAAAACCATAGGACGTTTGCGCGCTGTCTTGATTGCGGGTTGAGATGGAGGCACTGGAATCGATGGTACGCGATGCAGTGATATCCAGGGTAGGCAAATGGCCGCCGAAACTGATGTCTACCTGTTCATCGGCAACCCGCACATTCTGCAGACCTGTGCGAATTTCTGCATTCGACTGCATGGCAAGACCAAGCCAGCCTTCGAGTGTGACCGGGTCAAGCGGGCGCGGTGAAAAGTCGGTACGTACGCCCGCCAGCTGCACAGGACGGGCTCCGACCATTTCCTGCAGCTCACGCTGGGCAACGATCAGGGCATCCTGAGCGGCAATGAGATCGGCACGTGCCATGTCACGCCAGGATTCCGCCTCGCGGACATCGGTGATTGTGCCTTCACCCGACTGATAGCGACGCTCGGCTACCTTGACCTGCTTCTGATTGGCGTCGAGTGTGTTGCGTGTAAGCACCACATTTTCATAGGCCAGCAAAGCCTGAAAGTAGCGATTGACCAGACGCAATGACGTATCTTTGGCTTTTGTATCGAAAGCTGCCAACGCGTAATCGGCCTTGGCATTCCCCTGACGATACTCTGCGAACCGGGCCCAGTTGAACACGGTTTGGGTTGCGCGGATCTCGTTCGTTTTGGAGGTGTAATTCAGATCGGTACTGATTGTTTGATCAAACTGCCCCGGCTGCTCAAGCGTACCCCGCACTCTGCTGCGCCCCAACGAAGCGCTGACCTGAGGCAACAGCCCTGCCCTGCCGATTGCGCGATTCTCGAGGCCGGCATCGCGCTCCTTGATCGCGGCCTGATAGGTTGGATCGTAGGCCAGCGTGGCTTGCCAGGCCTGCAAAAGGTCGAAATGCCCCGCACGTGTATCGGAAACAGGTTCGGAAACTGCCACAGGCTTGCGTGCCGCACCCGGCGCAGCCTGTGCCTGCGCGGCACCGAGGGCTGTTGCCAGGCCCAGCACAGCCAGGGCACAAACCAGCGTTTTACGCGCAAACACACGACTCATGATCATTGTTCTTTAAAAGATTTATCGAGACGATCGAGGAAAGGCTTGAGCAAATAGTTCAACATGGTGCGCTCGCCGGTACGTATGGTGACCGACGCCGGCATTCCCGGGCGAATCTGATTACCTGAAAGCATCTCGACACCTTCAGGTGTAATCTCGACCTGGGCGCGGTAATACGGCATCTTGGTGATTTCATCGACCAGACGATCACCTGAAACCGTCAGCACCTTGCCGGGAATATTGGGCGTCTTGGCCTGATTGAACGCCGGAAAGGTGATGTCAACCGCAAGCCCGGCATAAACCTTGTCGATCGACTGCACCGGCACCTGGGCCTCAACAATGTATTCGCTGTCGAAAGGCACGATCTCCATGAGCAAGGTGCCAGGACCGATCACACCGCCGACCGTATGCACCGAGAGATTCTGCACCATGCCTGTGATGGGTGCGCGAATATTCGTTTCACGCACCGAGTAGTCAAGGGCAGAAAGACGGTCTTCGAGGGCAGATGCTTCTTTTTGCAGATCAGACAGTTGCGACTGGACTTCTTTCTGGTAGTCTTGGCGGCGCTGGAGGATACGAAGCTTCAGTTCGGCAATCTGGTTCCGGGCACGACCGGCCTCAACGATGTCGTTGGACAAAGCTGCCTGCAACTGGGCAGCATCGCGCTCGAGCTCGAACATGCGATTACGGGGCAGATAGCCGTCTTTGGCCAGATCGCGCACGCCGGCCAGTTCGCGGTTGATGAACGCAATCTGTGATTTGCGGTTGGCCTGCACTTTGATCAAACCATCGAGTTGCTGTTCGGTACCTTTCAGGTTTTCACGCAAAATGGCGATCTCGCCCTCAAGCGCTTCGCGACGGGTCTGGAACAGTTGTTCCTGCGCACGCGTGGCCTCGATGAAGCGAGGATCCTCTTTGAAGCGCTGAATAAACTCGGGCCGATAGGTAACATTCGCAGCATCGTCACGTTCAGCCTGCAGTCGCGAGCGCGTGGCCTCGGCAATAATGAACTGTGAACTGACAACACCTTGTTCGGCAAGCGCGCGTGTTGGATTAAGGCGCAACAAAACCTGCCCTTCCTGAACCCTGTCACCTTCGCGAACCAGCAGCTCTTCGATGACCCCGCCTTCAAGGTGCTGCACCGATTTACGGTTGCCAAACACTTGTACTGTTGCCTCGGCAGGCACCCCGGCGTCAAGTGGAGCGAAACCGGCCCACAGCATGAAACCGCCAAAACCGAGCAGGAGCACCATGAGCCCCCAACGCAATGGCGACTTTAAATTGGTGTCGACATCGGCAAGATTTGTATCGTGGCCGGAAACACCGGCCGCTTTTCTGGAAAACCAACTCATGTGAAGCCTGGCCTTATTGAACAATCTGGAGAGGGGCGGCACCACCGGCAACCGCAGGTGGTGCCGATGCTGCCCGGGCCTGTGCTGCGGCCTGCGCCTGCTGCTGACGCAGCGCCTTGAGAACGTCTTCACGCGGGCCAAACAACGTCATGACCCCTTCGCGCATGACCAGCAATTTGTCAACAGCAGCCAGAATATTCAAGCGATGCGTAATGACGATGACTGTTGTACCACGACGCTTGAGTTCGGCAACGGTCTGTACCAGAGCCGCTTCGCCGACGTCATCGAGATTGGAATTGGGCTCGTCAAGCACAACGAGCGCGGGATTTCCATAGACAGCGCGGGCCAGTGCAACACGCTGCTTTTGCCCACCCGACAACGAGGCACCATCAACACCCAGCTGCGTATCGTACCCTTTGGGCAGGCGCAGGATCATGTCGTGCACGCCGGCACGCTGTGCGGCCTGAATGACCAGATCGGAATCGATTTCACCAAAGCGGGCAATGTTTTCGGCAATGCTGCCTTCAAACAGTTCGATATCCTGGGGCAGATAACCGATATGCGGACCCAGTTCGTCTTTGTTCCACTGGAAGACATCGGCCCCGTCAAGGCGCACCGTACCCGCGCGCGCGCCCCAGACCCCAACCAGCAAACGGGCCAAAGTTGACTTGCCTGATGCCGACGGGCCGATGACACCCACGACCTCGCCCACATTCACACTGAAACTAAGATTTTTGAGCACAGTTTCCTGTACACCCGGCGCAGACGCAAAAACATTTTCCAGCGAAATCTGACCTTTCGGCGCCGGTAAACTGAGCGTCTGGCCACGCGGCGGAGACTGGGTCAGCATTTCATCAAGGCGCCCGTAAGCAGCCCGTGTGGACAACGCACTTTTCCAGGTATTGATGGCCATTTCAACCGGCGCCAACGCCTTGCCCATGAGCATCGAGGCCACGATCATCATGCCCGGGGTGATTTCACCTTCGAGCACCAGCAGGGCACCCGCACCCAGCGACAGCGATTGCAGGCTGAGACGGACAAAACGCGAAGCCATGCTGATGCGCGCCGCACGATCGGAGGCCAGCGTTTGCAACGACAACACTTTGCGATGCTGGCTGAACCAGCGCTCGCGCATGCCGGGCAACATGCCCATGGCCTCGATGACCTCGGCGTTGCGCAAATGGTTGTTGGCAAACACGCCCGCATTGATGGACGCACGATTGGCATCGGCCAGTGGTTTCTGGGTGGCCAGGTTGTTCAGATAAGCAAAGAACACCAGCAGCGCCGAACCGACCACCGTGATGACACCCAGCAAAGGGTGCACCATGAAAGCCACAGCCACATAAATAGGTGTCCAGGGGGCGTCGAAGAAGGCGAACAACGAACTGCCCGTGAGAAACTGGCGCACGTTGGTTAGATCGCTGATGGCTTGCGAAGGATTGCCACCGATACGCCGCAGATTGCGTTCAAACGATGCCGTAAAGACACGTTTGTTCAGGGCCATATCGAGCTGGTTGCCGACGCGAATCAGTACCTGGGAGCGCGCGAATTCAAGGGCACCTGAAAGCAGGTACAGGCCCAGCACCATGAGCGTGAGCATGACCAGCGTGGTTTCATTGCGACTTGCAAGCACACGATCATAGAGTTGCATCATGTAGACGAGCGGAGCCAGCCCGAGAATATTGATGACGCAACTGAATGCAGCCAGTACGTAAAATGTTTTGCGGAAACGATAAAGTGCTTCGCCCAGTTCGGTGCGAGGTGTTGACTTCATGGATAAACCTGTAGGCAGCACATGGCCAGCCGGAGCACGTGCGATAGAAAAAAAAGAAAGCCTTTTACTTTAACACGATGTAGCTTGCAGCTGGCTTAAGGTTACAGAGGGCAATCAGACACCAAACTTGATGGTGCCGCTCTCGTTGAGAAACTCGAGATCGAGGTCACCATCGCCTGACTGCGGCAAAGGTGCGTTCTGGGCGGCACGAATCTGGGCCAACTGGCCAAGCACCGGCAAATGTTGCATCGACAAAAGCTGACAATAAATCACAGGCAATGCACCCGCCGCGCGCAACGCATCGAGTGCCTCAAGCGGCAAGGCATTGAAGGCTGCCTCGTCAATGCGGAACAAACCCTGCAACAACTGCTCAGCCTCACCCGACTGCACTTTGATGTCCCAGGACTGAATGAGCCCGTGGCTCTTGAGCAAGGCACAGACACGCTCGGTGGCTGCACGATTGGTGGCCACCTGGGACAGAAAGTTGAGGACATCCTTGACCTGCTGAACGGGTTCGCCCTGCTCGTCAAAAAAAGGCTCGCCCTCGGTATCATTCACAAGACCACTGTCTTCATTGACACACAAAACCTGTTGCCCATCGGCAGAAGGCAGCAATACAAACGGGTAGCCACGGTACACAGCGGGCACGTAGCGCCCCAACCAACGCCCCTCATCGGAAACCAGCAGATTCTGGCCGGCTTGCAAGCCCTGAACGGCCACGGGAATATAAGCCTCGCCCGAAGCGACAAAGGCAACCGGCAATGCCATGCAAGCCTTGGGCAATTCCTGCAAAACGAGTGCAGAAACAGGATCGTGCGCAGCAAAGGCATACGAGGAATAACGCTTCCAGCGCTTGTTGGCATGACGGTCGCGTGATACGGCCTGAATGGATGACATGGAGTGATCCTTGTAAGTTGTAATAGTGGCTGACGCTTCGGCTCCGCCCGGCCTCTTGACTATAATCAAGACAAATTGTATTTAATTTTCACCCAAGAGGGGTGCAAACGTAACAGCCACAGAATGAAGTATCCCTGGATCAGTGCAACAGAAACCTGTGCCCGGACCCTTCCGGTGATTTGAGTGGCTCAAGCCAGGGAAGTTCAACAGGCAGATGCCAATGTGCATCGCGCGCCTTCACGATCAGCAGTTCGATGAGCTGATGAACGTGATCAGCCTGCAGGGGAATGGCAAACAGCGGCACAGAGGCAGAAGGCTGTGTCATGGCCTGCGGCATGGGCAACCCTCGGAATGCAAGGATGAGCTGCTTGTTGTCGTGCTTGAGCGTCAGTTCGGTTGCAAGAAAAACGGGGGTATCCGGCACAGAGTGCACCGTAGCGGTATCCTTTTCGGCTGCATCCTGCTTTTGTGCAGCCGCAGACGGCTTCTCGGCTGAACGTGCCCGCATGGCCCGTTCATGATTCATGCGAAGCGTTTCCTGCCAGTAGTCGGCCGGCGTTTGCCCCAGATCGGTTAAACGAGGCAGTGCGTTAAGCAATTGCTGAACAACAAGCATGGTCATGCGACGCGTGAAAAGCACACGTGCCAGATCGGTTTCCGCCCGCAGGGCATGCGCCACCAGCCTGTCTTCATACAGGCTGAAATGGAACACAAGTTCAGTACACAGCGTATAAGTTGTTTCGTTTGAAGGCTCTTGCGATGCCGACATGGAGGATCCTGTAAAGCCCTGCATCAGTGCAGTTTGAAGGTTGCCACCATATCACGAAGTTCGGCAGCCTGCTGACGCAGGGTTTCGGACGCTGCCGAGGTGTCGGCCACCAGCGCCACATTGCGCTGGATCATTTCGTCCATGGAGGAAATGGCCTGGTTGATTTCGGCAAGACCAATCGATTGCTCTTGACTGGCGTTGGAAATTTCTTTGACCAACGAGGTCATTTCATCGTTGTTGGCCACGATTTGTGTCATGGTTTCACCGGCCTCGGCCACTTGGCCGTTTCCGCTGCTGACCTTGTCAACCGATTCCAGAATAAGCGCCTTGACC
>JAAYGT010000158.1 GCA_012727555.1 Alcaligenaceae bacterium | reverse complement strand
CCAGGGCCGATACTCCGGAACTTGACAGGAGAGATGTCACCGCATCCACCAGAAAATGAATCAGAAAGGATATCGCAAAAAGATATATCTTCTTCTTTTTGACCGCGAACATCCGACAGGCACAGGGGCAATTCATCGGGTGTGTGAACGGCGCAAGGCGGGGCAACCGGCAGCGCCTGAGCGCCGGAAAAATGCTCCACCACCTGGCGCAGTGAGCTGGCCGCAAAGGCTTTGAGGCCAGGTACATGGGCGGCAATGCCGGCGGCGGCAACGGGCAGGATCATCAGCCCTTCATGGGACAAGCGGTCAACGGCAAGCGCCATGGCCAGAGCATTGGCGATTTCGACAACCGCGCCTGTCAGGGAAAGTTCGCCCGCGATGACGCACCGGGACCATTGTTCGAGCCGTTCTTCCGAGGCCCAGGGTATTTGACCGGAGGCCATCAGGATACCCAATGCAATCGGCAGATCATAGCGTCCGGATTCCTTGGGCAGGTCGGCCGGCGCCAGGTTGACCGTGATACGCCCCTTTGGAAAATCGAACCCGCTGCTGGCAATGGCAGACCGGACCCGGTCACGACTTTCTCGTACACCGGTGTCGGGTAGTCCCACCACATGAAAGACGGGCAAGCCGGGACTCAGGTGGATTTCCACCCGTACGGGTATGCCTTGCAGGCCATTTTGCGCCTGGCTGCCAAGAATGGCCAATGACATGAGCAGGCCCCTGTTTGAAAAGACAGGACCAGTATGCGTCAGTCCGGCACGTGGCGGTGTGCCAGTGTGATAAAACGAACCGCCTTAATGGGCCTGGCTGACCCACCGGGTAATGTCGCGGGCAAGGGTGTCAGTGGCTTGCGTGAACGCATCGACCACCGCCTGCAGGCCTGTTCCCGCAAGCGGGGCGGTCACCTGGAATTGACGTGAAGCCTGCAGGTGCTGACTGGCCGGCACGCCGAGCAGGGCATCGAAGCGCAGTTCCACCTGCGCCGGCCGTGTCTGGGTGTTCAGATGCCAGGCCAGAAGTTCGCCGGAAAGGAGCAGGTCGGTGCTGTAACTGTCGCGTTCTGTGCTGACGGCACGAAAGGTGCCCGAGGTGCGCAGCCAGTAAGCCAGTCGGCCACGCACCAGTGCCGGCGCCGTATCGTTCCAGCGTACACCGGCGTACGCGCTCAGGGTGTTGGGTTCGGCCATGACCAGAAGACGGTTGCTGTCGAGAAGGGCGTTGGCCAGGGGGGTATCGATGCGCAGTGTTTTGCGGCCGGCGGGAGTTGTAAGGTCAGGTGCGAAAGCTGGCTGGGCCAGTTGAACCACGGTGGGCGCAGGGGTTTTGGGCACAATGGAGCAACCGCTTGCAGCAACCAGCAGTAGCAGTATGACGGGCAGGGCGTAGCGGCCAAACGGCAAGCGAAGTGTCACGGTTTGTATTCCTGAATGTTTTCACCACCCAGAAGATAGCCGGCAGGATTGTTTTCAAGGCGGCGTGCTATACCCTGGAAGGCATTGAGTGTGGTTCTGAGTTCACGCAGGGTTGGGCCCAGTTCGGCAAGCCCCTGCAGGCTCTGGCCCACGGCACCCCTGTTTTCATTAAGCAGTGCAGCCAGGCGTTGGCTGGTGGTTTGCAAGGCATTCATGGCATTCTGGACCCCCTGAAGTGCGCCTGCACCTTGCCGTGCGAGCAGGTTGTTGGTCGTTTCCATCAGTGTGTTCAGCCTGCCCAGTGTCGTAACAAGCGCCTGGCTGGCCTGGGCCAGATTGGTTACCAGTTGCCGTGCATCGTTGTGCGAACTTGCCAGAGAGCCTGTGATCTGCTCAATATGGGACAGTGTGCGCGAAACCGAGCCTATGTTGTCTTCAGAAAGAACATTCTGGGCCGAATGAATCAGCGTATTCAGGGAATTGATCAGTTGATCGCCATTGTTGAACAGTTGTGTCAGGGCTGACGTGGTTGCATGAATGACTGGATCGGTGTCATCGGTGGGAGCGGTCAGGGGCGGGCTGTCGGCGGTTCCGCCGTTGAGTGATATCAGGGCCAGCCCGGTCAGGCCGGTGATGGTCAGTTGGGCCTGCGTATTCTGGCGCACAGGGGTTGAGCTGTCGATGAGGATACGGGCACGCACCTGACCAGGATCGTCAGGGTCCAGTGAAATGTTGACCACTTCGCCCACCTTGATGCCGTTGTATTGAACCATGCTGCCCTTGGATAGACCGCGAACGGGCTCGTTGAAAACCACCACATAATGCGTTTGCGGATTGCGGTTGGCCTTGCCCAGCCAGAGTGCAAACAAAACGGCGGCCAGCGTCACGAAAATCGTGAAGAGTCCGATCAGCAGATGATGCGCCCGGGGTTCCATCAGCAAGGCTCCACAGTGGTTGAAGGTGAGTGCCGTGCGGCGGCATGGGCTGCGCGCCCGCGTGGTCCGTTGAAGTAGTCCTGCACCCAGGGATCAGGGTGCTTTTCCACAACAGGCAACTGGTCGGCCACCATGACGCATTTATTCGACAATACGGCAACACGGTCGCAAATGGTGTAGAGGGTATCCAGGTCGTGAGTGACCAGAAAAACCGTCAGGCCCAGTGCGTCGCGCAGTGTAACAATCAGTTCGTCAAATGCGCCGGCCCCGATCGGGTCAAGGCCTGCCGTGGGTTCATCGAGAAAGAGAATGTCGGGGTCGAGCGCCAGTGCACGTGCCAGAGCCGCCCGTTTGATCATGCCGCCGGACAAGGATGCCGGGTAAAGGGCGCCGGCCCGCGACGGCAGGCCGGCGAGGGCAATCTTGAGGTGTGCAATGGTGTTGGCCTGTGGTCTTGACAGACCTGCGTGCTCGATCAGGGGCATGGCGATGTTTTCCAGGACAGTCAATGAGGAAAAAAGCGCCCCTCGTTGAAAGAGTACCCCGAAACGTCGTTCCAGGGCGGTGCGGGCTGCACCACGCGCCTGAAGGATGTTTTGGTCAAACAGTTTGACGGTGCCTGCACGCGGTGTGTGCAGCCCCACGATGGTGCGCAGCAGCACCGATTTTCCTGATCCCGATCCGCCGACCACGCCCAGGATTTCACCCCGGAAGACGTCCAGGTCAAGGTCTTTGTGAACGACATGGGTGCCAAACTGGTTCGTGATGTTGCGCACCTGAATGATGGGTTCGCTTACCATCCCATCTCCATGAAGAACAAGGCGGCCAGCGCATCGAGCAGAATCACGACAAAAATGGACTGCACCACGGCCGATGTGGTGTGCTGACCAACGGATTGTGCGCTGCCTGAAACCTTGAACCCTTCCAGGCAGCCGATGACGGCAATGACAAAGGCGAACAGCGGTGCTTTGGCCATGCCGATCAGGAAGTGTCGAAGCGGGATGCGGTCCTGGAAAATGGACATGAACATGGTAGGGGTGATGTCGAGGGAAACAATGCAGATGAGTGCCCCGCCCAGAATGCCGGACAGCATGCCGATGAAGGTGAGTATGGGCACGGCCACGATCAGGGCCAGTACACGGGGCAGAACCAGCAGTTCCACGGGGTTCAGGCCCAGCATGCGAAGCGCATCGATCTCTTCATTGACTTTCATGGAGCCAAGTTGCGCCGTGAAGGCGCTGGCCGTGCGCCCCGCAACAAGGATGGCGGTCAGCAGCACGGCAAATTCGCGCAGGAATGAAAACGTGACAAGGTTGACGGTGTAAATGCTGGCGCCAAACCCGGCCAGGATGGTGGCGCCCAGAAAAGCGATGACGGCACCCACCATGAAAGTGAGCAGGGCAATGATGGGTACTGCGTTCAGGGCGCATTCCTCGATCTGGGCCACTAGCGATGTGATTCGCCAACTGCGTGGCCGGAATGCATTGCGTGCCAGTGCTTCCAGGGTCAGGCCGGTGAAGCGCAGCAGGTCGATGGTTTTCGTGCCGATGTTCACGGTGCCTGAACCTGCACGCTCCAGCAACTCATGCAAGGTGGAGCGGGGGGCGGGAATGGCATCGGGTTCCAGCGTTGCCCGGGCGGCCATGACAGTAAGGAGCAGCGCCTTGCGGGCGGCAGGCAGTGAGCAGTCGGCGTTGTTCAGATGACGCTCGAGTGCCGGTCCCAGCAATTCAGCCAGCCGTTCTGCACCGGCCGTGTCAAGTTCAGTGATGCGATCCAGTTCAATTTGTTGTGACTGAAGGGTGTGAGGATCCGGTGTGGTGTCGTTCCGGGCACTGACCAGAGCCTGCAGGCGCGGGTAGTGGGCCAGCGTCCAGGCACCCGTCGGGGACAGCCGGACCGGCTGGGCCTGACATTCCCAGTGGAGTTCGGGCGGGGCGGAAGGAGCGGGCATGGCAACAGGCTTTTGTGAAAGGAAACGAATCAGGCGGGTATCGGAGATCAAGGGGCCGGGATAGGCTGCGTGCAGTAATCATAACGGATCAACCCCTGCAGGCTGAAAAACCGGGCGTGTCAGGGAGGGTCCGTGTTGATGCGTGTCAGTTGCGTTGCACCAATAAAAACAATAGACGCACTGTTGTGGTGCATGTTTCGTGCCGGTTGGCATTATTTGACCGATCTGCTGGCATGTCCCGCGAGGGGGGCTGGCACGTATCTTGCTTTAAATGCGTTTGAGCACGCCGGCAATCCGTTCGTGCGTTCTAGTCATTCTGCCGTTTGTGGTCCGTACCAGCATCATGTTCTGTGAGGCTTTACGGATTGACGGGCCTACTCAGGAGTTTCAATTATGCGCAGTTCCACGGTTTCCAGGTCATTCATCATTTCACTGGCTCTTTCCTCGGGCATGCTGGCTGTTCCGGCCACCGTGCTGGCCGCTGACGGTAACGATACGTTTGCAGATTTCAGCGTCAGCGGCAATCTGGCCCTGACCTCGCAGTACCGCTTTCGCGGCATCATGCAAACCAACAACAAGCCCGCAATTCAGGGCGGCTTCGACATCACCCATTCCAGTGGCTTCTATATTGGAAACTGGAACTCGAGCATTACCTGGCTGAACGATTCGGCACCTGACGTATCTGCCGGTATTGAAATGAATTTCTACGGTGGCTATGCGCATGAGTTTTCAAATGGCATAACGCTGGATGTCGGCGTGTTGCGTTATTATTATCCGGGCAGTTTTCCGTCTGGCTATGTCAGCCCCGATACCACCGAGGCGTATGTCGGCCTGGGGTATGGGCCGGTTACTTTCAAGTATTCACATGCCTTCACCAATCTGTTTGGCGTGCCCGATTCCAAAAACAGCCAGTATTATGATCTTTCTGCCAGCATTCCAACCGGGGTCTGGGGGTTGAATCTTGATGCGCACGTCGGTTACCAGCGTGTACGTAACCTCGACGATGGTTCTTACACCGACTGGTCGATCGGTTTTTCAAAAGAGCTGGGCAAGGGGATATCGGCCGCCCTGACGTACGTGGATACCAACGCCAAGCGCTCGGTTTACACCAACAGTTATGGTAAATACACGGGCAGCGCTGCGGCGGTGTTCACCTTGTCAGCGGCGTTTTAGCAACCTGCAGGATCATTCTTCAAACAGCCTGGTCTGTGTTCATGGACAAAAAGCCGGATTTCAGCCTATAATCAAAGGCTTTTCCGGCTTTTGCATGGCCGAGAAGAAAAATATGGGCCCGCCGGGTTGGTCAAGTTCTTTCGGTTTATGAAAGACACCTTGCGCTCATAAAATACCAGGGTTTCAACATGCCTAAAATGAAAACCAAGAAAAGCGCCGCAAAGCGCTTTCAGGTTCGCGGTAGCGGTTCGATCAAACGTGGTCAGGCGTTCAAGCGCCACATTCTGACCAAAAAAACAACCAAGAACAAGCGTCACCTGCGCGGTGCCGTGGCAGTGCACGATTCCGATGTCAAATCGGTTCGCGCCATGATGCCTTTTGCTTGATTGTCAGTCTGAACTAACGGAGATCATCCTATGCCACGCGTAAAACGCGGCGTTACCGCCCGCGCCCGTCACAAAAAAGTCATCAAAGCAGCGAAAGGCTATCGCGGTCGCCGCGGTAATGTCTTCCGCATCGCCAAACAGGCGGTCATGCGTGCAGGCCAGTATGCCTACCGCGACCGTCGCAACAAGAAGCGTACATTCCGCGCTCTCTGGATCACCCGTATCAACGCTGCCTGCCGTGAACTCGGCGTAACCTACAGCGTTTTCATTGCAGGTACCAAGAAAGCGTGCATTGAAATCGATCGTAAAGTGCTGGCCGACATGGCCGTCCACGACAAGGCAGGTTTTGCAGCCATCGTCGCACAGGCCAAGTCTGCTCTGGCCGCCTGATCGGTTCTGATTCTGTTTGTACCTTGCTGAACGGGGCTCTTCTGGGCTCCGTTTGCATTTGGAAAACTCGTATCCCATGACTACCTCAGCTGATGACCTTGTTGTTCAGGCCAAAGAACAATTTGCCCAGGCGCTCGATGCCGCTGCCCTCGAAAATGCCAAGGCCCGCTTTCTGGGCAAACAGGGGGCGCTCACTGCCTTGCTCAAGGGCCTGGCGCAGCTGGATCCCCAGGAAAAGAAAACCCGCGGGGCCCACATCAATCAGCTGAAACAGCAAATCGAAGCCTTGCTCACCGAGCGTCGCACTGAATTGGCCCAGGCTGAGCTGAACCGCCGTCTGGCGTCCGAAGCCATCGACGTCACACTGCCCGGGCGTGGTCGCGGGGTGGGGGGGCTGCATCCGGTCATCCAGACCTGGCAACGCGTTGAAGCCATTTTCAGTTCCATTGGCTTTGATGTTGCCGATGGCCCTGAAATCGAAAACGACTGGACCAACTTCACCGCGTTGAACAACCCGGAAAACCATCCGGCACGCTCCATGCAAGATACCTTTTACGTCGATATGAACGATGAAAAAGGTCTGCCCTTCCTGCTGCGCACCCATACCAGTCCCATGCAGGTGCGTTACGCCCGCATGCACACGCCGCCCATCAAGGTCATTGCGCCGGGCAGAACCTACCGTGTCGACAGCGATGCCACCCATTCCCCCATGTTTCATCAGGTGGAAGGGCTCTGGATCGCCGAAAACATCTCGTTTGCCGATCTCAAGGGTGTCTACACCAATTTCCTGAAAGCCTTCTTCGAAACCGATGACCTCTGCGTCCGTTTCCGGCCTTCCTTTTTCCCGTTCACCGAGCCCTCGGCTGAAATTGACATGATGTTCACGTCCGGTCCCAATCAAGGGCGCTGGCTCGAAATCTCCGGTTCGGGGCAAGTTCACCCTCAGGTCGTGCGCAACTTCGGTCTCGATCCAGAACGCTACATTGGCTTTGCCTTTGGTTCGGGGCTTGAGCGCCTGACCATGCTGCGTTACGGCGTGAATGACCTGCGCCAGTTCTTTGAAGGCGATCTGCGCTTTTTGCGCCAGTTCAACCGTTGATCTGCACATTGCCCATCGTCCGGTCTGCTGCCTCTCTTAGCCCCGAATACCACGAGTCCTGTTATGCAATTTCCTGAATCCTGGCTGCGTTCTTTTGTCAACCCTGCCGTATCAACCGATGAACTGGCCCACAAGCTCACCATGGCGGGCCTTGAAGTCGAAGAAGTCACGCCTGCTGCTCCGGCGTTCAGCGGCATTGTGGTCGCCCACATCCAGACCGTCGAACCGCACCCCAACGCCGACAAACTGCGTGTTTGTCGTGTTGACGATGGCTCCGGGAACCTGTTGCAAATTGTTTGCGGCGCACCGAATGCCGAAGCCGGAATCAAGGTGCCTCTGGCCCGTGTGGGTGCCGAATTGCCGGGGGGCATGAAGATCGGTGTGGCCAAAATGCGTGGCGTCGAATCCTCCGGCATGCTGTGTTCAGCCCGTGAACTGGGTCTTTCCCAGGATCACGCCGGCCTGATGGTGCTGGCCGCCGACACGCCAGTCGGTGCCGATCTGCGTAGCGTGCTTGATCTCGACGATACCCTGTTCACCCTGAAAATGACACCCAATCGTGCCGATTGCCTGTCCATTCTGGGGGTGGCCCGCGAAGTTGCCGCCTTGAGCGGTTGTGACCTCTCGATCCCGTCTGTTCAGTCGGTGCCTGTCACGTTGAACGATACGTTGCCTGTCGATGTTCAGGCGCCTGATCTGTGCGGCCGTTTTGCCGGGCGCGTGATTCGTGGTGTGAACGCCCGTGCCCAAACACCTGACTGGATCAGAACCCGCCTTGAGCGTGCCGGACAGCGTTCGGTGTCCGCCCTGGTGGATATTTCGAATTACGTCATGCTCGAACTGGGTCGGCCCACCCACGTGTTCGACCTCAAACGCATTCAATCCGGTCTGACCGTTCGGTGGGCGCAGCCGGGTGAAACCCTTGAACTGCTCAATGGTCAGGTGGTTACACTTGATCCATCGGTCGGCATCATCGCAGCCGGTGCGGTTGTTGAAAGCATGGCCGGTATCATGGGGGGGGAAGCCACGGCCGTCACTCTTGATACCACCGATATCTACCTTGAAGCGGCATTCTGGTGGCCAGAAGCCATCATGGGCCGCGCACGTCGTTTCAAGTTTTCCTCAGAAGCCAGCCATCGCTTCGAACGCGGCGTCGATTTCGACAACATCCCCGAGCACATCGAACGCATGACACGGCTGATCATTGACATCTGTGGCGGTCAGGTGGGGCCGATCAATGACACGATCATCAATCTGCCGTGTCGTGAGCCTGTCAGCATGCGCCTTGAGCGCTGCCATCGGGTGCTGGGTGTACCGGTTCCTCGCGCTGAAGTCGAACGTATCTTTGCCAGTCTGGGTCTGTCGTTCCAGGTCGAGGCCGGAAATGTGTTTGTGGTTCAGCCACCGTCCTACCGTTTTGATCTCTTCATCGAAGAGGATCTCATCGAGGAGGTGGCCCGGGTATACGGTTTTGAGCGCATCCCTGACGTCGCACCCATGGCACGTGCCGATATGCGCGTTCAGCCTGAAGTGCTGCGCGGTCCCCATGCACTGCGTGCTGCGGTGGCCGCACTCGATTACCAGGAAGTGGTTAATTTCTCGTTTGTGGAAGAAGCGTGGGAGCGTGACTACGCAGGCAATGCCGACCCCATTCGTTTGCTCAATCCCATTGCGTCGCAGCTGGCGGTCATGCGTTCCAGCCTGATCGGCGGTCTGCTGGCCAACATTGTTCACAATGCCAATCGCAAACAGACCCGTGTTCGGGTCTTTGAACTGGGCCGTGTTTTTACGCGCAACGTTCAGGTTACCGATGGTGATCTGACTGTTGCCGGTGTTGACCAGCCGCAGCGCCTGGCGGGCGCGGCCTGGGGGCCGGCTTTCGACGAACAGTGGGGCCTGCCTGTTCGCAAGGTTGATTTTTTTGATGTCAAAAACGATGTCCAGTGCCTGCTGGGTGCACGTGGCGCAGATCTGGTCTGTGTGCCTGATACACATCCAGCGTTCCATCCGGGCCGTTGTGCCCGTCTGGAACTCGATGGTGCAACCATTGGTTGGCTCGGTGAGCTGCATCCGCAGTGGGCACAGGAACTCGAACTGTCCCAGGCGCCTGTCGTTTTCGAAGTCGATGTGCAGGCCATTTCCCGGGCCCGTTTCCCTGAGCCCGTCGAACTTTCACGCCAGCCTGTCGTGGTGCGTGATCTGGCCGTTTGGGTCAAGACAGGCACCTCGTATCAGTCGATGGTCGATACCCTTGCCAATGCCAGGCGCACCCATGCTAACCTTGCTGTTTTAAAAGACATTCGTCTGTTCGATGTCTGGCGTGATGCAGCATCCGATGCTGCCGAAAAGAGCATGGCCCTGCGTTTCTGGTTCCAGAGCCCCTCGGCCACGCTCGATGAAGCCACCATCGAGCAGTGTGTTGAACTTTTGCTGAATTCCCTGGTTGCCGAACACGGTGCCCGTCTCCGAGCCTGATACCCTTCATGTCCATGACTCTTGATCGCACCCTGACCAAAGCCGAACTGGCTGAACTGATCTTTGACCGGGTTGGCTTGAATAAACGTGAAGCCAAGGATATCGTTGACGCCTTCTTCGAAGAAATCCGCGAGGCCCTGGCTCAGGGGAATGAAGTCAAATTGTCGGGTTTCGGCAATTTTCAGGTACGTGACAAACCGCCTCGCCCCGGACGCAACCCCAAAACGGGTGAAGTCATTCCAATTGAAGCCAGGCGGGTGGTTACCTTTCACGCCAGTCAGAAACTCAAAAGCGTCGTCGAGACAGCCGGTCAGCTGTCCGGTGTTTCAACCAAGGCTTTGTAATCCAGGGTATTACGTACCATGAGCACCAGCGAAAAGAACATCACTCTTCCACCCATACCCGCCAAGCGTTATTTCACGATCGGCGAGGTCAGTGAACTGTGCGGTGTCAAACCCCACGTGTTGCGTTACTGGGAACAGGAATTTTCACAGCTCAATCCGATCAAGCGCCGTGGTAATCGTCGCTATTATCAGCATCATGAAGTATTGCTGGTTCGTCGCATTCGTGAACTGTTATATGAACAGGGTTTCACCATAAGTGGTGCACGCAATCGTCTGGGCGACAAATCCGATGCACCGCATGATCCCGAAGCCGCCGTGCGTCTCACCGGAGCCGAGCTTCAGGCCCTGCGCAGTGATCTGCTGTCCATTCGCAGTATGCTGACATCGGCCCTTGAGAGTACAGTCCGATCCAGCCAGGCCGACGGTTTATCGGTTGCCGACATGCCACCGCATGCCGGTGTCACTCGCTGACGTTATTTTTTCCAGATGAAGCTCACGTTGCGTCAACGGGCCCTTGAGGCGCTTGCCCTGACGCTCCCCGAAGAAAAAATCCGCCTCCTGGAACAATGGGTCGATGACCTTCCCATCGGGGCCGATTGTGTCATTTCGTCCCCGCCGGGTTTGCCCGGGCGTCCTGCCCGGCCTCCACTGGTTCCTCCTTCACGCGTCAAGGCCCGCTCGGTTGGAACGGTACAGGGGCGTGCGGCCCTGATTCATTCGCTGGCCCATATCGAATTCAACGCCATCAACCTGGCGCTCGATATCCTCTGGCGATTTCCGGGTATGCCGGACGCCTTCTATCACGACTGGTTGAAGGTGGCGCGTGAAGAAGCGTTGCATTTCAGCCTGCTGGCCACCCATCTGGCCAGCCTGGGCTACAGTTATGGCGACTTTCCCGCCCACGACGGGCTCTGGGAAATGGCCGAACGCACGTCGGCTGACCTCCTTGCCCGTCTGGCGCTGGTGCCCCGCACACTCGAGGCACGCGGGCTCGATGCCTCGCCTGTTGTGCGCGACAAACTGGTCAGTGTGGGTGATGCCGCGGGCGCCGCGATCATCGACATCATTTTGCGCGATGAAATCGGTCACGTCGCCATCGGCAATCATTGGTACAGGCACGTCTGCCAGATGCGCGGGCTTGATCCCGAAGTGGCCTACGACGATCTTGCCCTGCAGTATCGCGCTCCCCGGTTGCGTGGTCCCTTCAACCTGCAGGCACGCCGTCAGGCGGGTTTCACTGAAGCAGAGCTTGACGCGCTTCAGTCCTCCTGACATGTCTGCTGTCTATTTTTCGGTTTGATATCCCATGGCTGTTTCCGGTTTCGATGATCAGGCGGCTTTGCTGGCCTGCGCGCAGGGTGACCAGCAGGCTTTGCAACGGCTCTACGATGCCGAGGCCTCGCGCATGATGGCCCTGTCGCTTCACATGATGGGTCAGCGCAGTGTGGCTGAAGAATTGGTTGCAGACACCTTCGTACTGGTGTGGAAAAATGCCGAAAGCTACAGTGTTGACCGTGGCAGTGCCCGGGCCTGGATTTACAGCATTCTTCGTTACCGGGCGCTAGGGCGCCTGCGACAGGCCGGACGTCCGGTTACCATGCCCGGGGGCTTTGCTGCTTTTCCGATTCCTTCTGCCCTGGCTGCGGCGGCGCCAGGATCTTCTCAACCCGATGTTCTGCGTGCCTTGGCAACATTGCCGGAAAATGCACGTCAGGCCATTTACCTGGCTTTTTACAAAGGCTTCGATTTTCACCGGATTGCACAGCGTTTTGAAACCACACCCGACGACGTGCGTCGTGCCTTGCGTGATGGTTTGAAGGCACTGGCGGTCAGCGGCAGCGGGCCGTTGCCGGGTGTTTCTGCCGACGAGTCGGTGGCCCTGGGCGAATATACGCTGGGTTTGCTCGACACCCGCGAAATCGAAACCATTCATGATTGGCTGGCGGGTAGTGACCCCGTGGTCAGGGAAGCACTGCACTGGGAAGAGCGTTTTCTGGCCATGACCGATTTGCTGGCCGTGGTCCAGCCCTCGGCGCATGTCTATTTTCGCATTCAGGCCCGTCTGGGTCATGAGTCCATTCCTGCGCCGGCCACCTTGTTCAGGCAGCCTGAGTCGCGTGCCCTCCATGAGCCCGTGATCCAGAGCGTCGTGTCGGCCGCCAAAGGGCTGGCCACAGGAACGCAGTCTGCACCGGCGAATGCCACGACGACACCCCAAAGCCCGGCTCGCAAGGCAGTCGATGCATCCATCGCAACCTCCCAGGCGGCCGGCCTTCTTGCCGACCCTGTTACAGAGACTTCACGATCCGGCCTTGATTTACCGGTTCCGGAATCAATGGCTGACGACAGGCACAAGGAAGGTCGGGGTTCAGTATCTCGTACTTCGCCCGTTGTTGCGGATGCCGTTCATCCGGTGGCTGACGCAAAAACGCTTTCACCCGCTCCAGATCCCGTTTCCGAGCCTGCTGCCGTTCCACGCGTCATTGTGCGTTCTTCCCGCGCATGGAAATTTGCCACGGTGTTTTTTGCCCTGTTGGCAGCGCTTGCGCTGGCAATGCAAGGGATGCAACCGCCGCCCGAACCCCCCGTCACCATCGTTCGTGTCGCCCCCACGATGGCGGCCATTCTTCAACCGCCCGGCTCCAGTTCCACACCCGGTTGGGTGGTTACCCTCGACCACGAGCGCAACCTGCTCTTCAGGCCACTTGTACAGACACAGGTCCAGAAAAATACGGTTGTCCAGCTCTGGCTGCACCCCCCCGGCGCACCTGCTGCGGTGTCTCTGGGGGTCATTGACCCCAATCATTCGTTCACAGTACCTGCTGCCCAGGCAGGAGCCGTGGCTGAAGGCGCGATGATTGAAATGACGCAGGAACCTGCAGCCGATGCCCCCGCAGCGGCACCCAACGGTCCTGTGTTGTTTATCGGTCAGCTTGTTGTCTTTGGCGCAGGAAACGACCTGCCTGCGGAGCGCCTGTAATGCGTCCCCACGATTCCACAGCAGCGGCCGCAGGGCGTGCCGATCTGAACACCTTGCGCATGCTGTTGCCTTATGTCTGGCAGTTCAAAGGGCGCGTGCTCATCGCACTGGCCTGCCTGGTGGCAGCCAAACTGGCCGGTGTCACTGTGCCCCTGTACCTCAAAGACCTGGTTGATCAACTGGGGCTGTCTGCCGATCTCGTGGTGTTGCCGGTGGCGGCTTTGCTGGGGTATGGTCTGGCACGCCTGGCAACCAGTGTTTTCGGGGAACTGCGCGATGCCTTGTTTGCACGCGTAACGCAAGGCTCGATTCGCCGCATTGCGGCCCAGGTATTCCAGCATTTGCTGGCTTTATCGCTGCGTTTTCACATGGAGCGCCAAACCGGTGGCCTGAGCCGTGACATTGAGCGTGGTACCAAAGGTATCGGCTTTTTGCTGAACTTCATGGTCTTCAACATTCTGCCCACCTTGCTTGAAATCGGTATGGTCACGGCCATATTGTTGTGGCGCTACGAATGGCCCTTTGCCGTGGTCACGCTGGGCACCATAGCGGCCTACATCGTTTTCACCCTGGTGGTCACGGAAAAGCGCATGGTGTACCGGCGCAGCATGAATGATCTCGACAGCAAGGCCAACACCAAGGCGGTCGATGCCCTGATCAACTATGAAACCGTGAAGTACTTTGGTAACGAGGCCTATGAACTTGAGCGTTACGATGCCAACCTGGGCAAGTGGGTCGATTCCGCAGTACGCAGCCAGGTTTCACTGAATCTGCTCAACATGGGGCAGGGCGTGATCATCACCATTGGTGTGACACTGCTGTTATGGCTATCAGCGCGCGGTGTGGTCAATCAGTCCATGTCCGTGGGCGATGTCGTGCTGGTTTCGGCCTACCTGACCCAGTTGTATGCGCCCCTGAACTTTCTGGGTTTTGTTTACCGGGAAATCAAGCATGCACTGGCCGACATGGAGCGCATGTTCGGTTTGCTCGACAAAGGTCAGGAAGTGGCCGACAAGCCCCAGGCTGTAACGCTCAAGACCGATTCGGCCGACATTGTTTTCGATCATGTGGGTTTTGGCTACGAGACCAACCGTCAGATTCTTTTTGATGTCAGCCTGTCGATACCTGCCGGCCGCACGCTGGCCGTTGTGGGTTCTTCGGGGGCCGGAAAGTCAACGTTATCGCGTCTGCTGTTCCGTTTTTACGATGTGTCATCGGGTAGTATCCGTGTGAACGGCCTGGATATCCGGAACTACAGTCAATCCAGTTTGCGGGCCCATATTGGTATCGTGCCTCAGGATACCGTGCTCTTCAACGACAGTATTGAGTACAACATTGCCTATGGCCGGCCGGGTGCGTGCCACGATGAAATCGTCAGTGCGGCCAAGGCAGCCCGCATTCATGATTTCATCATGAGCCTGCCCGATGGGTACGCAACACCGGTGGGTGAACGTGGTCTTAAATTGTCGGGCGGCGAAAAACAGCGTGTGGCCATTGCCCGTACGCTGCTGAAAAACCCGCCCATACTCATTCTCGACGAGGCCACCAGCGCGCTGGATACTCGCACCGAACGGGCGATTCAAGACGAATTGAGTCAGATTGCCCGTGATCGCACCACGCTGATCATTGCCCATCGTCTGTCCACGGTGGCCGATGCGGATGAAATCGTTGTGCTTGACCACGGGCGGGTGATCGAGCGAGGAACACACAGGGAACTGATCAGTCAGGGCGGGCGGTATGCACACATGTGGCAATTGCAGCAGATCAGCGAGGAAACCTGAGCCGGAAATTGTATGCATCAAGTGACGAATGTTGTCGCTTTGTTCACAAAAAAACATGGCGATCGGTTATGATCATTGGCTCAATCCGCACTGATATATGAGCTGCCATGCCCCGCACGCCCCGCTTTGCTCTACGTTCAACTTCCTGGCTTCGAACATTTGGCATAGGGCTGGCAAGTTCAGTTCTGGTGTCCGGGTGCGCTGTGGTCGGGCCCGACTTCCAAACCCCCGAAGGCACAGTTACCCAGCAATGGCGTGTTGAAAAGCCCGGGGAATTTGCCGAAGCGGTCAACGCCGTGCGTGATGCGCAGATCAACCCTGTTCAGTGGTGGCAATCATTCAATGATCCCACCCTGAATCGCCTGCTCGATCTTGCCGCGTCCCAGAACCTCAGTCTTCAGTCGGCGGCGCTGCGTGTGTACCAGGCACGTGCCCAGTTGGGTATTTCCGATGCTTCGTTGTTACCTTCGGTGGTGGGCAGTGGTCAGGCGGTTGAAGGCAATAGCAGCAGCACACGCAATGCGCTCATTCAGGCCAACTGGGAACTCGACCTGTGGGGCAAGTTCCGGCGTGGCATTGAAAGCAGTTTTGCCAGCTACCAGGCAGCCATTGCCGCCTACTACGCGGCCGATGTCTCCCTGGCGGCCACGGTGGCCGATACCTACGTCAACATCCGGAACGCCGAAGCACTGATCCGGGTGGCCAAGTCGAACCTGAAGCTGCAGTCTGACAGTCTGCGCATTGCCCAGGCCCGCTATAACGCAGGTGAAACCTCGCTGCTGGCGCTTAGTCAGGCCCGCTCACGGTATCAGCAAACCAAGGCGTCCATACCGGGGCTCAACGCCCAGTTAAGGCGCTACCAGAACGCCCTCAGCACGCTGCTGGGGCAGGTACCCGGCTTCTACGAGGCACAGTTCGGCAGTACACGCAATCAGTTGCAGCCACCACCGGCCCTGAATGTAGGCATTCCCCGTGACCTTTTGCGGCGTCGCCCCGATGTTGCCCTGGCCGAATACCAGGCCGCTTCGCAATCGGCCCTGATCGGAGTGCGTGAAGCCCAGTTGTACCCCAGTTTTTCGTTGTCGGGCATGTTTGGCTACCTGAGCGCCACGGTGTCGTACCAAGGAGACAACTCCTTCAAATGGAGCGGTAGTTCATCGAGCGCAAGTGCCGGGTTCAATTTCCCCATTTTCTGGCGTGGCGCCCTGGTTGATCAGGTGCGTGTACAAGATGCCCAGTTCCAGCAGGCCGTGTTGAACTACCAGAACACGGTTCTTGAGGCTCAGGCTGAAGTTGACAACGCGCTTATGCAGATCGCCACATCGCGCAGCACCAAAAAAGACCTTGACCGTGCTGTGCGTGCCTCGGCCGAGGCTGCCAAACTGGCCCTCGATCAATACGAGGCCGGTGAAACCGACTACAACAACGTCATTGTGGCTCAGCAAGTGTTGCTGAACGTTGAACTTGACCAGGTGCGGGCACAGACCGAGACCTTGCTTGGCTATGTGGCTGCCTTCAAGGCGCTGGGCGGTGGCTGGTCAGGCGATCTTGCCGTTCCCAGTTTGCCGGCCGAAATGATCTCTGCCATGAAAAACCGTACCGATTGGGGAACCGCCCTCACGCCTGCGGCGATCCCTGACGCCACGATGCCCCGCCTGGTACAAACTCTCGAGAGCAAACAATGATGTCCAAAGCATTCACTTCGCTGGCAGGCCGTCTTGCCCGCATCGCCGGAAGCGGAAACCGGCCCCGGCACGATTCATTCCCGCCGGTTGGGTCGTCAACACCGTCCATGCACAGCAGCAGGTTGGTTCGCCATTTGCTGCTGGTGCCGGCCCTTGTGGCATTCGGTGCGCTGGCAGGGTGCCAGAAAAAACACGAGCCCGTTGCACAGGCACCCGCTGCCGTCACGGTTGCAGCCCCTGTCCAGCAATCTGTCCAGAACTACCAAACCTTTGACGGCACGGCATCCCCATTGCTGGTTGTCGATCTTGAAGCCCGTGTGCCCGGTTTTCTTGAGCAGATCCTGTTCAAAGACGGCAGCCAGGTCAAAAAGGGTGATCTGCTCTTTGTGATCGAGCAAGATCAGTACAAACAGGAACTGAATCTGAACCAGGCTATTTACGATCAGGCCAAAATTGAATTCGATCGCCAATCCACGTTGTTGTCGCAGCGTGCCACTTCGCAGGCCGCGGTTGACCGTGCCCGTTCCGATCTGCAGCAGGCCAGCGCCAACCTGCAACTGGCCAAGATCAATTTTGGCTACACCGAAATCCGTGCTCCCTTCGATGGCGTCATGGGGCGGCATCTGGTCGATGTCGGCAATTACCTTGGGGGGGCCACAGGAGGCATCAAACTGGCCACCATCCGTCAGGTCAGCCCGTTGTACATCTATTTTTCAATGAATGAAATCGAACTGCTCAAGTTTCTGCGCAGCAACACTGAACAAGGCGTTGAAACCAGCCATGCACTGGTCGGTAAAGTACCTGTTTATGCTGCCTTGCAGGGCGATACGGGCTTTCCGCATGAAGGCATGCTCGATTTTGCCGCCAGTGATCTCAGTGCAAGTACGGGCACGTTGCAACTGCGTGCCCAGTTCCCCAACGCCAATAAGTCCATCGTGCCCGGGGTTTATGCCAAGGTGCTCATCAACACCAGCAAGCCGCGCGATGCGCTCCTGGTGCCTTTCGGTGCCATCATGAACGATCAGCAAGGCGCCTATGTATTTGTTGTCGATGCACAGAACAAGGCGCAGCGTCGGGTTATTGAAACGGGTCAGCGGTTTGGTGCACTGATGGAAGTCACCCAGGGCCTGAAGGCCGACGACAAGGTGGTGATCAACGGGTTTGTCACGCTCAGTCCGGGCCAGCCGGTGAAAGCCGATACAGGCACGATCGAACCTGCCCGATTGCCAGGCAAGGGCGCCTGACGCGCTTGCCTGTCTTGGTCTACTGACAACCGTTCCCAGCCAGACGTGGTGTAACCGGGGTTTCCCTCATGCTTTCAAAAACCTTCATCGAGCGCCCGATTCTCAGCAATGTGATCGGTATCATCATTGTGCTGATCGGCGCTGTATCCATCTTCGGGCTGCCCATTTCGCAGTACCCCCAGATGACCCCGCCCACCATCCAGGTCACCACCAACTGGCCCGGTGCCAGTGCCAAACTGATCCAGCAACTGGTGGCCAGCAATATCGAAAGCCAGGTCAATGGCGTTGATGGCATGCTGTACATGCAGTCGTACTCCACCGATGCGGGTACATACGCCCTTACAGTCACCTTTGCCGTCGGAACTGACCCCGATCAGGCCCAGGTGAACGTGCAGAACCGGGTTGCCATTGCTTTGCCGTCATTACCCGCACCTGTGCAAAAGCAGGGGGTTACCACCAAAACACAATCCACGGCCATTCTGCAGTTCGTCACGGTCACCTCGAAAGACAATAGTCGCGATGCCCTGTTCCTGAGCAACTTTGCCAACCTGCAGATGCAGGATCGTCTGGCTCGTATTCCCGGCGTGGCTGCGGCCAACGTGTTCGGCGTGGGCAATTACAGCATGCGTGTCTGGCTTGATCCTGCCCTGATGCTGGCCCGCCAGCTCACACCCTCTCAAGTCATGGATGCCATCAACAAACAGAACGTATTGTTGTCGGCCGGGCAAATCGGTGCCCCTCCGGTACCCACCGGGCAAGATTTCCAGTTCACGGTGAATGTGACAAGTGCGCTGGACACCCCCGAACAGTTTGGCCAGATTGTCCTGAAAGCGGACAGCAAGGGCGAGATCACCCGCCTGCGCGATGTTGCCCGCATCGAGATGGGTAGCCAGAACTACAATCAGTTCTTCCAGTTGAACGAAAAGCCGGCCGGCGGGGTTGCCATTTACCAGACCCCCGATGCCAATGCCATCCAGGTGGCCCAGGCGGTGCGTGCAGAAATGGAGGCCATTGCCAAGACCTTCCCGGCCGATCTTGAATGGTCCATCCCGTTCGATTCAACCACATTCGTACAGGAATCCATCGACGAAGTCTACAAGACCTTGTACGAAGCCGGTTTGCTGGTGTTGCTGGTGATCATGGTGTTCCTGCAGAACTGGCGCATCACCCTCATACCCGCGATCACCATCCCGGTCACGATCATCGGCGCATTTGCCGGTATGGCAGCCCTTGGCTTTTCCATCAACCTGCTCACCCTGTTTGCCATTGTGGTGGTGATTGGCATCGTGGTCGATGATGCCATTGTGGTGGTTGAAGGGGTGGCCAAAAAAGTGGAAGACGGCATGCGTCCGCGCAAGGCCGCTATTGAAGCCATGGGCGAACTCATGGGGCCCATCATTGGTATTACCCTGGTATTGATGGCGGTGTTTTTGCCGGCGTCGTTCATTTCGGGTATTACCGGCCAGATGTACCGCCAGTTTGCGCTGGTCATTGCCATTACGGCACTGCTCAGTGGCATTTGCGCCATCAGTCTCAGCCCTGCCCAGGCGGGCAGTTTGATCAAGCCGCTTAAAAAAGGTCAGGCGCCCAAACCTAAAAACCGCTTTGCCCGCGGCTTCGATGCCGGCTTCAATGCCATTGCCGATCGCTATGCTGCTCTTATGCATGTGCTCATGAAGCACCGTAACCTGTCGGGTCTGGTGGGCCTGGTCATTATCTGCGCTTCACTGTATGGTCTCACCCGTGTGCCCACCGGCTTCATTCCGAATGAAGACCAAGGGTACCTGATTGTCAATGTGCAGTTGCCCCGTGCAGCATCGCTGGAACGTACCCAGCGTGCCATGGACGAAGTGCGCGAGGCCGTCATGAAGGTGCCTGGCGTTCAGACCGTGGTCGGCATTGGTGGCATCAATGTAGTCGCCAACAGTTCACCGCAGGCCAATGCCGGTGCCCAGTATGTCATTCTGAAACCCTGGGCTGAACGCGGTGAAGCCAAGGGCCAGGACCTTCGTTCAATTTACGGCGCCATGACCCATGCACTGCGCGAAGTGCAAAGCGCCAGTGCCAGTGTCGTTCTGCCACCGGCCATTCCAGGCCTGGGCATGTCGGGTGGTTTCAGTATGCAAATCCTGCTCACCGATGGCAGCAACAGCTTTGAAAAGCTTCAGGCCGCCACCGATGAATTTCTGGCGCGTGCACGGCAGTTACCCGAAGTGATGCTGGCCTTCAGCACCTTTGACAACAACGTGCCCCAGATCGAACTGAGCTTCAACCCGGCACGTGCCGAGACGCTGAACGTGGATATCGGCGAAGCCTACAACGTGCTGCAGGCTTACCTTGGGTCGTCGTATGTGAACCAGTTCTTCAAGTTTGGTCAAACGTACCAGGTCTATGTGCAGGCCGATGGCGCTTTCCGAGCCGATGAAACCAATCTGCAGCGTTTGTATGTGCGCAGTCGCACCGGTGATATGGTGCCGCTGGGTTCGTTCATTGACATTTCCCGCACCTTTGGCCCGTCGGTTGCCTCCCAGTACAACATTTTCCCCACGGCCGGTGTCGTTGGTTCAGGCAATGCCGGCTACAGTTCTGGCCAGGTACTGCAAGCGCTGTCCACGCTGGCCGACCAAACGCTGCCAGCGGGGGTCAGCTACGAATGGACTGCCATGTCGTACCAGGAGCGTCTGGTGGGCAATACGCAGGTTCTGGTGTTTGCCTTGTCCATTTTGCTGGTTTTCCTGGTGCTGGCTGGTCAGTATGAATCCTGGGCTGCGCCGCTGGCCGTGCTCAGTGCCGTCCCGCTGGCCTTGTCCGGTATTGTCATTGCCCTGACGGCAACAGGTCTTGATAACAATATCTATGTTCAGATCGGTCTTGTGCTCATGATTGCGTTGTCGGCCAAGAATGCCATCCTGATTGTCGAAGTGGCCCTGGAAGCTCGCCACAAAGGTATGGATCTGGTGGAGTCGGCCTTGCACGCTTCCCGCGAGCGTTTCCGACCCATCGTCATGACATCCATTGCCTTCATCCTCGGTGTGGTCCCCTTGCTCACGGCCAGCGGTGCAGGCGCTGCATCGCGGTTTTCCATTGGCATCACGGTGTTCAGCGGCATGATTGCCTCGACCACGCTGGCTGTGGCCCTGGTGCCCGTGTTTTACGTGAAGATCATGGGCTGGTTTGATCGACCTGGTCACGATGATGACGATGACGATACCGATACGCCCTGATCCAGGTCGCGGTCTGGCCTGTTCCTTACCCAGAATCCGGATCATCACCACGGGCGGCACCATTGCCGGTGCCGGGGCCGATTCCACCCGGCCTGCCTACACGGCCGGTGTTCTGCAGGCTGACGACTTGATCGCTTCGGTACCGGCGCTGGGCTCGCTGGCGCATATAACGCTGTCATCACCATTCAGTAAAGACAGTGCCGATCTCACCGAGTCTGATTGGCAGGCCCTTATTCAAGCCGTGTGTCAAGCGCAGAACGATGCCAATGTCGATGGCATCGTGATCACGCATGGCACCGACACCCTGGAAGAAACGGCCTGGTTGCTGCATCTAGTCGTGCCGGTTGGTAAAGCAGTGGTCATCACGGGGGCCATGCGTCCGGCCACGGCCTTGTCACCCGACGGGCCCATGAATCTGTTCAATGCGGTCAGTGTGGCCTGTTCAGCCCAGGCCCGCGGGCGTGGGGTGCTGGTGGTCATGAACGACACCATTTTTCGTGCGAACAGTATCGCCAAAACCCATACGACGGCATTGCAGGCATTTTCGGCCGGGCCCTGCGGCCCGGTGGGTCAGGTGCTGGTCGGGCAGCTCAGATTCTGTGCCATACCCGTACCCGGGCCTTTGGCCGGTTATTTCGCTACTTCCGGGGCGTTGTTTTCGAACCCCTTGCCCCGGGTGGTTGTTGTGTACCTGCACGCAGGGTTCTTGCCTGAACTGCTCGACGCCATTCTGGCGCTGTCCCGACTGGCAGGCATTGTGCTGGCGGGCCTGGGGGATGGCAACATTCCTGATACAGCCTTTGGTTTTTTGCACCAGGCACGATCAAGAAACCTGCCGGTGGTTCGTGGTACGCGGATCGGGCAGGCCGCTGTCAGTGCCGACTACAATCGTCTGGACAGCCGGTTTGGTCTGCTGTGTGCGGGCCCGCTCAGCCCGCATCAGGCGCGTATTTTGCTGACGCTGGCACTGGGGTCCGAGCCTGACGGCGCCAAGGGTCCTGACGAACGAAACCGTCGCCTGGCGGATCTTTTCGGAACATTCAGCCAATAACACTGAATCTGCTGCACGCCAACGGTGTTTGCTGGCATCAGCAGGTTTGTGGCCAGACCTTCATCAATGCATTAAGATTGTGACCCAGTACAGAATGGGTGTCACATATGTAACCTGATGTCAGGCACCCACCCGTGAGCAACGAAGGCGAGACATGACGACAGAATTCGATTACATCATTGTGGGTGCGGGTACGGCAGGTTGCCTGCTGGCCAACCGGCTCAGCGCCGATCCGGCCAACAAAGTGCTTTTGCTGGAAGCGGGGGGCAAAGACAACTACCACTGGATTCATATTCCTGTCGGGTATCTTTATTGCATTGGTAATCCGCGTACCGACTGGCTGTTCACAACCCAGCCTGACCCCGGCCTGAACGGACGCACACTGCGTTACCCTCGCGGTAAAACCCTGGGCGGGTGTTCAAGTATCAATGGCATGATCTACATGCGCGGACAAGCGCGCGACTACGATCATTGGGCGGAACTGACCGGTGAGCCTGAGTGGTCGTGGCAGGCTTGCCTGAATGATTTTCGCCGTCATGAAAACCACTATCGCCTGGATTCTGCCTCGGGCGCACAGGTCGATCCCGATCTCCCGGTCTTTCATGGTCACGGGGGGGAATGGCGTGTTGAAAAGCAACGTTTAAGCTGGGACATTCTTGATGCTTTTGCCCAGGCAGCACAGCAGTCGGGCATTCCGGCTTCACCGGATTTCAACCGGGGCAGTAACGAAGGCGTGGGTTACTTCGAGGTCAATCAACGTTCAGGCTGGCGCTGGAATACCGCCAAAGCCTTTTTACGCCCTGTCTGCACTGAACGGCAAAACTTCACCCTCTGGACACACGCGCAGGCCAGCCGTCTGGTTATTGAAAAAAATGCGCAAGCAGGCCTGGCCTGTACCGGGGTTGAGGTGGTGCGTAATGGCCAGGCCGTAACGGTGAAGGCCCGCAAGGAAGTTCTTCTTTGCGCCGGCAGCATCGGTACACCCCATATTCTGCAGTTGTCGGGTGTGGGGCCGGGAGCCTTGCTGCATGAACACGGTATTAACGTGCTGAAAGATGCGCCCGGCGTGGGTGCAAATCTGCAGGATCACCTGCAAATTCGTACGGTGTTCAAGGTCAGTGGGGTGAAAACCCTGAATACGCTGGCCAACAGCCTGTCGGGCAAGGCGCGCATTGGTCTTGAATACCTGGTTTCGCGCAGCGGCCCCATGAGCATGGCGCCTTCCCAGTTGGGGGCGTTCACGCGCAGCAATCCGTCTCAGCCCTATCCGAACATCCAGTACCATGTGCAGCCCCTGAGCCTGGATGCCTTTGGTGACCCCCTGCACAGTTTCAACGCCTTTACGGCCAGTGTCTGCAACCTGAATCCCACCAGTCGTGGCAGTGTCACCATTACCAGCAAGCGTTTTGAAGATGCCCCGGCCATTGCGCCCAATTACCTGGCCACGCCGGAGGATCAGCAGGTGGCCGTTGACTCCCTGCGGCTGACCCGTTCAATTGTGGCTCAGCCGGCACTGGCACCGTTCAATCCCCAGGAATACAAACCTGGCACGCAATTTCAGTCAGACCAGGACCTGACACGCCTGGCCGGCGATATCGCCACCACCATTTTTCACCCGGCCGGCACAGCCCGCATGGGCCGGGCCAACGACTCCGGCGCTGTAGTTGACTCCCATTTGCGTGTGTACGGCGTTGCCGGTTTGCGTGTGGTGGATGCCAGTGTCATGCCCACTATTACCAGCGGCAATACGAATAGTCCGACCCTGATGATTGCGGAAAAGGCTGCAGGCTGGATACTGGCCGGGCATTGAACCGGTTTCGTTGTGTTTTTGTTGCACGTGCGTTTGGCCTGGCAGGCCGCCGGGCTGGATACGGCACGCCGGCAGGCGTAAACTTCAACCTGAATGAATGTTAAAGCGCCGCATTCAAGCCTTAGGCGCACCTTCAGGTTGTGGTCATGAAATTTTTACAGAAAGTTCCGGGTTCAATGCGTTCGGCGCCGGGTCTTGAGTGGGCGCTCTGGAAGCGCCTGCCGTTGTTTTTGCTGGTCGGAACCCTGGTTCCTGTCATTGTGGCAGCCATTCTGTGGTGGTACCGGCTGGAAAGCGTTGATCCCGCCACCAATCGCGACATTGCCCGTTATTTCTATATTGCAGTTGGCACAGTGGTGTTGCACTGGACACTCATGTTTGCACTGGCCATCGGGTGTGTGGTGGTGATGGTCATGAAGGGGCCGGCCTATGTGGCCGATGCCGGGCCCCTGATGGACGCGGATGCGCCGAAACCGCTGAATGATACGAAAACAGCCTGATGACACGAAAATACAGTTCTACTCTGTTGTGTTGCGGCAAGAAGTGTTTTTTCGCAGGGTTTCGGTATGTGGGGGCAACGCCAGCCCGCCTGGCTAGTAATCAATGCTGTTCCAGCCTGATTTCGTGACAAGCAGGCTGATACGGGCGCTCTCTGATGAACCGGTCAGTTCGGTCACTATGGGGGCGATATCTGTTTTGTGCTGTACCAGCGTTTTCACGTGGTCAAGGGTGGCTTTCAGGCTGTCAACCAACTGACAATCGCCCGACAGTTCAAGAAAAATGATCAAGCCATCGGCACTGGTCAGGCGGCATCCTTGCCGCTTCAGGTCGTTGCAGGCCTGCATGGTGGCGATTTCAGCGGCGTTGTAGCCTTCGCCGGTGCCGGTGCTCCACCAGGTTTTATCGGCGTTAGATACTATGTTTTTAAGGCTTCTTGTCGGGGCTGGCACGATGATCAATGATTCATCGAGGGCGTGCATGAAACGTGCCGCTTCAAGGGGTAACTGGGCTGCCGTGAACACAACGGGATCGGATGCCGGGCCCGACAAGGTCAGCAGCTCAAGCCAGGCCTGTGCATCGGTTTGTTCGGGTTCAGGCATGCGAAACGCAATACGCCAGGGGTCGATCCGGCTTTCCATGCCCTTGATGATGCCGTTGTGCAGCAGATGCCGCTGCAGCTTGCGGGCCATGGCAAGGTCAACGCCCAGATGACGCTGCAGGCCCGCGCAGGAAATATCCAGACTGGATCGCGCGTAGTCGGTGGCCTGTTTGCAAAGGGTGTCGAAGGAAAGAAAATCCATAGTGAAGGCGTGTGCGTCTTGCTTAATTGGTACCAAATTGGTACTATATAGACCTTATCAGGCATTCGCCACATTCTGGTCACGCTGCGGAGAACTTTCTTGCTGAGAATCAGCAAAATCATTGATTACGGAACCATGGTGCTTACGCACATGGCGGCTGAGCCCGCTCGTGTGTACAGCGCTGCCGATCTGGCGGCCACCCTTGGCCTGGGCCAGCCCACCGTAAGCAAGATCCTTAAACTGCTGGGCCAGCACGAACTGGTTACAAGCAGCCGTGGTGCGCGCGGGGGCTACACCCTGGGCAAACCGGCCCAGGCTATCAGTATTGCGCACATTATAGACGCACTCGACGACCAGCCCTTCGGCCTGACCGAATGTACGGCTTTGCCGGGTGCCTGTTCCGTTGAGGCCGGTTGCCACATACGCACCAACTGGCAGCGTATCAATGCCATCGTGCGTCGCACCCTGGAAAATGTCAGTGTGGCCGATATGCTTCACCCGTCCGATTCAACCAAAGAATATCCCCTTACCATGCAGCAGCCTGCGGTGCCCGAAACCCAACCCTGCGCCTGTGGGGCATCGTGCCATTCAT
>JAAYGT010000157.1 GCA_012727555.1 Alcaligenaceae bacterium | reverse complement strand
GTGTTCAGCTAGACCAGGTCACTCTGAACATCAAACTGGGCTTGCTGTTGATGTAATGGGATCAAATGAAGACAGATCAAGGCAAGGACCGCAAACACCAGGACAAGCCAGACAACACAATGCCAGATCGATATAACGCCACGATGACAGGGCGACGACAGGCGGCAAGACCTGGCAAAGACCGGTTACCTGTGTACGCAACAACGCCTGAAAGGGCGCCGTGTTTCCGGAAAACAGACTGGCATGATTTTTGCTTTATTTGCCTCAAGCAAAAACATACAGGTTAAAACATATGCCCTACAAAACACTGCCTGAACACCCCGAGGGGAAGGGACAAACACTGCTTGAAGGACTGCAGGTCGTTGACCTGACAACGTCCGTGGCGGGCCCCTACGCCACCCAGTTGCTGGCCGACATGGGGGCCACAGTCATCAAGGTCGAGAAAAAACCCGGGGGGGACGACGCCCGCCAATGGGGGCCGCCCTTTCTGCAGGGTGAATCGCCCTGGTTCCTGAGTGTCAACCGCAACAAATACAGCATCACTCTCGATATCAGCCAACCGGATGGCCTGGCTGTGCTGGAACAGCTTCTGGCAAAAAGTGACGTTCTGGTTGTCAACCTGGTTTCCCGCATCCAGTCCAAACTGGGTATCGATTACGCACGTCTGGGCGAAAAGTTTCCCCACCTGATCCACGCATCGCTGACCGGTTTCGGCCTGCGAGGTCTGCGCAGCCATCTGCCCTGCTACGACCTGATCGCCGAAGGGTATTCCGGGGTCATGGACTTGACCGGGGAATTCGAAACGCCCCCGCAAAAAGTCGGCACGCCTGCCGCCGACCTGCTGGCCGGACAAGACCTGGCCATGGCCGTACTGGCCGCCTACATTGCCCGCCAGCGCACCGGCAAAGGCTGCGAAATCGATATTTCGATGCAATCCACCATGACGCGCTTCATGGGGCCGCGCCTGTTGTCCTACCTCAGCTCGGGCGAATTGCCACGTCGCTCAGGCGGAAGAGACTCGGTGATTGCCATCTACCAGGTGTTCGACACCCAGGATCACCCGCTGTCACTGGGCCTGGGCAACGACGGGATCTGGCAGCGCTTCTGGCAGGCCGTGGGCGAACCCGAGGTGGGCAAAGAACCCGCCTATGCATCGAATGCCGACCGACGCGCCCACCGCGAGGCGATTGTGGAACGCATTGCCGCCCTCTTGCGCAAGCAACCACGCGATGCCTGGCTGGCCCTGTTCGCAGAGCACCGTATTCCGGCCGGTCCGATCAACCGCCTCGATGAAGTCGCCCGTGACCCCGACTTGTTGCAAAAAGGTTTTCTGTACCAGGCGCAGGCCCAGGGCGGGCCTGTTCCACAGATTGGTCTGGGCATCGGGTTCAACAATGACCAAGCCGTCCATCGGCGCTCGCCCCCGACGCTGGGCCAGGACACCGGCTACATTCTTGAAAACGTGCTGCAGTTACCCGATGACACCATCAAGGACCTGCAACGCCGGAACGTCATCTAGCCGCCCCGGGTCAAGCCTCATGCCACTGGCCTGATGCCAGCGGTTGGATACACACTGAACTGTTTAAAACGAATCGCATTCAACAAGGAAAAAATCATGACCTACCAGGAAATCATTTACGAAGAAGACGGCCCGATCGGCACCATCACGCTGAACCGCCCTGAAGACGGCAATATGTTCACGCCCCGCATGTGCCACGAAATCCGCGACTGCATCAACGAGATCCGGCGCGAAACCCGCACCCGCGTGATCGTACTCACCGGCGCGGGCGACCGGTTCTTCTGCCTGGGCGGCCGCAAGGAAGACATCGAAGACACCCTGATGTACGCCGGTGTGCTGCCCACGCTTGAAATGTATGAAAGCATTGACCGCCTGCAAAAACCGGTCATTGCCTCGGTCAATGGTTTTGCGGTGGGCGGCGGCAATGTACTGCAGGTGGTGTGCGACCTGACCATCGCCAGCGACAAGGCCATGTTCCGCCAGGTCGGCCCCATGGTCGGCAGCTTCGACTCCGGCTACGGCACCTGGTACCTGGAGGACCTGATCGGCAAGAAACGGGCCAAGGAAATGTGGTATCGCAACCAGAAAGTGTCTCCGCAGGAAGCGCTGGAAATGGGCCTGATCAACAAAGTAGTGCCGCACGATCAACTGAAGCAGGCCACCCGCGAAATGGCTCTGGAAATCGCCGATCGCGGCTCGTTTGCGCTGGCCTCGATCAAGGGTGCCTTCAACGCACGGCACGGCGGCGTGAGCGGCCTTTCCCGCATGGCACACGACCTGCTGTTGCGTGGTTACCTGGATACCGAAGAGCACGATGAACTGGCCAAGTCGTTCGCCGAGCGTCGTGCGCCGGATGCCTCACGCTTCGGCCACTGAAACGCCGGGGAATTGCCATGAACACCATGCTTACCTTGCACGACCCCCAGGCGGCGCGCGAGCACTATCTGTCCGGCATCTGGCAGCAGGACACGCTATTCACACTGCTGCGGGAACATGCACGGGTCAGGCCCAACGCCTGCGCACTGCGCGACCCATTTCACCGGCTCACCTGGCGTGAAACCCTGGAAGCAGTGGAAACCATTGCGCAGGACCTGCATCAACTGGGCTTGAAGCGCAGCGACCGCGTGGCGATCTGGCTGCCCAACCGGATCGAAAGCGTCCTGATTTTCCTGGCCTGTTCACGAAACGGCTATGTCTGCTGCCCATCGCTGCACCAGAATTACACGGTCGATGAAATCGTCACGCTGATGCAACGCGTGCGCTGCAAAGCCCTGTTCACCACGCCTGGCTACGGTGCCGATTCGGGCCGCAACAGCATTTTCGAGCGCGCCGCAGACATCAACACACTCAAGCGTCTCTATGCCCTGCCACCTCAGGGTTGTGAATCCGGGTTCACACTGCCGGCCGGCGCATACCCTTACCCGGAACGGAATCACGCAACGGCCGTGGCCAGTGCGCCGGATACCAACCCGGACAAAATCGTTTACCTGGCGTTTACGTCGGGAACCACCGGCGCCCCAAAAGGCGTGATGCACAGCGACAACACCCTGCTGACCAACGGACGCGCCCTGGTCGCTGACTGGCGCCACGATTCCGACACCATTTTGCTGGCGCTCAGCCCCATGAGCCACCACATCGGTACGGTTGCGCTGGAGCAAACCCTGATTGCCGGTCTTGAACTGGTTATCCACAACCCGGCCATTCACAAATCGGCGCTCGACAGGGTTCTGGAAACCGGCGCAACCTACGTCATGGGTGTTCCCACACACGCCATGGACATTCTCAGTGAAATGCGCGAACGCAACATTGGCAAACTGGGTAATGTCCGCTCGTTCTACATGGCCGGCTCACCCATTCCGCGGGAAGTAGCGCAGCGTTTCCTTGACCAGGGCATCACACCGCAGAACGTGTACGGCATGACCGAAAACGGCTCGCACCAGTACACCCTGCCCTCCGACAACGGTGCCACTATCGTGTCCACCTGCGGGCGTGCCTGCCGTGGCTACGAAATCCGCATTTTCGACCAGGAGAACCCGGACATCGAACTGGAAAACGGCCAGGTCGGCGAAATCGGCGGCAAAGGTGGCCTGCTGATGCTGGGTTACTACGACAACCAGGACGCCACTGAAAAATCGTTCAACGCGGGGGGCTGGTTCATGAGCGGCGACCTGGGACGACTCGACGAAAACGGGTGTCTGCATGTGATCGGGCGGAAAAAAGACCTGATCATCCGAGGCGGCCACAACATCTATCCGGCCCGCATCGAAGATCTGGCCCACCAGCACCCGGGCATCGCCAAATCAGCCGCCTTCCCGGTGGCCGATGAACGCCTGGGCGAAAAGGTGTGCCTGGCGATCATCTGCCACGCTGGCGTGCAGATTGATGCGGACACCGCGCTTAAGCACCTGCACGAGCGCGGCTTGTCCAAATACGACATGCCGGAATACTTCATCTGCATGGACGCGTTTCCACTGACGCCCAGCGGCAAGATCCTGAAACGGGAACTGGTCGAATGGGTGCGTGACGCACGCATAACCCCACAGCCCGTCCGGTGGCGCGAACCGGCGCAAGCCTGACCCAAGGAGCACCACAATGAGTGTTGAACTCACTTTCAGCGAACATTTTGCCGTCATCACGCTCAATCGCCCCAAGGCACTGAACGCCCTGAGCTTCGGCATTCTGACCGAACTGGACCGGGCCCTGGACACCGTTGCGGCGTCATCGGCACGTGCCCTGGTCATTGTGGGTGCCGGTGACAAAGCCTTTTGTGCCGGCGCCGACATTCCGGAACTGATGAACCGCACCCTGATGCAGGAGCACCAGGGTGCAGGCCTTGGGCAGGCCGTTTTCAACAAGATCGCCGCGCTGACCATGCCATCGGTTGCCGTCATTCAGGGCTATGCCTTCGGCGGTGGTCTGGAAATGGCGCTGGCCTGCACCTTCCGTGTCGCCACCGAACGCGCAAAGATGGGCCTGCCCGAAGTGAAGCTGGGGCTGATCCCGGGCTACGGGGGCACCCAGCGCCTGCCGCGCCTGATCGGTGAAGGCCGTGCACTCGACATTATTTTGTCGGGCCGTACGGTGGACGCCGTTGAAGCGGAGCGCATCGGCCTGGTCAACCGTATCGACAGCGAAGGCTCACCGGTTGAAATCGGCCAGCGCTTTATGGAACCGTACTTGAAACACAGCCTGTGCGCTCTGTACTTTGCGCGCGAAGCCGTGCTGCGCGGCAACCAGGTCAGCCTTGATGAAGGCCTGCGCATCGAGCGCGACCTGTCCACGCTGGCCTATCGTACCAACGACGCGGTCGAGGGCATGACCGCCTTCACTGAAAAACGTCCTGCCCGGTTCAAGGACCACTGATACCATGAAACAACAACTGATCTTCGTGACCGGCGCCAGTCGTGGCATTGGTGCCGCCATTGCCCTGGAACTGGCAACCCAGGGCTACCAGGTGGGCTGCCTTTCACGTTCGGGCGACCTGCCCTCGGCCCCTGGAACCTCCCCCGACATCGCGGCACGCTGGCATGCCGTGCCCTGCGATGTCACGCAACCCGACGCCGTCCGGAACGCCATGAATACCGTTGTCGAGCGGCTGGGCCTGCCGGTGGCGGGCCTGGTGAACAACGCCGGCCTGCACACCGAGCAGCCCACCATCGACCTGCCGGCCGAAGAATTCCAGCGCCTGATGAACATGAATGCGCTGTCAACCCTGCAGGTCAGCCAGATCGTGTACCCACTGCTGCAGGCCAATGGCGGTGGTCTGATCGTCAATATCGGCTCGTTCTTCGACAAACTGGGTGTCAAGCGCAACGTGGCCTACTGTGCCTCGAAAGCGGCCGTTGGCGCCATTACGCGCTGCCTGGCGGTTGAATGGGCACCCGCTGGCATCAAGGTGATCAACATCGCCCCAGGTTACATCGTTACCGATCTGAACAAAGACGCGATGGAATCCGATGCCTTCAAGGCCTACCTGCAACGGCGCATTCCCGGCAAACAACCCGGCCAGGCCCGTGATGTCGGCGCCTTCGTGACCTCGTTGTTCACCACCCGCTGCGACTTCCTGACCGGCGAAACCATTTACATGGATGGCGCACAGGCCATCTCTGCGTAGGAGACTTTCCGTGAATATTCTTGACCGACTCGACGCGGACCAGGCCTGGTCCGACGAGGAACGCATGCTGCTGGATTCCGTGCGGCATCTGTCCGACAACGTCATTGCACCCCGTGCCGCCGAGTTTGACCGCACCAGCGCCTTCCCCTGGTCCAATATCAACGACATCAACCAGCTGGGGCTGAACGCCATGTTCATCCCCGAGGCGTACGGCGGCAGCCCCATGTCGTACCGTTGCTACCTGGCCTGTGTACGTGAAATCTCGAAAGCCTGCGCCGCCACCGGCATCATCTGGGCCACCAATTTCCATGCCATCAAGCCGCTGATCCAGTTTGGCACCGAAGAGCAGAAACAACGTCTGCTGCCCCGCATCGCCGAAGGCGGTCTGGCTGCCCTGGTGATCACCGAGCCCTCGGCCGGTTCGGATGCCACCGGCATGAAAACCCGTTTCACCCGCAAGGGCGACCACATCGAGGTCACCGGCAGCAAAATTTTCATCAGCAACGGTGACGTCGCCGATGTCTACATCGTATTCGGCAAGTGGGACGGCGTTGACGATCCCAAAAAAGCCATCGGTGCGGTGGTCCTGGAAAAAGGGATGCCCGGCCTGGTGGTTACCGGTACGGAACACAAGATGGGCACACGCGCATCGGGTACCGCTTCACTGTCGTTCGAAGCCGTGCAGGTGCCTGTGGCGAACGTGCTGGCTCCCGAAGGCGAAGGCCTGCGGGTGCTGCTCACCTCGCTGAACAAATCGCGGCCCAGCGTGGCCGCGCATGCACTGGGTATTGCCCGCGCGGCCTTTGAAGACGCCGTGGCCTACATCAACGAACGCCGCCAGTCCGGCAAACGCATTCTGGAATTCCAGGGTATCCAGTTCCTGGTCGCCGATCTGGCCGCTGAGCTGGCCTTGTGTGAAAACTGGCTGTGGCGCGTGGCGGCCCAGGTTGACCAGGACCAGGACGACATGGGTATCGAAGCCTCGATTCTCAAGCTTAGGGCAACCGACCTGGCCATGCGCATGGCGACCGAGTGCGTGCAATTGCACGGCGGCTACGGCTATTGCGCCGACTACCGTGCCGAGCGCCTGATGCGCGACGCCAAAATTACCCAGATCTGGGAAGGCACCAACCAAATCCACCGGCAACTGATTGGCCGGAGCTTTTTGATCAAGGAAAAACGATGAGCTCAATCAAGACTGTCGGTGTCGTAGGCGCCGGTACCATGGGAACCGGGATTGCCATTGTGGTGGCCCGCGCCGGTTTCAAGACCCGTGTCTTCGACATGCAGCAAGGCATGCTCGACAACGCCCGCAAACAGGCCGCTGCCTTCCTGAAAAAGTCAGTGGAACGCGGCAAGATGGCCCCGGGCCAGGACGAAGCGATTCTGGCCAACTGGCACGGCACCACACAGATGGATGACCTGGCCGATTGCGACCTGGTGATTGAAGCGGTTTTTGAGGACCTGAAGGTCAAGCACGACCTGTTTTCAAAACTGAACGCACTGTGCCCTGAACACACGATTTTTGCATCAAACACCTCCACCATTTCGATCACGGAAATTGCCGGGGGCAGTGGCCGTGCCGACCGCGTCGTGGGCATGCACTTCTGCCTGCCCGCCCAGTTGATGAAACTGGTGGAAATGTCGCCCGGCATGAACACCTCGGACGCCACATTCCAGACCGCCTGGGACTTCTGCAAGGCCATGGGCCAGAATCCGGTCAAGACCCGCGACACCCCGGGCTTCATTCTGAACTACTTCCTGATTCCCTGGCACAACGATGTAATCAATATGGTGGATCAGGGCGTTGCCGACCCGGCCGACATCGACCTGGCCGTCAAAACCGCGCTGGGTTACCCCCTGGGGCCCCTGGAATTGCTGGACATGGTGGGCATGGACACCCAGAAACTGCTGTGCGAAGCCATGGTCGGCCTGACCCACGAACCCCGCGCCGCCTGCCCGGCACTAGTCAAGCGCATGATCGGTGCCGGCAAACTGGGCCGCAAGACCGGCGCCGGTTTCCATACCTATGACAGCAACAAGATTTTCGGAGCCTGACACCATGGCCTACACCCTTATCCAGAACGGCGAGAGCTTTTCGTTCCCGGAACCCCATGCCTTCACCCAGGCGGCCGACCCGCACGCCAACGCCAGTGTGTTCATCGGTACCGATGCCGGCAAGGCCTATGCAGCCCAGGCCGCTGCCCTGACCGCCCAGACCTTCGTTGCGATCGAACTGGACGTGGAATGCCTGGGCGTGCACACCGGTGAAGATACCGGCCCCTCGAACGTGGTCGGCTTTGCCCGCTTCCGCCTGGGCGATGACGCACCGACCAATCTGGTCGAACTGGTCAAGAAAACCTTCACCGATCCGCTGGCTGTCCAGGCGGCCAAAAGTGCTTTTGAAGCGGCGGGCTTCAAGGTGGCTGTCTGCAATGACTTCCCCGGACGCATCCTCAACCGTCTGATCCGCCCCTACTACAACGCCGCGCTGCGTCGCCTTGACGAACAACTGGCCACCGCCGATGACATGGACAAAACTCTGTGTCTGGGCCTGGGCTACCCCGAGGGCCCGATCACGCTGCTGAACCGTTCCGGCCTGCATCACCACTACCGCGTTTCCAAGGCACTGTACGAAGCCCTGGGCCAGGAACCCTATGCACCTGCACGCCGCGCCCAGGTGGCCTGGGCCCGCCGCCAGGAGGGCCAGTAATGCAGCCGCTGCATGGCGTGAAAGTGCTGGATTTCAGCACCCTGTTGCCCGGCCCCTTGTGCACGCTGATGCTGGCCGAAGCCGGTGCCGACGTCATCAAACTGGAGCGTCCCGGCGCCGGCGATGAAATGCGCACCTACGAACCGAAGCTGGATGTGGACAGCGTGAATTTTGCCCTGCTGAACCGGGGCAAGAAATCGGTGTGTGTTGATCTGAAATCGGACACGGCCAGGCAGAAGATACTGGATCTTGTACGTGAAGCCGATGTGCTGGTCGAACAGTTCCGTCCGGGAGTGATGCAACGCCTGGGGCTCGACTACGCCAGCCTGAGTGCCGTGAATCCGGGCCTGATCTACTGCTCGATCACCGCCTACGGCCAGACAGGCCCCAAGGCCCTGACCGCCGCACACGACCTGAACTTCCAGGCGGAAACCGGCATGCTGGCCCTGACCTGCGATGCGTCCGGTGCCCCCACCCTGCCCCCCACCCTGACCGGTGACCTGGCGGGCGGCACGTATCCGGCGATGGTGAACATTCTGCTGGCCCTGCGCCAGCGTGACCTGAACGGCGGCAAAGGTCAGCACCTGGACATTTCCATGACCGACAACCTGTTCACCCTGATGTACTGGGGGCTGGGCAATGGCTGGGCGGCAAAGCAATGGCCAACGCCCGGATCGGATCTGGTCACGGGCGGCACACCGCGTTATGCCATCTACCGTACTCAAGACGACCAGTACCTGGCCGCCGCGCCGCTGGAAGACAAGTTCTGGTCCAACTTCCTGACGCTGCTCGATGCCCCTGAACTGCTGCAGGAAACAGATGACGCAGTCATACGATCCACCGTTGCCGGCCTCATTGCCCGTCATCCGGTTGCACACTGGCTGAAACGCTTTGAAAACCAGGATGTCTGCACCGTGCGTGTGGTCAGCCTGCAAGAAGCCGTACGCGACCCCCACTTTGTGGAGCGGGGTCTGTTCGACCGCACCGTGACGGAAGCCGGCGGCACGCGCATGCCCGCCCTGCCCATGCCGATCAGCCCCGCCTTCAGGGCCCCCGAAACCGATCAACGAACCCCGGCCCTGGGGGAACATACCCAGGCCATTCTGGGTTGAGGCGCGACCCGTTTCAAGGAGACAAAACGTTATGAAAGCTGTTGTGATTCACGAGTTCGGCCCACCGGACACCCTGCAGGTGGAAACCCTGCCCGATCCGGTCTGTGGCGACAACGACGTGCTGATCGACATCACCCATGCCGGGGTGAACTTCCCCGACACGCTGGTGGTGACCGGCAAGTACCAGATCCTTCCCGAGCGTCCGTTCGTTCCCGGCAAAGACGCAGCCGGCACGATTCGTGCCATCGGGCGCAATGTCACCGGCTTCAAGCCCGGTGACCGCGTTGTGGCCCAGATGGAATACGGTGCGTTTGCCAGCTGCACGGCCACCCTGGCCGACAACTGCCACAAACTGCCCGACACCATGAGCGACAAGGACGCGGCCGCCATGGGCCTGGTGTACCAGACCGCCTACTTTGCCCTGATGGAACGTGGCCAGTTCAAACCCGGTGAAATCGTTCTGGTGAACGGCGCAGCCGGTGGCGTGGGTGGCGCCGCGATCCAGTTGGTGAAAGGGCTGGGAGGCATTGCCCTGGCCGGGGTCAATACGCCCGAACAGGCTGCGATTGCGCGCCGCCACGGTGCGGACCACATTATTGATCTTGCCGCCGACAACCTGCGCGACAGCCTGCGGGATCAGGTGCTGGCCTGCACCAACGGGCATGGTGCCGACGTTGTACTGGACCCGCTGGGCGATGCCGTGTTTGAAGCCTCGTTGCGCGCGGTTGCCTGGTGCGGGCGTGTGGTGGTGATCGGCTTTGCCGCCGGGAAAATACCCAGCATCAAGGCCAATTACCTGCTGGTGAAAAACATTGCTGTATGCGGTCTGCAATGGAGCGACTACCGCGAACGCCAACCCGAAAAAGTGCGTGCAGCGCAGGAACACCTGTTCAAACTGCATGCCCAGGGCGCCATTCGGCCCGACGTAGCCCAGGTGTTCGAACTGGAAGCGTTTGCAGAACCGCTGAACACACTGGCTGCCGGTAAAGCCAGCGGGAAGTATGTGCTGGCGATGGATTAATCAGTGGCACAAACCCTTGAACGACGCATTGTGTCGTTCAAGATGTAGTCACAAACGCCACACGTCAACACAAATGTAGTTTAAATGAACACACGATGCGTGCCCACAACCTCATGTGCACTGAACGCAGCATGATTGACCACCACCCTGTCAAAACCAAAAAAAGTGGCATGAAACTTGCTTTGGAAGGGCTGCATATCCTCGCACTGAGTCAGAACGACACGCCACTGACTCGTAATAACGCCAACTACGAAAAACCAGACACAATCAGGAGCAGACAATGAAGTACTCCATCCGTCGTACCACGCAAATCCTTTTTGCCGGCCTTTTCATGGCGGCTGCCGCCCAGGCCCAGGCCAACGAACCTTTCCGTATCGGCGCCATCGTCGACATGAGCGGTGTTTATTCCGCACACGGCGGCCCCGGTGGCGTCACGGCCGTGAAAATGGCGGTGGAAGATTTTGGTGGCGAAGTGCTCGGTCGCAAGATCGAAGTCGTGTCCGCCGACTATCAGAACAAACTGGACATCACTGCAGCCCGTGCACGCGAATGGTACGACCGTGACAAAGTCAGCATGATCATCGAGTCAACGGACTCGGCATCCGCCCTGGCTCTGCAGAAACTGGGCAAGGAAAAAGAAAAAATCACCATTTTTGCCGGCTCCGCCACGTCCTCGCTGACCAACGACCAGTGCTCACCGTACGGTATTCACTATGTGTACGACACCTATGCTCTGGCACACGGTACAGGTGCAGCCGTCACCAAGGGCGGTGGCAGCTCCTGGTTCTTCATCACGGCCGACTACGCGTTCGGGCACTCACTGGAAAAAGACACCAGCACGGTTGTTGAAAAGAATGGCGGCAAAATCCTGGGCAATGTACGCGCTCCGCTGAACAGCGCCGACTTCTCGTCGTACCTGCTGCAGGCACAAAGCTCAGGTGCGAAAGTGATCGGTCTGGCCAACGCCGGCAAAGACACCCAGACCTCGGTGCGGCAAGCCTCCGAATTCGGCATTACCCAAGGTGGCCAGCAACTGGCAACCCTGCTGGTGTTCCTGCACGATGTCAAAGGCATGGGGCTGCAAGCCGCACAAGGGCTGCAGTTCACCACGGGCTTTTACTGGGATCGCGACGACCAGACACGTGCTTTTGCCAAACGTTTCTACGAACGTCACAAAGGCATGCCGTCCATGGTGCAAGCGGGTATGTATTCCGCCACCATGCACTACCTGAACGCGGTCAAAGCGGTTGGCAAGGATGATGCCGCTGCCGTGTCTGCCAAAATGAAGGAAACGCCAGTGAACGATTTCTATACGAAAAATGGCGTCATCCGTGCCGACGGCCGCATGGTCTACGACATGCTGCTGGCCGAAGCCAAGACACCCGCAGAATCCAAGGGTGAATGGGACCTGCTGAAGATCAAGGCCGTGATTCCGGCCAGCGAAGCCTACCGCCCGCTGTCCGAAAGCCAGTGCCCGCTTGTGAAGAAGTCCTGATCCTGCGCACGCGCCCCTGAATGACGGCCGCCACATGATGCTCATCCGGGCCGTGGCGGCCGTTGCACATCAACGGAACGAACAACACCACCATGACGGATACGCTCACACGCCAACTGGCCGATTTCGCAGCGCACATTGCGTACCAGCAACTACCGCCTGAAGTCATCGAACAGGCAAAATATGTACTGCTGGACGCCTTGGGCTGTGCCATCGGTGCCCACAAGGAAGACCCGCGCAAAGCCCGTATTGCGCTTGACCTGGCCACACAATTCGGCAGTACGGAACTGTCCACCCTGATCGGTGGCCGCAAGGCACACCCTGCGCTTGCCGCACTGGCCAACGGCATGCTTATAAATGCAGCCGACAACGATGACACCCACAAACGTGCACTGATTCACGTGGGCTCGGTCATCGTACCGGCGGCCCTGGCCGTTTCAGAAGCAGAACAGCTTGATGGCAAACGATTGATCGAAGCCTTGGTTGCCGGCTATGAAATCACGAGCCGGATCGGTATGGCCGTCATGCCAACCCATTACCGTTTCTGGCACTCCACAGCCACGAACGGCACGTTCGGGGCCGCCGCCGCTGCAGCAAAAGCGTATAGCCTGGATGCCGACCTGACCCTCACCGCATTGGGCCATGCCGGCACACAAGCGGCCGGCCTGAATACGTTTTTTGAGTCGGGCGACGATACAAAAAGCCTGCATCCCGGAAAATCGGGCATGAATGGCGTGTTGTCTGCCTTGCTCGCCCGTCTGGGTGCCAGCAGCCCACCCGATATCCTGGGACATCCCAAAGGTTACCTGGCGGCCTTCAGTACCGACCCCAAACCTGAAGCCCTTACAGCCGGCCTGGGCGTGCACTGGGAAATCCTGAACAACGGGTTCAAGCCGTACCCGTCCATTCTGGCGAGTCATTCCCCCATCGGCGCCACACTGTCGATTCTGGCCGGGCACACCATCGATCCGGACACCATTGCCTCGGTTGCAATTGAAACCTATGCCACCGTGAAGTCGCACTTTTCCAGCAAAGACGTCACAACCACCATGGCAGCCAGGCTGTCGGTACCCTACTGCGTTGCCGCCGCCCTCGTCGATGGCACGATCGGCCAGGACCAATTCCGCCCGGAACGGTTCAACGCCCCGGAAATCAGACGCGTGCTCGACAAGACCGAGGTCTCGGTTGACCCGGAACTGTCTCCGCTGTACCCCGAAAAATTCCCTGCCCGGGTCGTCGTTACGCTGAACGATGGCACACGCCACGAAGCACTCTTCCTGTACCCGAAAGGAGACCCCAACAACCCGCTCAGTCGTGATGAACTGATCCAGAAATTCAGAGCCAATGTGCAAGGCGTCATGCCCGGACAACGATCCGAGCAGATCATCGCCACGGTACTTTCCCTCGAAAACCACACCACGAACGACCTGACCCGTTTGCTCGGACACTGAAGGAGCAACAAGATCATGTGCGACTGCACCCCCTCAAACGCAAAAGGCTGGCTGGGCTGGAACGTGCCTGCCGGCAGTCCGGTCACAACGGCAGCGGCAGGCCCCTGGATCGACCTGTCGCACCGGCTGGACAGCCAGACACCGCGGGTGCCTTTCTTTCCCGCGCCGACGCTCGAAAAGATCAGACAAATTCCAGAACACCTGATCAACGCGACCCGACTCACGCTGGTGGTTCATACGGGCACCCACATCGACTCCCCACGGCATTTGTTCAACGATGCGCCCGGGCTGGATGAAATTCCATTATCCCGACTATCAGGAACAGGGCTGGTCTGGCCCGTTGACACCGGTGGTCATGCATTGATTGAACCCGTTCACCTGGAAGGTGCGAAAACACATCTCGCTCCGGGCGAGATGTTGATTCTGAATACCGGCCTGCACAAAAGCGTGGGAACACCCGGCTACGAAGACCATCCGTACCTGAGCCAGGCCAGTGCCCAATGGTTGCTTGACCAGGGCGTGAAACTGCTGGGTGTCGATTTCCCGACGCCCGATGCGCCGGTTTCACAACGCGCGCCAGGTTTCAACTACCCGATTCACCGAGCACTGCTGGCCAACGGAATTCTGATTGTTGAACACCTGACCCATCTGGATTCGTTGAACGGGCAACGCGTGGAAGTGATGTGCAATGCACTGAACATCACGCAAGGCGACGGCGCACCGGTACGTATGCTGGCACGCCCACTGGTGGGCTGAAGCCAGACCAGCTTATGCCAGCTCCAGCGAATCGGCAGCCTGAAGATCGTATTCCACACGGGGCAGATAGATCTGCACCGTGGTGCCTTCGCCAGGCTGCGAGTAAATACGGATCGCCCCGCCGGACTGCCTGACAAACCCGTGCACCATGCTCAACCCAAGGCCACTGCCTCCGATCGCGGCCTTGGTGGTATAGAAGGGATCAAACACCCGCTCCAGCTCACTTTGCGTCATGCCAACCCCGGAATCGGAGACGGTAATCAGCACATACTCGCCCGGCACAATGGCGTCCAGAGAGGCAATGTCACCGGCATGCAGCGTGGTGCACGTCACGCGAACCACCACCTCACCGCCCTCCCCCATGGCATCACGCGCATTCAGGCAGACACTCTGGATCACATCGAAGAACAAGGGCACATCGACATGAATGAGCCATGGTTCGGAGAGATTGACAACACTGATGTTCAAATGGGCCGTGTGGCCCAGAGCCTCTTTGAAACGTGCCAGGTTTTCAAACAGCACGCGGCCTGGGTCAATGGTCTGGGGTGTCAGGGGTTGACGGCGGGCAAATGCCAGCAAAGGCCGAGCCAGACGAATACCCTGCCGGGCGGCGTGCAGCAGCTCAAATGCTTTCTGGCGCACAACCGGCTGCCCCTCCAGACACCCGGTCAGCTGCTCGGCCGAGTGGTGGATCGTGCCCAGCACATGATTGAAATCATGGGCCACACTACCCGCCAACCTGACCATGGCCTCGAGGCGGTTTGCCTGGCGCAATTGCTCGTCACGCGCTTTGTGGTCGGTGATATCCTGGAAATACAGGGTCAGGCCGTGGGCATCAGGAAAGGCACGAAAGTGGAACCACCCCTGCAGGCGTTCGGAATAGAATTCAAAATCGACATCTTTGCAATTTCTGGCGGCCCACTGGCACTGGGCCTGCATGAACGAATGACGCACCGAGGGTACGACATCCCAGACACACTGCCCCAACAACGCATTGGCAGGCTTTGCCAGCAACTTGACCGCGTGGGCATTGGCGAACGTGAACTTCCAGTCGTGATCAAAGTGACATACGGCATCCGACATGGAATTGAGCACCGTCTCCAGTTCGCGACCCGCTTCACGGCTGACCACTTCCGCCTGGATTTTCTGGATAACCAGACTGGCCACCTGGGCAAGTTCGTTCAGCACCGCGTGATCATGCACCACAAACCGGCCGGACAAAGGCCCCCGGAGGACAATCGCCCCGATCGCTTTGCCCCGGGTATCAAGCAGCCGGGCCGAAATGGACGGGCCCTGCCCGTCACACGGGCTTTCGCCCCGCAAGCCGCGATCACCGGACACCGCAAACTCTTGCTCAAGCAACCCTGGGCCGCTGTCCATGTCGATACGCGCATGCCGGCACGGCACAAGTTCCCGTGCCAGATCGACCAGCGTTTGCATGACATCAGCCACCCCGGCACAGGCGATCAATTCAGATGAGGCTCGAACCAGGCCATTCATGCGGGTAAGCCGTGCTGTATTTTCCCGCTCCCGGGCACGCAGACCATAGCGCCAGAGCTGGCCCGATCCCAGCACCAGCACCAGTGCAAGAAAACCCCAGGCTGCGTGCATCCAGGCACGACTGACCCAGGGCTGCAAGCGGGGCTCCAGTGCCAGGCCGACAAAAGCCACCACTGGAAAGTTGCGAACCTTGCGGTAGCTGACAAGACGATCGATTCTGAACGGCCCCTGCTCCTCGCGATACGCACTACCCACATACTCAACGCTGCGCGCTGCTGTCCGGTAAGCGTCCAGCAGCGCGCCTTCGCGCACGTCGATCAGATAGGGATTACGGACCAGAAGCTGACCATCCGCACGGGCCAGACCGATGACGTCATCGGGGTGCGCCCTGAGACGTTCAAATGAAAAAGACAAAGCCTCGGTTGACAACACCGCAGCAATCACGCCACCGAACACCCCCGTGTGATCGAACCACGGGATGCTGGCATACAGCAGGCCGGGCGTGATCGACCCGGCAGCAAGCGGCGGAGCGGACACCAGAAACACACCGATCCGGTCAGTACGCACCTGCTCCTGAAAAACCGGATGGCTGCCTTGATTGTCGCCCGGGCGAAGTACAGCCCGGGAATCGGCCAGCAGGGCGCCCTGGGCATCGAGAACGAACAGTGACTCGACAAAAGCAAGGCCCCGCTGACTGGCCGCGAGCTGTGTGTGAAGATCGAACGACCGCCCGGGCACCGTTGCACTACCCTGCCTGGCCAGATCGGAGGCCAGTGCGGCAAGCACCTGCTCGAGCAATGCCAGCATTTGACCCGTACTGTCGGCAACAACAGCCTGCATGCGTGAAGACTCTTCGCTGATGACCGACTTGATCCGGTTGCGATCCGCGACCAATTGCACAACAACAAAGGCAATAATGGCCAAAACAGCAAGACATTCGACCAGCAGGACGCCGGAGCGTCTGCCAAGGAATAGCGTTATCCGGGTAGCTTGCGGATCAGGCGCGGAATCGTCCCGGGTCAATCAGGTCTCCTTTGAATCAATACGGCTGCACCAACAGACAACCCATACAGCGGACCCCGTCACGTCCAGTACCCGATTATAACGATCGACATCCGGGCACCTGCGGGTGTGTCACATTCCGTGTCACGCCATTTGCCCCAGCGCAACCCTGAAACGTCGCAAGGCAACCACAAAAAAAACGCTGCCGATCAGCACCAAGGCCAGAAACTGGGGCCAGACCACATCCAGCCCCGCACCACGATAAAGTATGGCTTGCCCCAGAGAAACAAAATGCGTGGTGGGTGCCAGCAACATGATGTCCTGCACCAGTTGCGGCATGCTTTCGCGCGGAGTCTGCCCGCCCGACAGCATCTGCAAGGGCAACAGCACCATGACCAGCAGCAGGCCGAACTGGGGCATGCTGCGGGCCAGCGTGGCCATGAAAATGCCCATGGATGTGGTGGCAAACAGATGCAGCAGGGTACCTGCAAGAAACAACAGTATCGACCCTTCAATGGGTACCCCAATGGCACCACGGATCACCAGCAACAAAGACAACGCCGTCGCAATCAGCACCACCAGCCCCATGGACCAGACCTTGGACACCATGATCTGCAAAGGTGTAACCGGCATGACCAGCAAATGCTCGATGGTGCCATGTTCACGCTCGCGGATCAGGGCAGCGCCGGTCAGAATAATGGACAGCATGGTGATGCTGTTGATGGCTTCCATCAGCGAACCGAACCATGAACGCTCCAGGGTCGGATTGAACCGCACGCGCTCGACCAGTTCCACCCCCGATGCCGGCACACGCCGGTGCCCTTGCAGGAATTCATTGACTTCGGCCAGGGCAATTTGCTGTATGTAACTGCTGCCGGTGAAAGCCTGCGACATGCGGGTGGCATCCACATTCAGTTGCAGGCCGGGCGCCCTGCCAGCCAGCACATCGGCCTGAAAACCCGGGGGAATGGTCAGCACAAATGTGTAGAGACCGGTATCCATGGCCGGATCCACCTCGTCGTGGCTGATCAGCCGGGGGGGTGCGTACTGGGGCGGATAAAACGCCGACACAATCCGGCCCGACAACGGCGAACGGTCTTCGTCGACAATGGCAATGGCCGCGTTGTGCAGGGTTTCCGGCATGGCCGTGGCCGCCGAATAAATGGCCACGGTAAACATGTACACGATCAGGATCAACATGGCCGGATCGCGAACCAGGCTCCAGAGCTCTTTGACGCCCAGGCGGAAAACAGTCAAGCCGCTGCGCATGTCAACGCTCCTGTCGCGGCAGCAAGGCGATTGATGCCAGAAGGATCACCGGCACAGACAAGGCCAGAGGCCAGAATGACGCGGCCAGATCGCCAAACCCCAACGCTTTACTGAAAACACCCCGGCTGATGGTCAGGAAATGCGTGGCCGGGTACACCTGCCCCACCAGTGCACCCAGCCCTTCAAGCGAGCTGACCGGATTAAGCAAGCCGGCAAACTGCACCGCCGGCAGAATGGTGCCGATGATGGCCAGGAACATGGCGGCAATCTGGCTGCGGGTGAAGCTTGAGGCAAACAGACCAAAACCGGTGGCAAACATCACATACAGCAGCGCCGCCAGGGTCAGCGTCCAGAAACTGCCCTTGAGCGGCACCTGAAAGACCGTAATGGCCAGCCCCACCATCAACAGATAGTTCAACATGCCCAGGGCAATATAGGGCAACTGTTTACCCAGCAGGAATTCGGTACGGGTGGCCGGGGTGACGTACAGGTTCATGATGGATCCCAGTTCCTTTTCACGCACCACCGACAAGGCGGCCAGCATGGCCGGAATCATGAGCAACAACAGGGGAATGACCGCCGGCACCATGGCCGGCAGGCTTTTGACGTCGGGGTTGTAGCGATACCGGGTCTCGACCGTGGCAGGTACAAGCGTGGCCTGATCCACGCCAAGCCGGTGACGGGCCTGGTCCACCAGCCAGTGCTGATGCATGCCTTTCAGATAACCCAGCACGGTTTCGGCACGCTGCGGGTTGGCGCCATCGATCCAGGCACCGATTTCCGGCGTGCTGCCACGGGCAACATCGCGGGCAAAACCGGCGGGAATTTCGATCGCCAGTGCCAGCTCGCCGCTGCGCATGCGCCGATCAAGAGCGTCGTAATCGTGCAGCGGCTCACGCTCGACAAAATAGCGTGAACCGGACAAATTCAAGGCATAGTTACGGCTCAGCTGGGTCTGATCCCGATCAAGAATGGCATAGTTCAGATCCTCGACATCCATGTTGATGCCATAGCCCATGATAAACATGAGCATGGCCGTACCCAACAAGGCCAGCAAACGGCGCAAGGGATCGCGCTGCAGCTGCAGGCTTTCCAGCCAGGCGAAACTGAAGGCACGGGCCAGACTGAACCTGGCCGATGGCGGCCGGGGTGGCGGCCGGGACGCTACAGATTCTTCATTGGCAACGCGGGCCACTGCACTGCCCGCCCCCGGGAAACAGCCCGGGTCTTGTGGTTTAGGGGGTGACTCAGCAGACTCTGATGCCTTAAGTGCAGTCGTTGGCGTGGCGGACCCGCCCTGCTCCACCGCATCTTTCAGATACCCGATGAACGCTTCCTCAAGAGTGCGTGCACCACGTTGCGCGACCAGGCGATCTGGCGTATCGCTGACCAGCACCTTACCGGCGTGCATCAGGGAAATGCGGTCACACCGCGCCCCTTCGTTCATGAAATGGGTGGAAATGAAAATGGTGACGCCATCGTTGCGGGCCAGATCGACCATAAGCTGCCAGAAAACATCACGCGCCACGGGATCGACCCCGGATGTGGGCTCGTCAAGAATCAGCAGCTCGGGTTCATGCACAACCGCAACCGCCAGCGACAGGCGCTGCCGCATGCCCAGGGGCAGGTTGTCGGGCAAGGCGTCGAGCACCTCCAGCAAACCGAAACGCTCCGCCATGACACGCACACGTTCGGCAATGGCAGGCTCTGGCACCTGGAACAGGCGCGCATGCAACACCAGGTTTTGCCGTACCGTCAGTTCGGAATACAGCGAAAAAGACTGCGACATATACCCTACACGTCGCCGGGTGGCCAGGTTGTCGCCATCAATGGCTTCCCCGAACAGCCAGGCCTGGCCTTCGGAGGCCGGCAACAGCCCGGTCAGCATTTTCATGGTGGTGGACTTGCCGCACCCGTTCGACCCCAGAAAACCGAAAATTTCGCCACGACGAATCTGGAAACTGACGTGATCGACCGCCACGAACGGGCCGAAACGCATGGTGAGATCGCGGGCTTCGATGGCCAGCCCGGCGTCAGTGTGTACCACGAGCGGTGGAATGTCGACCGGACGGTAGTCGCGCCGCTTGTGCTCGGGCAGCAAGGCAATGAAAGCCCGCTCCAGCGAAGCCGTGCCGGTGCGCCGGTGCAGTTCAACAGGCGTACCGGTTGCCAGAATACGCCCTTCGTCCATGGCCACCAGCCAGTCAAAGCCATCGGCTTCATCCATGTAGGCCGTGGCAACGATCACGCTCATGCCCGGACGATCGCGGCGAATGCGGGCGATCAGTTCCCAGAACTGACTGCGCGCCAGGGGATCCACCCCGGTCGTGGGTTCATCAAGGATCAGGAAGTCGGGATCGTGAATGAGCGCACAACACAGGCCCAGCTTCTGCTTCATGCCCCCGGAAAGCTTGCCGGCCGGCCGGTCAAGAAACTCGGCCAGCCCGGTGCTGGTCACCAGATCATCAATACGCCGTGCGCGTTCGGGGGCAGAATGGCCGAACATGCGACCAAAAAACTCCAGATTTTCGCGCACCGACAGCGTGGGATACAGATTCTTTCCCAGCCCCTGAGGCATGTAGGCAATGTGCGGACACACGGCCTGACGGTGCTGCGGATCGGCCATGCTGCCCCCCAGAACCATGACCGTACCCTGCTGCACCACACGCGCTCCGGCCAGCAGAGCCAGCAGACTGGACTTGCCGACCCCGTCAGGGCCGATCAGGCCGGCCACACACCCGGCAGGAATATGCAGATCGATGGCCTGCAAGGCCTGTGCCTTGCCGTAGTTCAGACTGACGCCCCGGATATCGGCGATCCACGACCCGACGCCGGGATCCGAAGGCAGCGACGGGTTCGCAGGGGACTGGCTCATGATGTAGCCTCCGCCATTCAATCGGGCAGGCGTACCTGCAGCGCCTCGGGCCAATCCTGTGCATCATCAAGGCGTACCCAGGCAATACCCGGCAACCCCGTCTTGACCTGTTCCAGGTGCTTTTGCAGCAGTTCGGGCGGAATCTGGGCCTTCACGCGGAACATGAGCTTTTGCCGCTCACTGGCCGTTTCAACCGTTTTGGGGGTGAACTGGGCCGTACTGGCCACGAAAGAAATACGTGCCGGGATCACGTACTGAGGCGCCGCATCAAGGATCAATCGCACCTGGGCACCCAGGGCAACCCTGCCCGCCACGGTTTCAGGCAGGAAGAAGGTCATGTAAACATCGGCCAGATCGACCACATTCAGCACTTTTCCGCCCGCAGCCAGCACCTCGCCCGGGCTGGCGACACGAAACTGCACACGCCCGTCGCGCGGCGAAGACAACACGCTGTCGTTGATATCCGCCTGGATTCGAGCCACCGTGGCCTCTGCCGCGATGACCGCAGATTCCGCACTGACGACCTGGGTTCGGGCCGCCTGCACGGCAGCGGCAGCAGCAGCCACCTGCGCATGGGAGGCCGCCAGAAGGGCCTGGGCGGTGCCCAGGGCAGCGCGGTCATCGTCGAGCGTCTGGCGCGGCACGGCGCCTCGTACAGCCAATTGTTCAGAACGGCCCAGACGCTGGTGGGCCAGATGCAGTTCAGCTTCACGCTGCGTAACCACCGCCTGGGCCGCTGTTTGTTCGCTTTGGCGGGCAAGCACCATGGCCTGCGCCGTGGCCACGGCATGGTGTGCCTGCTGCAACTGGGCCCGGGCTTCATCACGCTGCGCCTCAAGGGTGTCGGTCTGCATGCGGGCCAAAGGTTCACCGGCCTTCACAAAACTGCCTTCGGCAACCTGAATATCGAGCAACCGGCCGGCCAATTTGGTGGAAACATCGATTTCTGTGGCCTCGATCCGGCCATTGCCACTGACAAAACCCGGACCATAGCCGGCGTGCTGCGTGCGTTGCCAGTAAAAGACACCGGCACCGGCAAGCGCCGCAGCAACCAGCACGGCCACGCCCAAACGACTCGACCACGATTTCATACACAACTCCTTACCGACCAGGCTTCAGTTTAACGCGGACACGACAAAAACCTGCCGTCTAAAACGGCAACAGCCGGGGCACCAGAAACACGGTCAGGCCCATGACCAGCACGGTCAGCGGCACACCAAAGATCACGAAGTCCATGAAACGGTAATTACCCGGCCCGACCACCAGCGTGTTGACAGGCGAGGACACCGGCGTCATGAACGCCGCCGACGAAGCGAGCGCAACCGTCATGGCAAACGGGTAGGGCGAAGCGTTCAGCACCTGGGCAATCGCCAGAGCGACAGGCGTCATGAGAACCGCAGTGGCGGTGTTGGAAATGAACAGCCCCAGCACGGCCGTGGTGGCAAACACTGCGGCCAGCACCCCCTGAGGGCCCACCCCATCCAGGGCGGCCAGCAAGCCCTGCGCCGCCAGGTCGATGCCTCCGGTACGCTGCAAGGCCAGGGAAAAGGGCAACATGCCGACAATCAGGACCAGACTTTGCCAGTGAATGGAGCGATACGCCGCTGGCATGTCAATGCACTTGAACCACCCCAGCAGTAAACAACCGATCAGCGCCGCCTGGACATTGCTGACCACCCCTGTGACCATCATGGCAATAACCAGCAACAGGGTGAACAGGGCAAAGGGCCCGTTGCGCCGGGCCGGGGCAACGTCATCAGACTCGGCCGGCAAATCGAGCACGATCAGATCACGGCGGTTCTGGGCCAGCCTTCGGATGGCACGCCAGGTACCGACCACCAGCAAGGTATCACCGGCCTGCAAAGACTCCTCAACCACGGAACCGGACACCGGCTGCTTGCCATGCCGCAGGCCAACGACAGTGACGTCGAACACCGACCGGAAACGCAGGTCGAGCAGCGTCTTGCCAATCATGCGGGCATTGGGCGAAACAAGCACTTCGGCCATGCCCATTTCCTGGAAGCGATCACGAAAATACACACCCGACAAAGGCATGTCCTGGATGCGATGCGCCTGGCAAAATGCATCCATGTCGAAATCCGGATTGCGTATATCGATCAACAGCACGTCGCCCGCCTTCAGGCGTGTACGGCCACGGGCCTCGATCAAGTCGTAGCCAAAACGACGCGGTCGCTCGATGGCCAGAATATTGATGCCCATGCTGCCGCGCAAATTCAGACTTTCCAGGGTTTCGCCCGGCAGCAGGGATTCCGGCGTAACCAGCAGACGCCGGTCACGTCCGGCCAGTCCGTACTGACGGACCCAGTCGGACCACAACGGTCGGGCCGAAACCACGCCTGCGTCATCTCGCCCCAGAAAACGCCGGACCACCACCATGTACACCAGAGCCAGTACAAGAATCGGCACGCCAAATGGCGTGAAACTGAAAAAGCCGAAACCGTCATGCCCACGCCGGACCAGCTCTGCCTGGATCACCAGGTTAGGGGCGGTAGCCACCAGCGTCATCATGCCGCTGATCAACGCGGCCACCGACAAAGGCATCATCAAGCGGGCGGCAGGAATGTCAGCCTGACGGGCAATGCGCAACACGATGGGAATGAAAATGGCCACGACCCCGGTGGAACTCATGAACGCACCCACGCCGGCAACGATCATCATCAGCAAAACCAGCAGACGCGTCTCGCTGGCACCCGCACGCCGCGTCAGCCAATCGCCCAGTTGCTGGGCCACACCCGTACGCACCAGCCCCTCCCCGATCACGAACAACGCCGCGATCAGCACAATATTGGGGTCGCTGAGCCCCATCAGCGCTTCGGTGGGCGAAATGACGCCGGTCAAAGGCAGCGCCACCATCATGAGCAGGGCCACGACATCCATGCGAGGCTTGTTGCGGGCAAACATGACGACCGCACAGCACAACAATCCCAGAACCAGCAGCAGTTCCTGGTTCAGGGCAAGACCGGAGGGCATAAAAAGACAACCTGAAGAAAGAGGCCGTACAGCGCACGGACGCGGGGAAGGTTCCGGCCGAAACGCCACGGGCAATGAATGTGTCGGCGCTGTTTGCCCCCGGTACGACAACAAACCCCAAGGAGCAAAAACGCCAGCGCCATTTTAACCGCTGGGAAATGCACTGATTTTCAACACATCGGCAGGTCACTTGATACATCTCAATAAGGGTTATCCCTTTTAGTAATAAGGTTATAACCTTAAGAAAGCATCATTCAAGACCGAATCATGCTTTCCATGCATGAAACAGCACCAAGAGACCCGATCATGACACTGCAGCACGAAGAAATACGCCGGCCGCTTCAACCAGGGAAGCGAGGCTTCCTTAAAGGCCTGCTGGGCCTGAGCGCCACGGCCACCGTCATTCCCATCCAACCTGCCACCGCCGCAACACAACCGCCGCGCCGGCCAGGCATGGCCGGCAAGCGGTACGGCATGGTGGTTGATCTGCGCAAGTGCATCGGCTGCCAGGCCTGTACGGTCAGTTGCTCGCTGGAAAACCAGCCACCCATTGGTCAGTTTCGCACCACCGTCCTTCAGTACGAAGTCGCTCTCCCCGAAACCGATGCGCCAGCCATGTTCAGCCTGCCGCGTCTGTGCAACCACTGCGACAACCCGCCTTGTGTTCCCGTCTGCCCGGTGCAGGCCACGTTCCAGCGTGAAGACGGCATTGTGCTGGTCGACAACGAACGGTGTGTCGGCTGCGGCTACTGCGTGCAGGCATGTCCGTACGATGCCCGTTTCATCAACCACGAAACACAAACCGCCGACAAATGCACCTTCTGCGAACACCGCCTGGAAGCCGGCCTGTTGCCGGCCTGTGTGGAAAGCTGCGTGGGGGGCGCCCGCGTCATTGGTGACCTGAACGATCCGGAAAGCACCATTTCGCGCACCCTGAAGGAAAACAGCAACGACGTCAAAGTGCTGAAACCCGGCATGGGCACATCGCCTCACGTTTTTTACATCGGCATGCCCGATGAATTCGTCAATGGTATCGATGGCCAGGCCAGTGTACGTCTGGTTTCCGATCACTGAACGCGGCCCGCACCCTACACGGCATCAAGGTTGAATCATGAACATCATCGAATTACTTACCCCGGCCTACGAGGTCGCCTGGCTGCCCTGGGCGGTCCAGTACTTTTTCCTGATCGGCATCTGTGCCACCTCGGCACTCATGGCTGCGGCCGCGGCGTTGGCGCCAGCCGGCTCGGGCATGTCACGCCTGCTGCCGGCTATTGTGGCGGTACTGCTGGTCAGCGCCCTGTCCGCTCCTGTGTCCCTGCTGGCCGACCTGCATCAGCCTGGCCGGTTCTGGCATTTTTATGCCCACTTCACCCCCTGGTCGTGGATGTCCATCGGTGCCCTGCTGCTGCCGGTGTTCATTGGCCTGACCCTGCTGTTTGCCCTGGCCTGGTGGACCCACCGCCCCGGTCTGCTCAAGGTGCTGGCCGTCCTGCTCGCAGCTTCGGCCGCCTCTATTCTGGTGTACACGGGTGCCGAAGTGATGGCCGTGCACTCCCGCCCCCTGTGGAACACACCTTTTCTGCCGCTGAATTTTGCCCTGACTGGCTGGTTGGCTGCCCTGGGTGCCATCCTGCTGGTTGCACGCTGGCTGCCCGGTGGGTTGCAGGCCCTGCCGGCCGCAACGCTGCGTCGTCTGAGCCTGAGCGCCGTTGTGCTGCTGATGGCCTGTGCGGCACTGTGGGTGGCCGCCGGCCTGGCAGGGCTTGACGCGTCCTTCGATACAGCAGTGCGCCTGTTTGACCTCTTCCCGGTCTGGCGTCTGAGCCTGTTCGGGTCCATTGCCGCAGGCCTGATCATTCTGGCCCTCGTGCTGGCGCCGGCTGAACGTCATACCGCACGCCTGTATTCCCTGCTGATCGCTGCGGCGATGCTGGCCACCGCCTGGATTTTCCGCTGGATTCTCTTCATGGGGGTACAGGGCGTACCTAAATACGGTGCCGGGTTGTACCTGTACAGCATGCCGCTGGGCAGTGACGGCCTGCTGGGCATGGCGGGCGTACTGGGCCTGTGCATTGCCCTGATCGCCCTCGTCAGCATCGCCTTCGACTACCTGCCCGCACGCACTGCGCACGCCGCCCTGCACGCTGCGCCCCGTCACTGAACAGGACCCCCATCATGAGCACCACAAAAAACACCCCGAATACCCCTGAAGAGTCCGCAGTACAGGAAACAGTCAACACCACACGTCGCACCATGATGCTGCGTGGTGGTGTGGCGGCCGGTGGTCTGGCGGCCTTTGCGGCCGGTTACGGCGACACCGTTGTGAAAGCGGCCAAAGGCCTGATCACCGGCACCGCCGGCGCCCCCACGGCCGATGCCGTACGGGGCAACTCGCTGACCCCTGAATTCCGTATTGACCCGGCCACCGGCACCCTCACCACCCAGCCCGGCCAGGTGGTCAGCACGTCCAGCTGCCTGGGCTGCTGGACCCAATGCGGCGTTCGGGTCCGTGTTGACACCGAAACCAACACCATCCTGCGTACAGCCGGCAACCCCTATCACCCCCTGGCCACGACCAATCCGGCCCCCATGGAAACGCCTGTGCGCCAGGTGTATGCCCAGCTGGGTGGCGAAGCCGGCCTTGAAGGCCGCGCCACCGCCTGTGCACGGGGTTCCTCCATGCTGGAACAACAGAAAAGCCCCTACCGCATCACCCAGCCGCTCAAACGTGTGGGCCCACGCGGCTCCGGCCAATGGGAAACCATTTCCTTTGAACAACTGGTCAAGGAAGTCTGCGAAGGCGGAAACCTGTTCGGTGAAGGCCACGTGGATGGCCTGCGCGCCATTTACGACACCCAGACCCTGATCGACCCTGAAAACCCGGAATACGGCCCCCGCTCAAACCAGCTGGTGGTGAACGACTCCGCCAACGAAGGGCGCACCGGCATTTTGCGCCGCTTTGCCGAACAATCCTTCGGTACCATCAACTTCAGTAACCACGGTTCCTACTGCGGCCAGTCCCGCCGTATCGGCATGGGCGCCATGCTGGGCGACCTGCGCGGCCTGCCGCACGGCAAACCCGACTGGAAACGGTCCCGGTTCGGTCTGTTCATCGGTTCGGCACCCGCCCAATCCGGCAACCCCTTCCAGCGCCAGGGGCGCGAACTGGCCGAAGCCCGCTCGCGCAAGGAAAACACCTTCCGCTATGTCGTGGTCTCGCCCATCCTGCCGACCTCATCCAGCCTGGCCGCCGGTTCGGGCAACCGCTGGCAGCCCGTCCTGCCCGGCACCGACCTGGCCCTGGTCATGGGCATGATCCGCTGGATCATTGAAAACGACCGCTACGATGTGAAGTCGTTGTCCCAACCAGGCCCTGCGGCCATGGAAGCAGCCGGCGAAGCGTCCTGGACCAACGCCACCCACCTGCTGGTAGCCGACCCCGACCACCCGCGCTTCGGCACCTTTGTCCGCGGCGCCGACCTGGGCTGGCCCAAACCGGCTGATGAAAAACAGCCCGATGTCTTCATTGTGAAAGGCACAGACGGCACACTGGCACCGCATACCCAGACCTCACCTGCCACCCTGTTCGTTGATGAAGTCATCGAGCTCAAGAACGCCGACGGTGCCCCGACCCCTGTACGCGTGGCCTCGTCGCTGGCCATGCTGCGCACACATGCCCAACGCAAAACACTCGATGAATACGCCGAACTGTGCGGTGTGAAGGTCGATGACATGATTGCGCTGGCCCGCGAATTCACCAGCTTTGGCAAACAGGCGGTCGCCGACACGCACGGCGGCAGCATGAACGGCTCCGGCTTCTATACCGCCTATGCCATCGGCATGCTCAACACCCTGGTTGGCAACCTGAACGTGGCAGGCGGCCTGGTGCTGGATGCCGGCCCCTTTGGCCCGTTTGGCCCCGGCCCGCGTTATAACTTTGCCCAGTTCAAAGGCCGTGTCGCCCCGAAAGGCGTACCTCTGTCACGCACCCGCTTCCCCTACGAAAAAACCAGCGAATTCCGTCGCAAGAAAGAAGCCGGGCAATCGCCCTACCCGGCACAGGCACCCTGGTACCCGGCCACCGGTAATATCAGCAGTGAAATGATCATGTCGGGGCTGGAAGGCTACCCCTACAAGGCCAAGGCCTGGATCAACCACATGAGCAACCCGGTGTACGCCTTGCCCGGTTTCAAGAATGTGGCCCTCGACAAGCTGAAAGACCCGAACGAGCTGCCTCTGTTCATTTCGATCAACCCGTTCATCAACGAAACCAACGCCTACGCCGACTACATCGTGCCCGACACGGTCACGTACGAAAGCTGGGGCATTTCCGCCCCCTGGGCCGATGTCATCGCCAAGTCGTCCACCGTGCGCTGGCCCACCGTTGTGCCGGCCGTTGGCAAAACCGCCGACGGGCAAACCATTTCGCTGGAAGTGTTCCTGATTGCCGTTGCCAAAACATTGGGCATGCCTGGCTTCGGTGACAACGCCCTGGCCGACAAAGACGGCGGCACTCACCATCTGAACACCCCCGAAGACTTCTACCTGCGCGCAATGGCCAACATGGCCTGGGCCGGCGGTAAAGTTGTTGGCGATGCCTCCGATGACGACCTCGAAATCACCGGTGTGGCGCGGTTCCGCCCTGCGCTTGAATCCGGACTCAAGCCGGAAGAATGGCGCAAGGTCGCCATGCTCATGACGCGCGGCGGCCGGTTCGACGCCATCGATGCCGCCTGGAAAGGTGACCATATCCGCAAGGCGCACACTCAGGCTCTTCAGGTCTGGAATGAGGAACTCTGGCGCATGCGCCATGCGCTCACCGGTGAACGCTACAACGGTTGCCCCACCTGGTACCCCACCCGCCTGGCCGATGGCCGGGCCGCCCGGGAACAGTTCCCGCACGACCAGTGGCCCCTGCTCATGACATCCTACAAATCGAATCTCATGAGCTCCATGTCGATCGGTGTGGAACGCTTGCGCCAGGTTCACCCGCACAACCCGATCTCCGTCAACCGCAACGATGCCGACCGCCTGAACATACGCAACGGTGATCGCATCCGGGTTTCAACCCCCGGCGGTTCGGTGGAAGGTGTTGCCGTGGTGCGTGATGGCATCATGGAAGGGGCTATCGCCATCGAGCACGGCTACGGCCATAAGGAACTGGGGGCACGTTCGCATCGTATTGACGGCCGGCCCACCCCCATGAAAGAAGCCCTGGCAGCCGGTGTCAATCTGAATGAAATGGGTATTCCCGATGCCACACGCGGCACCTTCCGCAACGTCTGGATCGACTGGGTATCCGGCGGTGCCGTTCGGCAAGGGCTACCCGCACGTATCGAACGAATCGTCTGACACGAGCCGTTTGCAGCAACACGCGCTTTCAGGGTGCAGATCCGGGTCTTTACAAAACCGGGTCTGCACCCTGAATGCTGTGCCGCCCTGCTCAGTGCGTGAACCACAAACCGGTGCTTTCGTACCGGCAGGCCAAAGCGCACGGAACCGGTTAAAATCCCGGGCTTGACAACTTCAAATCGCGCCCCCGGGATCAACACCCGTCACGGCCATCCATCATGCAAGAAACCACACGCAAGCTCTTCATCCGCACCTTCGGCTGCCAGATGAACGAATACGATTCCGACAAAATGGCCGACATCCTGCGCGAAGGCGAGCGCGTGGAACTGACCCAGAACCCGGAAGAAGCCGACATCATCCTGTTCAACACCTGTTCGGTGCGCGAAAAGGCCCAGGAAAAAGTATTTTCCGACCTCGGGCGGGTGCAGCACCTGAAACAAAACAATCCGAACCTGATCATTGGGGTGGGCGGGTGTGTGGCCAGTCAGGAAGGCGAGGCCATCGTGCGCCGGGCCGGTTATGTCGATGTGGTGTTCGGCCCGCAAACCCTGCACCGCCTGCCGGAACTGATCGCAAAGCGCCGGCAGTCAGGGCGCCCGCAAGTGGACATCAGCTTTCCTGAAATCGAGAAATTCGATGCCATGCCACCGGCACGTGTTGACGGGCCCACGGCCTTCGTTTCGATCATGGAAGGCTGCAGCAAATACTGCTCTTTCTGCGTTGTCCCCTACACCCGCGGCGCAGAAGTGTCCCGCCCCTTCGACGACGTGCTAATGGAAATTGCCGACCTGGCCGACCAGGGCGTGAAAGAAGTCACCTTGCTGGGCCAGAACGTCAATGCCTACCGGGGCGCCATGAGTGACACCCATGAAATTGCCGACTTCGCCATGCTGCTGGACTACGTGCACGAAATACCCGGCATCGAACGCATCCGCTACACCACCTCGCACCCCAAGGAAATGACCACCCGGCTCATTGAAGCCCACGGCACACTGCCCAAACTGGTCCCTTTCCTGCACCTGCCCGTGCAGGCGGGCAGCGACACCGTGCTGGCGGCCATGAAACGTGGCTACACCGCACTTGAATTCAAGTCCATCGTGCGACGCCTTCGCGCCGCCCGCCCCGACATCGTGCTGTCATCCGACTTCATCGTCGGGTTCCCCGGCGAAACCGAAGCCGACTTCCAGAAAACCCTGCAACTGATCCGCGATGTCGGCTTCGACCAGTCGTATTCGTTCGTGTATTCACGCCGCCCCGGCACGCCGGCGGCCGACCTCGACGACGACACCCCGCAGGCTGTGAAACTGGAACGCCTGCAACAACTGCAGGCCCTGATCAACGAACAGGCGGCGGCCATCAGCCAGAGCATGGTGGGCTCGGTCCAGCGCATTCTGGTTGAAAAACCGTCGCGCCGCGACCCCAACGAACTGTCAGGCCGCACCGAAAACAACCGCATCGTGAACTTTGCCGGCAATCATCGCCTCATCGGCCAAATGATCGACCTTCGCATCACGGCCGCCCTTACCAACACCCTGCGCGGCGAAATCATCACCCAGGAATCGACCCTGCAAGGCCAGGCATGACGCGCACCCCTTCACGCAAGAAAGTGGTTGTTCACCTTGATGGCGACAACACCCACCTGGCCAACCTGTGCGGTCCGCTCGACGAAAATCTGCGGCAGATCGCCGATGGCTGGAATGTTGTGCTGAACCGGCGCGGCGATCACGTTACCGTTACGGGCGAACACGCCGAAACAGCGGCCAAGGCACTTGAACTGTTTCACCGGCGCGCAACCCATAAAGCCTTGTCGGTCGATGACATCCAGCTGGGTCTGGTCGAACTGGGTGCCGGGCGTACGGCACCGGCCGGCACTGACCCGCACGACAACGTGCTGCCAGAACTGCCGCCGGTCGATGACCCGAGCATGAACCTGCGCACCCGCAAGTCCGACCTGCGGCCGCGTACCCCGCGCCAGCGCGACTACCTGAACAACATCCTGAGCCACGACATCACCTTCGGTATCGGCCCGGCCGGCACCGGCAAAACCTGGCTGGCCGTGGCCTGTGCCATTGACGCCCTTGAACGTGAAACCGTACAGCGACTGGTGCTGACCCGCCCTGCCGTAGAGGCCGGCGAGCGCCTGGGCTTCCTGCCTGGCGACCTCGCCCAGAAAGTCGACCCCTATCTGCGCCCGCTCTACGATGCCCTGTACGACCTGATGGGGTTCGAGCGCGTACAGCGCATGTTTGAAAAACAGACCATCGAAATTGCGCCGCTGGCCTACATGCGCGGGCGCACGCTGAATCACGCCTTCGTCATCCTCGACGAAGCACAGAACACCACACCGGAACAGATGAAAATGTTCCTGACCCGTATCGGTTTCGGCAGCAAGGCGGTCATCAACGGCGACCCCTCCCAGGTTGATCTTCCGCGTGGCCATGCCAGCGGCCTGATGCATGCGGCCGACATCCTGCACGATGTCCAGGGCATTTCCTTCACCCGCTTCACCAGTCGCGATGTCGTGCGCCATCCGCTGGTGGCTCGCATCGTGGATGCCTACGAAAAAGCAGGCGATCATGTCAGCTGAACAAACGCACCCCGTGCCGGCCTTGTCGCTTTCGGTACAGTACGGTACACCGGCCCCCGACCTGCCACGCTGGCGGGTGCGCCGCTGGGTGCAGCGTGCCCTGGCAGGTGCTGCCCGGGCATCGGCGCAACAGAACCAGGCACTGCCGGTGGCCGTTGTACTGACCCTGCGCTTTGTCGATGCCGACGAAGGCCTCAGCCTGAACAACGCCTACCGCGGGCGAGACTACGCCACAAACGTACTGACCTTTGAATACGACCCTGACCCCGAAGGCACACTGTACGGTGACATCGTGCTGTGCGTTCCCGTACTGCAACGTGAAGCCACGGAACAAGGCAAACCCCTGCTGAACCATGCCGCCCACCTGGTGGTGCACGGCACCCTGCACGCCCTTGGATACGACCACATCGAACCCGATGAGGCCGATCACATGGAAGCCCTGGAAACCGCCATTTTGCGCGACATGGGCTTGCCTGACCCGTACATGGCTTGAAAACAGCATAATTGCCCTGATTTTCGGTTATCCTAAGCCTTCTTGAACTCAGTCCCCCGGACAATGTCAGACCCCAACTCTACCGAGGCCGATCACCGGCCCTCAAAACAGCCTGCAAAATCCCTGCTCGAACGCATCATCACGTTCATCCGGCCCGCCGAACCTGAAGACCGCGACGACATCAAGGCGGTTCTTGATGCCGCCTACGAGCGTCAGGTCCTCGACAGCGAAGCCTACGCCATGCTCTCCGGCGCCCTCGATGTCGCCAACCAGACCGTTGCCGACATCATGGTACCGCGCAGCAAAATGGATATGCTCGACATCACGCGGCCTCTGTCCGAGCTGCTGCCCATCATTATCGAAACAGGCCACTCGCGCTTTCCCGTGTACGAAGATGACCGCGACAACATCGTGGGCATTTTGCTGGCCAAAGACCTGCTGCTGTCCATCACCAACCCCACGCTCGACCTGCGCCCGCTGGTACGGCCGGCCGTTTTCATCCCCGAAACCAAGCGCCTGAACGTGCTGCTGCACGACTTCCGCAGCAGCCGCAACCATCTGGCCATCGTGGTCGACGAACACGGCAGCGTGGCCGGCCTGGTTTCCATGGAAGACGTGCTGGAGCAAATCGTCGGTGACATCGAAGACGAATACGACGAAGACGATGAAAAAACCATTTTCCAGACCGGCTCCAACAGCTGGCGGGCCATGGGCATCACGGAAATCGACGACTTCAACGAAACGTTCAATACCGAACTGCCCAACGACGACTTCGACACCCTCAGCGGCTGGCTGGCCAGCGAACTGGGGCGCATCCCGCGTCGGGGCGACAGCGTCACCCACAACGGCCTGAACATCACCGTGGTCGGTGCCGATGCCAAACGTGCGCTCTGGCTGCACATTCAGCATTCCCCCCATCAGGCTGCTCAAGCCGATACCCCTTCCGAATGACACTCTCCGCCCTGATCAACACCTGGCGCAGCCACCGCTGGACGCTGAATCTGTTCTTTCTGGGCGGTGCCCATGCACTGGCTTTTGCGCCCGGCCCGTTGCCCGGCTGGAGCCTGCCCGTGGTGCAGGTCGTCTGCCTTGCCCTGCTGGCCTACGCCGTCTTCGGCAGCACACGCACGCGGCAGGCAGCCCTGCGCGCGTTTGCCTTTGGCCTGGGCAGCTTTTCAGTCGGACTCTACTGGCTGTACACCAGCATGCACGTTTACGGCGGCATGCACCCGGCACCCGCAGGGCTGGCCGTACTCGCGCTGGCCGGCTTCCTGGCCCTGTACGGGTCTGCCGCCGCAGCCCTCACGCACTGGCTGTTTGCCTACCGTCACGCCGATCACAACCGCCTGCGCGCCATGGTGCTTGGTGCCGCCCTGTTTGCCTCCAGCTGGACACTGTTCGAATGGTTCAGAGGCACGCTGTTCACCGGATTTCCCTGGCTGAACATTGGTTATGCCCACATTGATGGCATGCTGTCTGGCTGGGCACCCCTGTTGGGTGTGTACGGGGTTGCCTGGATTGCAGCCTTCATCGCAGCCGGCATGGCCCTGTTTGCACAGGCTCGCCAGGCGGGGAACGACAGCAAAGCGGCCGCTGCGCTGGGTGTGGGCCTGGTCATAGGCTTCAGCGGTCTGGCACTGGGCTCGATTCACTGGACACACGACTACGGCAACCGGCTGATTGTCCGACTGGTTCAGGGCAATGTGCCGCAATCGCTGAAGTTCGATCCGGCCCACCTGCAAAAAGGGCTTGAAACCTACATGCACCTGGCCGCCCTGCCACCGAAGGAAGCCAACGGAGCACCTGCCATCATCATTTTGCCGGAAACGGTCATACCCCTGCTGCAAAACCGGATACCGGCAGGCGTCTGGGAACGCTGGATCGACATTGCCCGCCAGCGCCAGGCCACCCTGATCCTGGGCGCCCCCCTGGCCGAACAGACTGACGGCAAGCCGCGCTACAGCAACAGCGCCATCGCCATTTCCGCCGACACCACACCGGATGAACTGCTGTCGGCACGCCTCGCAATGCGTTACGACAAACACCATCTGGTTCCCTTCGGCGAATTTGTACCCACCGGTTTTCGCTGGTTCGTCGAACAGATGAATATTCCGCTCGGGGACTTCCATCCGGGCCCGCTCGACCAGGCCCCATTCGCCGTGGCCGGCCAACGACTGGCGCCGAATATCTGCTACGAAGACGTCTTTGGTGAAGAACTGCTGGCCGCTGTCACGGCAAGCAACAACGCAACACTGCTGGTGAACCTCAGTAATCTGGCCTGGTTCGGTGACTCGTGGGCCGTGCGCCAGCACCTGCACATTTCACGCATGCGGGCACGGGAAACCGGACGCCCCATGCTGCGTGCCACCAACACCGGCATGACGGCAGCCATTGATCCCAACGGCAAAGTACGCGCCGTGCTGGCGCCGAATGCCCTGGGGGTGCTCGATGTCGAGGTGCAAGGTACCACTGGCCTGACGCCGTATGCCCGCTGGGGTAACAATCCGGTGTTGTTGCTCAGCGCCATGGTGCTGGGTTTTTCATCCGGACGCCGCAAGCGCCCAGTGGAAACCACGCCCTGAAAAAACGCAACACAAAAAAATTTTTCAGGAATTTCACAAAAAAACCCTAAAACCACTTGCACAAGAAAATTAGATGGTGCATAATTCTGTTTCTTCGCAAGACATCGCAGCAAACGGGGGTATAGCTCAGCTGGGAGAGCGCTTGCATGGCATGCAAGAGGTCAGCGGTTCGATCCCGCTTACCTCCACCAGTCAAGCGAAGAATGTAGAGAAAGGTTTTGCAGTGTAGCGAAAAGTTTGTTATAATGCTTGCCTTGCTTGTCCTGTCCCCTTCGTCTAGAGGCCTAGGACATCACCCTTTCACGGTGAGTACAGGGGTTCGAATCCCCTAGGGGACGCCAACTACACTGTTGTTGGCATCGGTTAACACAGTATACCGCTGCGGAGCGGTAGTTCAGTTGGTTAGAATACCGGCCTGTCACGCCGGGGGTCGCGGGTTCGAGCCCCGTCCGCTCCGCCAAAGAATTCCAAGGGTCAGCACACCGTGCTGACCCTTTTTGCATTTCATCAACGAAAAACGTTTTCTTGCACTGCCCCGACGTGCAACTGGCACATAACCGATGCCGATCTGGCTCTAACCGGGATACAGTGCGGGTTCCTATAGTTGGGTTTTCGGCAAAACCTCCAAGGAATCATCATGCGCATCACCGACACACTGACCAACGCCAGCGTACGTCAAGACGATCTGAACTATGTTTTTCACTCGTGGTCAGCCCAAGGCCATCTTGATCCACTGGCAATTGCCAGCGGTCAGGGCTGCCAGATCTGGGATTTCGAAGGCCGCAGCTACCTTGACTTCAGCAGCCAGCTCGTCAATACCAATATCGGTCACCAGCACCCGGCCGTCATCAAAGCCATCCAGGATCAGGCAGCACAGCTGTGCACCATTGCACCCGCCGTTGCCAACCCGCAACGCGCCGAGGCCGCGCGCCTGATCCTGGAACGTGCCCCGGCGGGCTTCAGGAAAGTGTTTTTCACCAACGCAGGCGCAGATGCCAACGAAAATGCCATTCGCATGGCACGCCAGGTGACAGGCCGCGACAAAGTCTTGTCGGCCTACCGTTCCTACCACGGCAATACGGGTGCTGCGATTGTCGCCACGGGCGACCCCCGGCGCGTACCCAACGAATTTGCCCGTGGCCACATCCATTTTTTCAATCCGTTCCTGTACCGCTCTGAATTTCATGCAACAACCGAACAAGAGGAGTGTGAGCGCGCACTGCATCACCTGCGTCGTGTCATTGAATCTGAAGGTGCGGAATCGATTGCAGCCATTTTGCTCGAAAGCATTCCAGGCACAGCGGGGGTTCTGGTGCCGCCCGCAGGGTATCTGAAAGGTGTGCGTGCCCTGGCCGACGAATTCGGCATTTTCCTGATCCTTGACGAAGTCATGGTCGGCTTCGGACGCACAGGTGCCTGGTTTGCACTGGATCACTACGATGTCGTTCCGGATCTGATCACTTTCGCCAAAGGCGTCAACTCAGGGTATGTACCGGCGGGCGGCGTGATTGTGTCGGAAAAGGTCGACACCTGGTTCCAGGATCGTGTGTTTCCGGGTGGCCTGACCTATTCCGGCCACCCCCTGGCCATGGCGGCCATCGTGGCAACGCTCAATGCCATGACCCAGGAAGACATGATCGGCAATGCACAGCGACTGGGTGCATCGATACTGGGTCCGGGCGTACATACCCTGTGTGAGCGGCACGCCATGATTGGTGAGGTGCGCGGTCTGGGCTACTTCTGGGCACTGGAACTGGTCTCGGACCCCGCCAAACGCACACCGCTCGGTGCAGAGCGTGTTGCCGCATTGAAGTCGGCGCTCATGGCCAGGGGTCTGCTCACGTTCGTCGTGGCCAACCGCATTCACCTGGCCCCGCCCTGCATTGCCACAGCAACCGAATTGAACCAGGCCCTGGGTATTCTGGACGACGTGTTCACGCAACACGGTTCGCTTTGATAAACAGAATAATCCGCACCCTGCCTGCAGGCCTGGTGCGAACAACCCGTCAAAATGCCCCTTTTTGCCAGCCCGGCAGTCAAGGGGCATTTTTTTGGCAGCGCAACGACAAAAAGAAACAGGCGCGATACGCACGCTCATCCAGAACAGCCACGGCAGCAGACCGCACGGATCGACTCATGCGTGTGCCCGCCGCAAACAACACAGCCTTCTGCCACACAATGCTCTAAACAATCACTGCAGAACGCCCGCACCCATCAGGGTATCCGACAAAAGCTGAATGCCCGGCACAATCCGTTCCGCACGAATGCCGTTGAGCCCAAGGCGGAAGTGACGCGTTGAACCCGTACCATCCAGAAAATGACTGGTGCCCGGTTCAATCATGATGCTGCGCTGCGCAGCGGCCCAGGCCAGTTTCTGGGTATCCACGCCTTCAGGTGCTGCCATCCAGAACGAAGCCGCCCCCTCGCTGGTACTGTAGGCACACCCGCCCAAATGCTTTTCAACGGCAGCATGCAGCTGTGCATGTTTGGCCCGATACGCGGTACGGTACTGGCGCAGGTGCGCATCGTAATCGCCCTGGGCAAGAAAACGCGCCAGCAAACGTTGAATATTGAACGGAGGATGCCGATACATCAGACGACGCAGAGCTCGCATTTCATCAATCAATTCTTCATCGGCAACAACATAACCAATGCGCAAACCAGGCGCAAGACTCTTGGAAAAGCTGCTGAGATAAATGACACGCCCCTGGGTGTCGGCCGACTTCAGGGCAGGTAACGGGTGCTGGCTGAGATTGAGGTCGGCGTCGTAGTCATCTTCAATCACGATCTGATCGTGCCGGCATGCCATCTGCCACAGCGCACGGCGACGCGCGGCTGACAACGTTACACCCGTCGGCACCTGATGACTGGGCGTAACGTAAACATACTGGCACCGGGAAAGCGCATCATCCACAACCAGCCCCTCGGCGTCAACAGGGTGCAGACTGACCTGCGCCTTGTTCAGGGTGAACATATTCCAGGCATCGCGGTAGCCGGGGTTTTCGATACCCACCCGGATACCCGGCCCTGTCAGCAACCGCGCCAGCAAATACAGTGCATTTTGCGACCCCAACGTGATCAGAATATTCTCGGGACGTGCCCAGATACCCCGCTTGGGAAGCACCCGTGTACGAAGTTGCTCGATCAACTCGGGATCATCACGATCCGCGTTGTCTGCGGTCCACAACGACAGGTTTTCCTGATTCAGCAAATCACGCTCCGCCAGGCGCCAGGCACGCCGCGGAAAGAGATCGCTGTCCGATTGACCATAGGCAAAGGGATACTTGAAATGAGCCCAGTTTTTGGGCTTGAGCGTGCCATAAAAATGGCCGGCAGACTGCACCACCTTACTGGACCATTGAACACCGCCCTGTGCCGGCCCCTCAGACATGCCATTGACCGCCTGCGCTGTGCTGACAGGTGCAACATGGCCGGCGCCAGCGACATGATGATAATCAGGATGCAGGTAGTACCCGCTGCGGGGCTTGCTGATCAGGTAGCCTTTATCGAGCAGGCTTTCATACACCAGGGCAACCGTATTGCGTGAAACCGAAAGTTGCTGAGAAAGCTGACGGCACGAAGGCAGGGGTTCGTCCACCGGGAAAATACCGCGCAATATCGCGTCCACAAGGCACTGGCGCAATTGCTGCTGCAAGCTGTGCGCCGGGTCGAAATCAATGTGCAGATAGTGGTCGATCATGGTGTTCATCCTTTTGTTGCAACTACTGAACACTCTTTGAAGCAATTTCCATGCCAAAGCCCCCTTCCGCATCGAGGACACGCCAATCAGTCCTCATCTGTCTCGAACACCGCTCAAAACTGCACCTTTTGGTGCTTCTTGCCCGCTCCTAGAATGGGTTCTCGATGGTCTGTCCGACCCTCATTGCCCAAGGAGCAACACCATGCTGAAAAAGCCCGTCACTGTCCCGTACAGCCGTACAGCCTCCACACCAGCACCAGTCTGGTGCGTACCGATGCGTACTGGTGCGTCACCTGCGCGCTTTGCCGATCTGCGAAAAGCGCTCGGACTGTGCATCCTGAGTGCGTTCATTGCCGTGGCCGGCCCGGCCCACGCCGATATGGCCGAGATCAAGCAACGCGGTGAAATCAAAGTCGCCACCGAAGACGACTATGCGCCGTTCAACTTCATCCGTGATGGCAAACCTGCCGGTTTCCATGCTGAATTACTGGAAGACTTCAAACAGTATGCGGCCGAGTCGGGACTGAAAGTCAATCAGGAAATCCTGCCCTGGACAGGCCTGCTGGCCGCTGTGTCAGGTGGCCAGTACGACCTTGCCTACACCGGGGCGCTGGTTACCGATGAACGCCTGCGGGTCTTCAACTTTGCGCCGCCGTTTGCCTCGGCGCAGCACTATTACGTGAAACGAGCCGGTGACACGCGCCTGGGCGACATCGCTTCGCTGTCAGGCAAAACACTGGGTGTACAGGCCGGCAGCGCCTTGCTGGCTCGTTTGCCTGAACTGGAAAAAATGCTCAAGGCCCAAGGGGGTTCATTGGGCAAAGTCGTGGAATACCAGTCGTACCCCGAAGCCTATGCCGACCTGGCCAATGGCCGCCTCGACTACGTGGTCAATGCCGTGATCTCCGTCAACGACCTGGTCAAGGCACGCCCCGGCGTCTTTGAAAAGGGCATGGCGGTTTCCGGCAACGGCTTTGCCGCCTGGCCCGTTCCGAAGAACAGCCCGGAGCTGCTGACGTTCACGGAAGGCTTCATGAAAAAAATTCGTGACAACGGCCGCCTGAAGGAGCTGCAAGTGAAGTGGTTTGGCGAGGCATTCCCTGACCTGCCCACGGAACCCATCACCACCCAGAAACAGTTCCATGCACTGGCCGGCCTGGAATGAGCCATTCTGAAATCTGATACACGGAGAGCACCATGGATGCACAGACCTGGAAAATGCTGTGGGACGGCGCCTGCGTCACCGCATGGATATCCGGCATATCGATTGCACTGGGGGTCGTGATCGGTCTGGGTCTGGCATTGCTGCGCATGGCACGCATCCCGATTCTGGACCAGATCCTGGCCACCTGGATCAGTCTGGCGCGATCAGCCCCCCTGGTCACGCTGACACTGTTCATCTTTCTGGCTGCCCCCGGTTTTGGCATGACGCTGGATCGGGAACTGGTGGCGATCACGGCCCTGACCATCAACACGTCCGCCTTCAATGCCGAAATCTGGCGTGGTGCCGTACAAAGCTTTTCAAAAGAACAACGCGAGGCGGCACAAGCCTGCGGCATGTCGTCCTCGCTGATGTTTCGCCGCATCATGCTGCCCCAGATGGTGGTTGCCAGCCTGCCGGGCCTGGTCAACGAAATGTCTTTCCTGATCAAAGGCAGCCCGGCCGTTGCCATCATCGGCCTGGTGGACCTGACCCGGGTAACCAACCGTATTGCCGCCGTCACCTATGAACCGTTGCCTCCCATGCTGGCAGCCGCCGCCATCTACATGGTGATGGTCGCGCTGCTGATCAAGGTGCAGGCCATTGCAGAACGACGCGCCAACCGGCTGGCCCTGTAGGAGAACAGAATGAACGCCGAAAACTGGATGATTGTCTGGCAGGCCCGGGATGTGTTGCTGCAAGGGCTGGGCACAACGATAGGCTTGTTTCTGGGCTCAACGATTGCGGGTTTTCTGCTGGCCTGCGTAGCGGTTTACCACATGACCGAACACGGGGGCGCAACGTCAAAGCTGCTGCGTGGTGGCGTCAATGTCATGCGCATGCTGCCGTTTCTGATGTTTGCCTATTTGCTGTATTACGGGCTACCCGCAGTCGGTCTTCGGCTGACGGCCCTGCAAGCGGGCCTGCTGGGACTGACGGTGTACCACGGTGCCTACATTGCAGAAATTCTGCGCGGCGCACGCCTGACACTTGCACCCGGCACGCTGGAAGCGGCGTATGCCCACGGTTACGGACGCAAAAAAGCCTGGGTGCGCATCGTATTGCCCCAGCTGGTGATGAGGTCACGCACGGTACTGGGCAATCAGGCCATCATGAGCCTGAAGGACACCTCGTTTCTCAGCATTATCACGGTAACGGAACTGACTGCGGCGGCCAACGCCGTGCAGTCCCGCTACTTCATTCCGGTGGAAGCCTTCGTGGTGGCCATCGGCCTGTACTGGGCCATGGGCCTGGCACTCGAAGCGATCGTGCGGCGGGCACGGCGCACCACACTGCGCAGGGGATTTGAACATGTCTGACTATGCTGTACGTATCAAGAATCTCTCCAAAAGCTTTGACGGCTATGAGGTGCTGCGCGACATCAACCTTGACGTGCGCAAGGGCGAAGTCGTGAGCATTCTGGGCTCGTCCGGCTCCGGGAAATCGACCATGCTGCGCTGCGTGAACTGGCTGGAGCAACCCGACCGCGGCGAGATCCGGATCGGCGGTCAACGCATCGGGGTGAATGAAGACGGCACACCGATGAAAGCGCGGGACCTGCAACGCATGCGTGGACAAACCGGCATGGTTTTTCAGAGCTTCAATCTGTGGCCCCACTTCACTGTGCTGCAAAACGTGATGGAAGTACCTGTGCATGTGAAGGGGGTGCCCAAGGCCAGGGCCCGCGCACAGGCGCTTGAACTGCTCGAGAAAGTGGGCATGCAGGACAAGGCCCATCAGTACCCGCACACCCTTTCCGGAGGCCAGAAGCAACGTGTTGCCATCGCCCGGGTGCTCGCCATTGAACCGGAGGTGATTTTGTTCGATGAACCAACGTCGGCACTTGACCCTGAACGGGTTGGTGAGGTGCTCAATGTGATGCGCGACCTTTCACGCGAAGGCTACACCATGATGGTCGTCACCCACGAAATGGATTTTGCCCGGGCGGTGTCCGATCAGGTCGTCTTTCTGGAAAAAGGGCGAATCATCGAACATTGCCCCCCCGAGAAGTTTTTCACTCATCCCGACACGGAACGAGTACGCCAGTTTCTGGAACTGGAGCCGGCCTGAGCGCCCTTCGGTACTGACCATTCCATTCATCACATTTCTTATGCAGGTTGTCATGACTCCAAAAAAAGTTGTTTTCATCACAGGCGCCACATCCGGTTTTGGTCGGGCCACCGCGCGCCGTTTTGCCCAGGCGGGCTGGGCACTGGTACTGACCGGGCGGCGTGAGGATCGCCTGCAGGCGTTGAAAGAGGAGCTGCATGATCATGTTCCGGTGCACTGTGCTGTTCTGGATGTGCGCGATGCACAGGCCGTTGCCACCGTTGTTGACAACCTGCCACCCGATTTTGGCCAGGTGACCGCACTGATCAATAACGCTGGCCTGGCTTTGGCGCCTGAAGGCGCACCCGATGTGGCGCTGGAGGACTGGCACACCATGATCGACACCAATGTGACGGGCCTGGTAAATGTAACGCATGCTCTCTTGCCCCGGTTGATCAAAACCGGTGCGGGCGCCACCATTGTGAATATCGGCTCGATTGCAGGCCAATGGCCTTATCCTGGCAGCCACGTGTATGGAGCCACCAAGGCATTTGTGCAGCAATTTTCTTACAACTTGCGCTGCGACCTGGTTTCAACGGGTGTACGTGTCACCGACCTTGCCCCAGGCATGGCTGAAACCGAGTTCACCCTGGTACGTACGAAGGGTAATCAGGCCGCTTCCGACCAACTGTACCGGGGTGCCGACCCCTTGACCGCCGAAGATATCGCCGGGCAAATTCATTACATCGTTACCTTGCCGCCCCATATCTGCATCAATCGGCTTGAAGTCATGCCACAACGTCAGGCGTGGTCGCCTTTTCTGGTCCATCGCGAGACAGCCTGACGCGCAGCAACGTGCTGCTCCCGAATCGCAATTCATCATGATCTGGACAGAACTTCTGCTGCACAGTGGTCGGTCGGCTGTGGAAATCGCCCTGTTCTCACTGCTGCCTGTCATGGTCATCATGCTGTGCATCATGCGTCTGCTGGAACTGGCAGGATTCATGGGGTGGCTGGTTCGGCTGCTGGAGCCGGGACTTTTGTGGTTCGGGGTAACGGGTCTAGGCTTGCTTGCAGCACTGCAAATGAGTTTTGTCAGTTTTGCGGCGCCGGTGGCCGTACTGGCCATGATGGAACTGCGCGGTGCTTCACAACGCCAGCTTGCCGCCACATTGGCCATGATTCTTGCGATGGGCCAGGCCAACGTCGTGTTCCCGCTGGCGCCCATGGGGTTAAAACTGGGCGAAACCCTGGCGCTGTCCTGGCTGGGTGGTTTGATCGCTGCAGGCTTTACCTGGCATGTACTGACACGCTCATGCGTGGCTCCGCCTGTGGGGTTGGCTGTCGAAGGCACCATGGGCCCACGCCCGGTACTGGATGTCATTCAGCAGGCGGGCGCAGAGGCACTGCGTATTGCCACAGGTGCCATTCCCATGCTGGCGCTGGCTTTGCTACTGGTGGGCGTGTGCCGGCAGGCGGGCCTGTTCTCCTGGCTGGGCTACGGGTTACAACCCGTTCTGGAACCGCTGGGCCTGGACCCCGCCCTGGTGACTTTCACGCTGACCAAGTATCTGGGGGGTGGCATGGCGTTGCTGGGGGTCTGGGCAGAAATGCTGCAAAACGGCACCCTGAATACGCATCTGATGAATGCCAGTGCAGGTTGGCTGATTCATTCGACGGATTTGCCCGGAATTGCTGTTTTGTGTGCGGCCGGGCCCCGCACGGGTGCGATGTGGCGTGTTGCCCTGGCGGGTGCGGTGCCGGGTATTGGCGTGCGCACCTTGGGGCATCTTTTTCTTGCATGAGAACGTGCTTTGGAAACACAGGGGCATAGGGGGTACAGGGCTATGCAATACGTGCGGCTGGGGCAGGTTTCTTGAACAGAGGGTATTCGTGCAGCAGTTTTGTCAGGTTTCTTGAGCCGGCCTTGAAGATCCAGGCCGAAAATAATCGCTCAGGGTTTCAGGCGTGACAAACAATCGTCAAGCGAAACGACCTGTGCCAGCAACCCCAGGTTGCCGATCGACGCGGCATGCACTTCGGGGGCGGGTGCCGAGCAGCAGTCGTCCACAACCGTGACGTAGTATCCGCGATCGACGGCATCACGGGCACTGTGCTCAACGATGTTGTTGGTAACAACACCCTGCAGGATAAGGTGTTCAATGCCACGGCTTTTCAGCAAGGCATCCAGGCCGGTTTCGTGAAAGGCACCCACGCGCTGATGCGTGATCACGGGTTCGTCGGCCTGCGGCTGCACGCCCTGGGCGAAGTCGGCACCCCAGGTACCCTCAACCAGTGCATCCATGTCGCGCACCATGGTCAGCAAGGGGCTGTTGGCCACCAGATCAACATGACCGGGCTTGAAGCGTACGGCAGCATGCACAACCAGCATGCCTGCGGCGCGGGCACGCTCAAGCAGGCGTGCGGCATGATCAAGCACCTTGCGCTCTTGTACCTGGGCAGCAAAAAACGGACCAAACTTGCCTTCGGGAGACACAATGTCATTGACAAGATGTAAGGACAACACCGCTGTTTTTTTTGGATCAAATGCCTGGTTCATGAAGTCTCCTGGAAACAAACCGAAATAGGGTTGGATTGGCTTTTGATTATGACTGAAAAATGGATGCCTTACAAAAACCAACAAAATAGCTGGCGGTGGCAAAACGGCTTCCAATGCATCTCATAAGCACTGAAACAAGGGAGTTGACGCAGCTTGCCACATCGTCGGGCAGTGCATTTTGAAACAATGCAGCTACGTCACGCTGGATGCCTTGAATCGCTGCGGCGCACTGACTACCATCCGCGCTGTTGACACTTTTACGTTCAAGGCACACATGATCACGCTTCTCATCAGCATCAGTTGCAGTGTGGCCGTCTCGGTTTTGCTGAAACTGGCGCGCAAACATCAACTGCATATCGACCAGGCCATTGCCGTCAATTACGTGGTGGCCGCCGCATTGACACTGACCTTGCTGGGCGCACGCCCTGCTGCTTTGCTGACAACAAACACACCATGGTGGATTCTTGTCGCGCTGGGTATTTTGCTACCGACCATTTTTCTGGCCATGGCAGGTGCCGTACGGCACGCCGGGATCGTGCTGAGCGATGCCGCACAACGGCTGTCGTTGTTCATTCCCCTGATCGCCGCGTTCGTGGTGTTCGGTGAAGCTTTGTCAGGGCCAAAAATACTGGGAATCGCCACTGCACTGCTTGCTTTGCTGTGCCTGCTGTACAAGCCGGCGCCTGCCGAGGATCCGGCAGACCGCACACGCGCCATCGGCTATCTGCTGGCGGTTTGGGCCGGTTACGGCACCATCGACATCCTGTTCAAACAACTGGCCAAAAGTGGTGCGGCCTTTCCAAACAGCTTGCTGGCCGCCTTCGTCTTGGCCGGCATCGTGATCTTCGGCTGGCTGCTGGCGCGACGTACGGTCTGGCAGGGACGCAGTCTGCTGGCCGGCGTGGTGCTGGGTGTACTGAATTTCTGCAATATCTATTTTTATATCCGTGCACATCAGGTGTTTCCGGAGAACCCGACACTGGTGTTTTCCGCCATGAATATCGGGGTCATTTCACTGGGTACGCTGATCGGCGCCGGTGTGTTCCGTGAAAAACTGTCGTGGATCAACGGCGCAGGGATTGTGCTGGCCATCGGGGCCATTGTTGTTCTGATTCCGCGCTGAGTTCAGGGTAGCCGGGGGGGCTTCTTGTTCTGTGGCGGATCTTCGTGCAAAGGGTGTGGGTATGCGTTGACGGTTCTGTCGGGGTGTGGGGCGCATCGGGGGCATCGCACGGCCCTGCGGGCTTCCCGTTGTTGCAGCCCTGACAGAACCTCATGCCCCTACTAGAACCTCATACCTCGACAGAACCTGACGCCCTGAACGGCTGGGCCGCCTGACCTGAAGACGCCTGGGTCGATGCCTGCTTTGCATCAGCGGGAACGCTGGCCGGTTCGGTCATGGAAGCGGCTGAAGCTGCTCCGGTTGCGCCGGTTGCGTCAGCAATGGCAGATGCAGGGGCCGCTTCCGATGTCCCCTCCGGCCCTACCCCCTGTTCAGCTGTTTGCACGGACTGTTCAGACACACCAGGCTCGTCGGGCAGAACCGGCAATTCCATTTCTTCGGCCGACATGGGCTGAAAGGATTTGTCGGAGTCGGGATCTACGCGGGGATCGAGCACGGGAACCACACTGCTGCCTTCCAGACTGTCGCCCATGGGCACGAACTGGGTGGGGGCATCTTGACTGAGGTGGGAACCGGAAATGCGCTGGGCACGCACGAACACCACAAGAATGACGGCGCAGGCCGAAACAAAGACAAAGTACATGCTGTCGCTGATTTCGCGCATGAGCACACCGGCCAGCAACGGGCCCAGACAAGCGCCAATACCGTACACCATATACAAAATGGCACTAAGGCCCACACGCCGGTCAGATTCAACGTTATCGTTGGCAAAGGCAGCGCCCAATGGGTACAACGTGAACTGCAACGCCCCGAAGACAGCAGAAAATGCCACCAGGGCCCAATAGGGAAACGACCACCAGCCCCACAGCGGCACCGACAACACGGCCAGCAGCAAGGCGTTGACACGAATCATGGCGGCGCGGTTGACGCGATCGGCCAACCAGCCCAGGGGCCACTGGGCCACCAGCCCCATGGCCACCGAGGCGGCAATGAATACTGCGACCTGACTGCTGGCGAGCCCCTGTTTGGACGCATACACCGGCGCAAGACCGTAGAATGCACCGCTGATGGCACCGGCCACAAAAAGAACCAGCAGTGAAAGCGGTACACGCAGCACGTAGTAGCGAACATGCAGCGGCGCGGGCAACTGCAGGGCAGGATGCAAACGCCGCGTAAGCGCAACCGGAATGAGGCACAGCGATGAACAGATGGCCACGAACATGAGCGGTTCGTAGTTGAGCCTGGGAAACAGCGTGAGTGCAAGTTGCCCCAGCACGGTACCGAGACCGGAAAACACCATGTAAAAAGCGAACACGGTGCCACGCTGATGGTTTTCCGTTTGCTCATTGAGCCAGCTTTCAAGCACCATGAACTGGGTGACCATGGCCAGCCCGGCCACAAAGCGCAAACCCAGCCAGGTGTACAGGTTGTCGATCAGGGCAAGGGCCAGAACGGTAACCGTAACCATGGCCGCCGTGGCCGTGTAGGCGCGAATGTGGCCGACACGAATGATGATCTTGTGCCCGATACGTGCACCGAACACCAGACCCAGGTAGTACACCGCAATCAGGCCACCGATCCAGATTTCAGACACGTTGTCAGCGGCCAGACGCAAACCCAGGTAGGTGTTGAAGAGGCCTGAACCTACCAGCAGCAGCAACGTTGCGAGATACAGCGAAGAAAAGGCACCAATCGTTTTGACCATACGGCACGCACCAGAAACCGGGCAGGCGTGCGCACGCCTGAAGGCGACGCACGCAACAAAGAAGGGAAGAAATCAGCCCAGCTGCGACAACAAGGTCTGGGCGTCGGAGACCTGGAACTGGCCCGGCGCTTCAAGGTTGAGCTGGGTGACAACGCCGTCATCGATCAGTGCCGAATAACGCTGGGAACGCACACCCATGCCGCGTGCGGTCAGATCCATTTCAAGGCCCAGTGCGCATGTCCAGGCGGCACTGCCGTCGGCCATCATGCGAATGCGGCCCTGAACCCCCTGGTCACGCCCCCAGGCGCCCATGACAAAGGCATCGTTCACAGCAAGACACCAGATTTCATCGACCCCTTTGGCGCGGATCTGGTCGGCCAGTTCCAGGAAGCCGGGCAGATGCTTGGCCGAACACGTTGGGGTAAAAGCACCCGGCACGGCGAATACGGCAATTTTGCGCCCCTTGACGAGATCGGCCACCTGAAAGCTGTTGGGGCCCACAGCACAGGTATCCGTCGCTGTTTCAATGAATTCTGTCAGCGTACCCTCAGGTACGCGGTCACCTACTTTAATCGACATAAGAAAGTCTCCGGTTAACACCACGATGAGCAAGGGCTTTGGTACCCTTGTGGTGGCGAACCATTATGATACGACTTTCAGCACCCCGTCAGGCCGCAAGGCTTTGGCACACAAAGCACCAGGACACCATGCCGTTGAACACGCCCAGCTCCCCCGCCCTTACCCACCTCGATGCCTCCGGCCAGGCCACAATGGTCGATGTCAGCCACAAAGCGTCCACGGCACGTACGGCCGTTGCCGAGGGCCGCGTGCGCATGAACGCAACCGCCTGGCAACTGTTGAACGCAGCAGCCAATGCCAAGGGCGATGTCCTGAACACGGCACGCATTGCCGGCATTCTGGCGGCCAAGCGGTGTGCCGATCTCATCCCGCTGTGCCACAGCCTGCCACTGAGCTTCATCGGCATCGAATTTGAACCCGACCACGCCAGCCATACACTGCATGTACGGGCCACCTGCCGCACCGATTACAAAACCGGGGTGGAAATGGAAGCCATGACAGCCTGCAGCATTGCCGCCCTGACGGTTTACGATATGTGCAAAGCCGCCGACAAAGGCATTGTGCTGGAAACAATTCGCCTGCGCTTCAAGTCGGGGGGTAAAAGCGGCGACTGGCATGGCACTGATGCCTGACACTCACCTCACGGAGCCTTTTGCTGTGATCACGGTTTTATATTTTGCCCACGTTGCCGAACTGACCGGCACCCGCCAGGAATCCTGGCCTCTTGACGCACCCATTTCAGCGGCCCAATGGCTGGAACAGGTACAGGCGCGCTATCCGGCACTCGGGTCGGTGCAGCGGCTGAAAATCGCCATTAACCAGTACCACGCGAACCATACCGCTGAAATCAGGCCTGGCGATGAAGTCGCCGTGTTCGAACCTGTCACCGGAGGCTGAATCATCATGGTGCTTGTTCAGGAAGCTGATTTCAATGTAGCCGAACTGATCGAACGTTTGCGTACCGGGTCGGCCGGGCAGGCCGGTGCCGTCGTTTCATTCACTGGTTATGTGCGCGACTACAGTCCCGATCAGGCCACCGACACCCTGTTTCTGGAACACTATCCGGGCATGTGCGAACGCGAAATCTCCGATCTATGCGCCACGGCGCGCGAACGCTGGGCTGTCACCGACTGCCTGGTGGTGCACCGCGTGGGTGAACTGCGCAGTGCCGACCAGATCGTTTTCGTGGGCGTTGCCAGTGCGCATCGGGGCGATGCCTTCCGTGCCTGCGAATTCATCATCGATGCCCTGAAAACCCGGGCACCGTTCTGGAAGCGGGAAACCTTGAAAACAGGAGCACAGTTCTGGGTGGAACAGCGCGAAACCGATGCTGAAAAAACGCAATCCTGGTCCTCTTTACCGCCCGCATGAATGCCGGGGTTTTCTGCGCATACCCCGGGCCATGCAACCGGTCCATGCCCCTGCTGCTCAAGCAGGCCAGGCCTTGATTTACCAAACGCCTTCGCTCTACCAAACCCTGTTCCAGAAGGATACCCAACCATGCCACGCCACGATCCTGATGCACCCCGTGTTGTACTGAACGCCGCCGTTCTCACCATTTCCGACCGCCGTCACAAAGGCAACGACGAATCCGGCGATCTTCTTGAAAACAGCCTGGTCAACGATGGCCACCGGTGTGTCGATCACCAGATCTGCCCGGAAAACCTGTATGAAATCCGCAAGGTCATCAGCCAGTGGGTTGCCGATCCGGCCGTCCAGGTCATCATCACCAATGGCGGCACCGGCTTTTCGCACGACCAGACCACGGTACGCGCCATACGCCCGCTGCTCGACCAGACCTTCACCGGTTTCGGCGAACTGTTCCGTCACCTGTCATGGCTGGATATCGGCAGCTCCAGCCTGCAGTCCGATGCCTTCGGGGGCATGGCCAACAACACGCTCATTTTCTGTGTTCCCGGATCACCCGGCGCCTGCGAACTGGCCTGGAGCAAGATCATCCGCGAACAGCTCGACAGCACACACACACCCTGCAATTTTGCCTCACACTTTCGTAACCGCACCTGAGCCGCCATGCTGGATTTCGACACCGCCCAACTGACTCTGGCCCAGGCTGGTCAACCACCCACCGCCACCGAACTGTGCCCCATTCACCAGGCAGGCGGGCGCGTTCTGGCCCAGACCCTGTTCGCCACGCTTGATCTTCCGCCCGCCGACAACAGCGCCATGGACGGCTACGCAATCCGCTTTGCCGACTACGCACCGGGGCGAGCCCTGCCTGTACAGCAGCGCTGCTACGCCGGCCAGATGCCGGAGGCCCTGCAGCCGGGCCAGGCCATACGACTGTTCACCGGCAGCCTGATGCCGGCCGGCGCCGATACGGTGGTCATGCAGGAAAACGGCCAGGAAGCGAACAACCAGTTCACCATCACCGTGCCCCCGGCACAGGGAGACCACGTGCGCTTGCGTGGTGAAGATGTTCGTGCCGACGACCAGCTGCTGCCCATGGGCACCCGGCTGGGGCCCGGCCAGATTGCCCTGCTGGCCTCGCAGGGGTATGCCGAAGTGCCGGTGTTCCGCCCCTTGCGGGTCAGTATCCTGACCACCGGCGACGAACTTGTACCCGCCGGCCAACCGCGTGCCGAGCACCAGATCCACGATTCCAACGGGCCCATGCTGGCGGCCCTGGTGGGTGCGCTGGATGCGCGGGTGATCGCCGTGCATCACGCCTGCGACACCACCGAATCCCTGGAACAGGCTTTCACAACCTTGTTGCCCGATTGTGACCTGCTGCTGACGGTCGGCGGTGTGTCGGTGGGTGACAAAGATCTGGTCAAGCCGGTGCTGGAATCGCTGGGCGGGCAGCTTGATCTCTGGAAGGTCGCCATGAAGCCCGGCAAGCCGGTGGCCCTGGCACACATTCAGGGCAAACCGGTGGTCTGCCTGCCAGGCAATCCGGTCTCCGCCTTTGTGGTCTACAGCCTGCTGGTCACGCCCCTGATCCGCACACTGCAGGGCCGCATCGATCCCTTCCCGTCCGTAATGCATGGCATTCTCGACACGCCGGCTTCCTTCAACGAAAAACGCGAAGAATTCCTGCGGGTACAAATACACGATCAAGGTGCCGGGTCATTGCCCGGGCTGGTGCCCTATGCACAGCAGGGCTCGAACATCATCCGCTCCCTGGACTGGGCCGGTGCACTGGCCCGCATTCCAGCCGGAACACGGGTCGCCGGGGGCGATGTCGTGCGTTACTACGACCTGAAAGCCTGGCTGGGCTGAACACTGGCCACGGCGGCCAGCCTTGTTCAGCAGTGCCCCCGCAAGGGCAGGCCCGGGTCGAATACAACCCAAAAAAAAACCCGCACCTGAAAAGATACGGGTTTTTTTACTGCAGAACGGTTACCCGCCTGCGGCTACACTGCCCGTGCCGGCACGGGCAGTCGTTCCAAATGCTCAGGCGCCAGGGCGACGTGCGCGAGTTGCGGCAGCGGCTGTTTTGCTGGCGGCGTCGGCTGCATCAGTAGCCGCCTTGATCGTGGCGTTCGTGGCAGCCGTGATGTTCGATTCGGCCGCATCGGCAGCCTGGCGAGCCGCTTTGGCCATGGATTCGTAGGCGCTGTTGGCGGTTGCCAGCGACGATTTCATCAGGGCAACGGCACCTTCGGAACCTGTAGGCGCATTTTTGGCCAACTGGTCGATGGTTTCGGTCATTTGTTCGCGACCTTGGGCAATTTGCTCTTCGGTCAGGCGGGTGATGTCGGTTTGCACGCCGGCAACGATGTCATACACATGTTTGCCATAGGCCGTGGCTTTTTCAGCGTTGGGCTGAACCAGACCAGAAACAAAGGCAACGGCTTCCTGGGCATCTTTCACCTGGATCGCTTGCTGCGACTTCTGGGCAACTTCGTCCATGGTGGCTTTCATGACTTTCAGGTTCAGATCGACCAGTTTTTCGAAACCGCCGAACATGGCGCCCTGAATGGCGAGCATGTTGTCGAGGGAAGCTTTCTGGTTGGCCAGTACGTTTTGGGGGATTGCGCTCATGATGATTCCTTTATAGGTTGGGCAGAAACGCCCGCAATGAATGAACAATGTTCAAGCGTAAAAATAAAGAAGGCTAAGCAAATCACCAGACCTACGTGAAAACCTTCCATGCTGCGTTGCACAAAACACATTTTACGCCAATCGTGTCGTGCGTCAAGCATTTTTTTGTTGCAACGCAACAAAATCAGAGCGGTGGTTCGTATCCGAGGGCTTCGGAGATCTGACCGGCCGTACGCAGCAGAACAGGAATCCATTCATCGCGCATGCGCTCCGAAGGTGCCGAGATCGACAGGCCCGCCTGCAACTTGCCGGAATCATCGTAGATACCGGCCGCTATGCAGCGCACACCCAGCTCAAGCTCTTCGTTGTCGCGGGAATAACCGTGACGCCTGACCAGAGCCAGATCACGTTCAAGCTGATCTAGCTGTGTGATGCTGTTGCGGGTGTTGCCTGCCAGACCCGTACGAATGGAATACGCACGTACCTGACGCGGATCACAGACTGACAGAAAAAGTTTACCGGTTGATGTCAGGTGCAAAGGTGCGCGTCCGCCAATTGCCCGAACCACCTGCATGCCCGAACGCTCGCTCCAGGCACGCTCGACATAGACGATTTCGTCGCCCTGCTGAACGGAAAGATTAACCGTCTGGCCAGTGAGTTTATGCAGTTCACGCATGGCCTCGACAGCGACCTCACGCACATTGAGCCGCCCCTTGACCAGCGAACCCAGCTCCAGCAAACGCATACCCAGCTGGTAAAGCCCCCCATCGACACGCTCGACATAGCGCCCCACAACCAGGTCATTCAGAATGCGGTGGGTGGTTGACGTGTGCAGGCCGGTGGCGGCCGCAAGGTCTTTCAGGGGAACGGGATCGGCATGGCGCGCCAGAACATCAAGCAGCAGCATGGCGCGCTCAAGCACCTGTATCGTGATTGTGGAATCACCGGGATTCAACAGCTCACCGCTACGGGCTGAGGGACTGGATCGGGACATGATCTAACCATTGTGCGTTGCAACAATCTGATGATATGAAAAAACAGGCCTTGCACGCAAGCCCTGTATCGCAATGCAACGTATGCTGCATCGCCTGCACGCACATGGGCGCTGCAGGCAAAAGCACATTGCTGACCCGCTCAGTGATCGTTGTCGGGCGGGTTCAGACGGCCACCCAGCCGCAACACTTCCTGACGCAGGAACTCGAGCGCCTGGGCCGCTGCCTCGGGCTCGCCTTTCACGCCCAGATCGATATGCGCCCGCCCACCGGCCTCGCCCATGCTGGGCAGGCTGAACGCCTTCACACCAGGCCAGCGTTTTTCAAGCTCTTCAAGCGCAGGCGTAATACGGGATTCGGGCATCCGGAACACAATGAACGAGTGCTCGACACGTTCAACCCCGTGATGCAATGCTGCATAACGGGTGTCCAGGGTCCATTCCATCATGGGCCAGGCCATGACCGGAAAACCCGGCATGAACGTATGATTGCGAATGAAAAACCCCGGGATCTTGTTGTAGGGGTTGGGCACGATTTCAGAACCGACCGGAAAAACCCCCATTTGCAGACGTTGCTGGTTTTCAGGCAACGACATGTCACCACTGCCCTGCCCGTTACGCTCGTTGTCGGCACAACGCTCGGCAATCAGACGGGCGGCTTCCGGGTGCAGCTCAAGCGACAAGCCCAGCGCCTCGGCCGCCGCCTGACGGGTCTGGTCATCGGGCGTGGCACCGATACCGCCGCAGCAGAACACGATGTCATCCATGGCAAAACTGCGTTTCAGCGTTGCCACAATGGTGGCGCGGTCGTCAGAGACGAATTCAGCACCGGACAGCTGCATGCCGCGCTGCCCCAGCAATTCGATGAGCTTGGAAAAATGTTTGTCCTGGCGACGCCCCGAGAGGATTTCATCGCCGATGATGATCATGCGGATACGGGGCAGGGAATGAACGGGCGTTGTCACAGGGTTGACTTCCTGAAAATGTCAGACATCGATGACCGTGTCGGCACGCAGGCGCCGCAAGGCCTCAAGGCAAAAATGTGCGAAAACCAGTGCCGAAAAAACCGGCAGCACCAGCCAGGCCGGTGGAAACAGGTTGATCAGTGAAAGCACAAGACCGATGATCCAGAGCTCACGATTATGGCGTCGCCAGATCAGGCGACGCTCCTGGATGCTGGCATGTTCGATGATGGCATCGACGCGCAGCATGCGGGTGAAGGCAAACCCCCACCAGAAAATGGGCAGCAGCACAGGCAGCGGTGGAATGAGCCACAACGGCATGGTCACCAGCCAGCCCAGAACAAACAGCACACCCACCCAAACGGCATTCCAGGCCCCCACCGCCGTGGCATACTGGCCCTGACGTTTGAGCCCTTGGTAGTCGCGTTTTTCAAGGTGCTTGAGCACCAGCGGCATCACGAACACGGCCGCAATCACCAAACCCAGAATGCCGGACAAAGGCAGCAGAATGGCCACGGCCAGCATGGGCACCATGTAAAGCTTGATGGAAAACAGACCGATGGCCAGCAACCAGGCATCCACCTGATTCACGATCTCCCAGCCGGCCACCTGCACATTGAGCCATTCGGTGAGCGGATCCCAGAAGAACCAGAGCAGAATGATGGCGCCCAGCAGCGCGATGATGAACGGCAAGAACAACGCCATGAGCATTTTGGGATGGCATTGCGAAACAACGGCCCGCTTGAAGGCCAGGGTAACCATCGAGGTACCCGCCACAGACTGGCGCGACCCACGCACGGCAACATCGGATGAGCTCATTGAAATACCTGAAATGTGCAGACCCGGGTATCATAGATCAAACACCCGGATTTTTTCTTGTAATGAATATTTTCAACCCAGCGGATCACCGCGCCAGGCTTCTTGAACGCCTGCAGGCCTTGCAGGGCCTTGTGATCACGTGTTTTTGCGCCGACTGGTGCAATACCTGCAAACAATATGCTCCGGCGTTTGCCGAACTGGCGCGCCGGCACCCGGAACATTGTTTTGTGTGGCTCGACATCGAAGACCACGAAAACCTGCTGGGCGATGACGACATCGAAAACTTCCCCACCCTGCAGATCCAGAACGGGACGCAAACCGTATTCTTCGGCCCTCTGTTGCCCTACATCGAGCACCTTGAAAAACTGGTTGACCGCGCCGAACGCGGGGAACTGCCCGCCGTGACCGCTGACACACCAGCCCCCTTGCAGGAGCGCCTGGCGAGCGGTGCCTGAACAACACAGCCTCCCCCAGAAAAACATGGATCACCTGCAACCGGCACACTGGGTAACAGGTGCCGGGCGCGCCTTAACGGCCGCCCAGCAGAACACCCACCGACTTCCTGGCTGGTGCGCGGGCGGGTTCAGTCTGCGAAGCCACTGAAGCGGACGAAGGTTCGTAGGGCTTCAGGAAGAAATCATCAACGGGTCGGAACGATGTGCGCGAACGGTAATCGCCGGTACGAGGCTCGGATGCACGCGGAGCAACTGAACGCCGTGGCGCCGGTGCGGGAAGATCAAGGGTACCCCGTGGAATGGAGGTCTTGATGAGTTTTTCGATATCGAGCAGGTAACGTTCTTCATCAGGCGAGAAAAACGCAATGGCCTCGCCCTTGCGGCCGGCACGCCCGGTGCGACCAATGCGGTGCACGTAATCTTCGGCATTGAACGGCAGGTCGTAATTAATGACGCAGGGCACACCTGCAACATCGAGCCCCCGCGCAGCGACATCCGTTGCCACCAGCACTTCCAGCTCGCCCGCCTTGAAGGCTTCCAGCGCCTTCATGCGGTCAAGCTGGCTTTTATCGCCGTGGATGGATTCGGCCTTGACACCATCGCGCACCAGTTCGCGTGCCAGGCGGCTGGTGCCGATTTTGGTGTTGGAAAACACGATGACCTGATTCAGGCCGCGCGATTTCACCAGGTGCACAACCGCCGCACGTTTATCGGAACCCGACAAAGGATAGGCCACCTGGGTCACGGTATCGGCGGTGGCGTTACGGGCAGCCACTTCAATTTCTGCCGGGTTGTTCAAATAGGTACGACCGAGCTTACGGATTTCGTTGCTGAACGTGGCCGAGAACAGCAGACCTTGCCGTTTTTGCGGCAACAGTCGCACAATGCGATCGAGATCGGGCAAAAAGCCCATGTCGAGCATGCGATCGGCTTCGTCGAGCACCAAAATGCCGACCTGCCCCAGATTGACAGTTTTCTGCTCGACGTGATCGAGCAAACGGCCCGGCGTGGCCACCAGCACTTCGCAACCGCGACGCAGAGCATCGCGCTGCGGGCCGATATCGACCCCGCCAAACACCACCGTGGAACGCAGGGGCGTGTTCTTGCTGTAGGTCTGGACACTTTCAAAGACCTGATCCGCCAATTCGCGGGTAGGTGCAAGTATGAGCGCCCGCACCGGATGGCGTGCAGGCGACGCACTGGTGTTGGCAAACTGCATGAGACGGTGCAGGATGGGCAACGTGAAAGCCGCTGTTTTACCCGTGCCGGTCTGGGCAGCGCCCATGACATCACGGCCATCGATCACGATGGGAATGGCTTTGGCCTGAATGGGTGTGGGCGAGGTGTAGCCCGTGTCGGACACGGCCTGCAAGATGCCGGGGTGCAGGCCGAAGTCGGCGAACGTGGCGATGGAAGATTCGGGAGTTGGCGTAGTATGGGTCATTGATGATGGTTGCGCTCAGCGCAGGAGACACCCCACGTGCAGCTGTTTAACCGGATCATTTTAGCGCACCACCGCCCTGTGTTTAGCATACCGGGCTGCAAACACACCGACATGCCCGAAAACCGGCGTGTGCTGTCGCTAAAAGAACACGGCCAGCGCTCGCAAAACCCAGAAAGCAAACATGCCACCCAATATGACCAACAGGGTATTGCGTGTCCGCAGGAACACCAGAACCGCAATGACCGCTGCGCCGAACTTCACATTCAGCACACCAGACAACCCGATGCCGGACGGCCACAGTTCAGGCACGATAATGGCCACCAGTGCTGCCACCGGCGCATAGCGCAACGCCTGCCGCACGGACTCGGGCAAGGGCAGATGGTGTCCCAGTGCAAAATAAATGGATCGCGTCAGCACACTGCAGACAGTGAGCAGGGCAATGGCTGCCAGAATATACAGGTCGTGATCAGTAAGCGACATATCAGGCACGCCCTTTGCGCCGGCCATGCGCTGCCTGCTGCAGGCGTTCAGCAACGACACCGGCCACGACACCACCCAGAACGGCCGCCAGCAAACCCAGCCGCAGCGGTAAAGGCTGCCCGATCCAGGCAATGGCGCCGGCCACAAGACAGCAGACCATCATGGGACGGGTCTTGACCAGGGGAATGACGATGGCCAGCAGTGCCAGTGTGGCTGCAAACTCAAGCGACCACCCGGATGGCACATACCCCCCCAGAAAAATACCCAGCATCGAGGCGATCATCCAGGAAAACCAGCCCGGAACCACCAAGCCCAGGTAGTACCACAACTGTTCAGTAGTGCCCCTGGCCCGGGCATCGCCGTAACGGGCCATGAAAATAACGAAGCCGACATCGGTGGTGATGTAGCCTGTGACGATGCGCTTCATGAGCGGAAGATGGGCAAAATACGGAAACAGTGCCGCCCCGAAAATGACAAACCGCACGTTCACGATCGTACCGGCCAGAAAAATGAGCCAGAGCGGGGTGACGGCTTCGATGAGCGGTAGCGCCGTGAGCTGGGCCGAGCCGGCATAAACAGTGAGCGTCATGAGCGCCGCCATGAATTCGGTCAGACCGGACTTCACCATGGCAATGCCCGTGACAAACCCCCAGGCGGACGTAGCCAGCAAAGCCGAGACGGCATCGCGAAACCCGTTTCTGAAGTATTGCCGCCTGGGAAGATCGGGCCACCAGGACACCCCTTGCACAGACTTCACGTTACCCTGCCAGAATTCAAAACGATCTATTGTAAGCCTGTCACGCTTGGTACAATGATGCACTGTTGTTTTATAACCCTGTTCCAGGTGGGCACCTGCGCATGATCATGCCGGCGCCCCAGCCAACCGCCATCCAGGATACCCCCATGAGCAGCACTGCTTCCACGGCAACCCCAAAAGACGAAGTCATCACCATCAAGGGCTCCGACCTGCCTCTGTATTGCCCGGGCCCGAAAGCCCCCCTCTGGAGCATGCACCCGCGCGTCTTCATTGAAATTGGCAAAACAGGGCATGCCATCTGCCCCTATTGCAGCGCAAAATATCAACTTGAACCCGGCTCGGCACCCCACGGGCACTGAAGCCGCCACGCTGCACGGAACCTTCGTGCAGCCGTGTAGTCCAATGGTTGAAACACCTGTTGTCCCGGCTATCGGGGCGTCTGCCCCGTGCATGTATCCCGCACTGTTTTTTTGGTCCAGCCCCATGTTCACAACTCCGCACGAAGTTCAGGCTGCGTTTTACCAGGCCATGCGCCAGGCCGACCTGCACCTCATGATGAGCGTCTGGGCGACCGACGACGACACCTTGTGCATCCACCCCGGCGGCATGCATGCTCTGGGGTTTCATGCCATTCAAAGTGCCTGGCAACAAATTTTTGCGGCGGGCCCCATACAGGTTCGTACCCTCAGTGAAGGCCTCACGCTTCAGGGCACCACAACCGTGCACTCAGTGATCGAAGAGATCACGCTTGTTGCACACCCTGAGCACCAGACCCACTACTGCTATGCCACGAATATCTTCCAGCGCACAGCCCAGGGCTGGAAGATGGTTCTGCATCACGCATCGCACGCACCGATGCACGACCCCCTGTTCGACCCCTCTGAACCCGCCCACACACTGCACTGATCCCCATTGTGACAGCAACGATCGACACTTCGCCCTGCCCCGCTCCGGGCTGGTTGCCCGGCGGCAACCTGCAAACCCTGTACGGTGCACTCATGGCGCGGCACCATGTCATTTCGTTCGTGCGTGAGCGGGTCGACACACCCGATGGCGATTTCATCGATTTTGACTGGAGCGGCCCCGGCTTGTTCACTGACCGCCTGGCGTCGGGCGAAAGCGTACAACCCCACCCGGGCCTGGCAGCCACCGGCGCACGGCGCTGGATCGCTCAGGGCGACTGGGCCTGTCTGCCACAAACGCCCGACACCCCTGCACTGATCCTGTTTCATGGCCTGGAAGGCAGCAGCCAAAGTCACTACGCGCAAGCCATTGCGCAACACTTCAGGGCACGGGGCTGGGTTGTGGTCATTGCCCACTTCCGGGGTTGCTCGGGCTTTTCGAACCGCATGGCGCGCGCCTATTACTCGGGCGACACCGCCGAGGTCGAGTTCATGGTGTCCGTCGTACGCGAGCGCCTGCCGCACGCGCGCTGGCATTGCGTTGGTGTTTCGCTGGGCGGCAATGCCATGCTGAAGTACTTGGGTGAGGCCGGCCCGGCCGCATCAGGCCTTGCCTGTGCAGCGGCCATTTCGGTACCGGTCGACCTGGTCGCTTGCGGCAACTATCTGTCGGACACCCGCATCGGCAAACAGATTTATTCACGCTATTTCCTGCGCAGCATGCGCAAGAAAATGCAGGAAAAAGCACGACGCTTCCCTGGCAACATCGATATCTACCGTCTGAATCACGCCCGAACGCTGCGCGAGTTCGACAACGTCTACACAGCCCCCATGCATGGCTACCAGAATGCACTCGATTACTGGACACGCGCATCGAGCAAACCGGTTTTGGGGGGCATTCAAGTACCTACTCTGGTGCTGAACGCCCGCAATGACCCCTTTGTACCCGAAGCCTGCCTGCCGGGTTCTGCCGATGGTTCCAGCCATGTCGTATTGCATCAACCGGCCGAGGGGGGGCACGCCAGTTTTGTGGTCGGGCCGTTCCCGGGCCACCTGACCTGGCTGCCGGCACGTCTGGCCCGGTTTTTCGAGACGGGGCGGTAGCAGCCCGCTAGGTGTAGTGCAGCGGGCGAGAAGCCGGTTGTTCTTTTGTGACGGGTGTTCTTGTGAAGAGCGGGGGTATTCTTTGACGGTTCTGTCAGGGTGCAGGCGCGCCTCGGGTGCATCGCACGGCCCTGCGGGCTTCCCGTTGTTGTGGCCCCAACCGGGGCGGGTCCAGAACAACGGCGTGCTCAAGCACCCGAGACGCGCCTGCTCCCTGACAGAACCTCGCCGCAATGCTTGTTCAATCGAAAACCGGGCCACTTGAGTTTACGACCAAGGCAGCAACGGAGAGTGAACCACTCGATGCTTGACGGCTTCCAGCCTGAACCAGACAAACGGCCGAACCTCAGGACTTGAAGCGTTCCAGCAGCTCGCGCTCGGAACGCACACGTTCCTTGAGAGTGCGTATGTGCAGATCGAGTTCGGACTGGGTGTAGAAGTCGGTACTCAGGGCGCGTGCCTGGGTCAGTTGTTCCACCGCCGTCGGCAGCGCCCCGGTCAATTCATAGTAACGGGCCATGGCACGACGCGCCAGCACCGGTTTATCGAGACGCTCAAGACTGAACGCGAGCAACTGATGGTACTGGGGGACATCGGGCCACTTGCGAATGACGTCTTCAAGCAACGTGACGGCTTGCAGGTCTTGGCCGGCCTTTTGCAACGCCTGGGCACGAACCAGCGATAAAGCCTGCTGATTGGGCCAACGGCGCAGGGCCGCCTGAGAAACCTGCAGAGCCTGCTGAAAATTCTTCTGCTCAAGCGCCAGATGGACAGCCAGCGCATCGATTTCAGGCGACCCGCCCGAGCCCGAGGCCTGACGGGCGCGCTCAAGAAAACCCTGGGCCTGATCGTGGTCACCACGCTGCATGGCAGCATACGCCAGACCATACCAGGCGCCCGCCTGGCGACGCGGATCTTTGTCGGCCGTTTCTGTTTGCAGGGCACTGATGGCCGAGCGCAAGGCTTGCCCGCCACGCGCCTGTTCGACACGCAGTTTGGCCCGCACGAACCAGAAGGTATCGGAGCTGGCGGCACGCCCCGAAGAACGGACCGTTGCCGCGCGGTTCTGCATGTCGGACATACGCTGCACAGACAACGGGTGCGTGCTGGTGTAGACATTGCCACCGGCACCTTCGTTCAAGCGCGAGGCATTCGACAAATGGTTGAACATGCGCACGCCGCCCAGAGGATCAAACCCGGCTTTGCGCAGCATTTCAAACCCGGCCCGATCCGCTTCCTGTTCCGCCTGGCGGGAAAAGCCCAGCTGGCGGTCAACGGCAGCCGCCTGACCGAAGGCCGCCACCCCCATGGCAAGGTCGGCACTGCCTGCCAAAGCAGCCAGCAAGGCGCCCGCAATAGCTGCCATCATGACGCCGGTATTCTGTGAACGCTGGGTCATGCCCCGTGCAATGTGTCGCTGCAGCACATGCGCGATTTCATGCGCAATGACGGACGCCAGTTCAGATTCGCTCTGGGCCGTGACCACCAGACCACTGTTGATACCGATGAACCCGCCCGGCAAGGCAAAGGCATTGATCTGGGCATCGCGCAAACTGAAGACTGAAATTGGCACGGTGCCTTTTTCAGGGGCATGGGCCACCAGCTTCAGGCCAAGACCAGTGAGGTATTGATTGACATCGAGATCGGCCACATAGGTTGGATCACGCCGCCCTTGCTCCATGATGGCATTGCCAAGCGTTTGCTCAAGAGCGGGCGACAATTCAACCGAAGAAGCCGACCCCATGGACGGCAAGCCCATGGGTTGCGCAACCAGCGGAGCGGGTGCCGTTACCAATACCGAAAACGCAAGGACAAGCGCCATGGCAGACCGGCCCAAACAACGCCTTGGTGGCGGTAAAGCCACCGGCCTGACAGGGTGAGTGACCGGCCGGCTCATTACGAGGCTGCCGACAAGGTGGGTGGCCCTGGCGGTGAAGCCGGCCTGGACCAGGCCGACAACCGGTTCCGGGACGAAAGCCGCATGTAGGTTTGCAGCGCGAACAGTACGCCGAACACTTCAACGAAGGCCGCAAGCACCCACATGGTGAGCCCGCCAATGGCTTGGTCGGTAAGCGCCGAAATACCTGGAATGGCACGCCCGCAGAGATCAAAAATGGGGTAGAGATCGTGCTGGGTGAAGGTAATGACGATACCCACCGCCACCTGGGGCACCATGGTGACAATCGGTGAAATGACGCGGCCCAGCGGCGAGAGCACCGCCGGCGGACTGGGGCGCCGGTCGAGGATGAGGTTCCAGTACATGAACCCGCTGATCACCACCGACCAGTTCATGATGCGGTACAGACGCCAGTCGAGCATGGCGTAAAACTGCACCACCGGCAACAGAAACCCGACCACCAGAATGACAAACAGGAAGGGCACGAAGATTCGGTGGGTGAGGACCGTTTGAACGAGCTGGCCCGGGGTGCTGCGGCAAAATGACCGCAAGCGAAGACGCCATGCCATGGGAAGACCGGCGCGCATGACCTGCCCGGGGTAGGCACCCATGATCAGCAGGGGCCCCAGGTGGTGAAGCACCAGGTGCTGCAAACGATGGATGAAAAACATGCGTTCCGCGTAGTAATCGATGCGGGTATGCATGGATAAATACAGAATGACCATACCGGCCCAGAACAGGGCCTGGCGGGATACGCTTACTTTATGAACGCGGGTACCCCGGAAGAACAGCCAGCCCCCCGCAAAGAACATGAGGAGCAGCGTGGGAGACAATTCCCAGGGAATGAGCCATTCAAGCAGTGTCATGAGCCTATGTGCAGGGGGCACCAGATACGAAATTTGCGGTTAAATGGTAACACCACACGGGGCACGGCGACGACACGACACCCGCACCTGCCCCGAAGAAAATCAGTTCAGCGCTTTTCCGGCGCGGTCACCCCACTGCACTCGCTGCACGCCAGGAAACTCACTGATCTGACGTGCCTGCGACATGAGAGCACGGCGATTGGCGGGCGTATAGCGGATCGTCAGGCAGGCACGCGCCATGTCAAGATTCTGCGCGCTGTCGATGCGCAGCGCTTCCAGTTCAAGACCGGCCGCTTCGAAATCGAGGCAGATCTGGCGACGAAGTTCAGGCAATACCGTACGCGGGCATTCCACGGTAAGGCGGGAAACGGAACGATCGGGCAAAGAGGCTGCCGAAACGGAGCGGGTGGACTGGACACCTGCACGACGCAGGAAAAGATTGAACAAACGCATGGTTGGCTCCCGAAAAGCATACGCAACAGACACGCATGGCCCTGCGCACACATGCGCGGGACTTACACAATGACTTGACGGGAGTTCGGTTACCTGAAAAGCAACCTGAAACTGCCACGCCCTTGAACACCAGGGCGTGACCGAGCTATGCCGGAAAGGGCAGAAACCTGCCTACACGCACCTGGAGAAAAAACTGCCGATACTAGATCGACAACTATCGCCGGGGTCGGAATTCACCGCACAGCTCCTGTTTTATGAACACCCCGACATTGTACCGCCGCCCCTCACTAGGGACAACCCTGATTCCTCAGGAAAACAACGTTGTTACAGCAGGATTACAACACCGGTTGCCGAACCGGCATGATCTGCGTCCACTGCGCTGCACACAGCCGGCAACGATGGCGCACAGGTAAAATCGACCCATTGCAGCGAACGGATAATTTCTCATGACAACGCCCGAGTTCGACATTGCCATTCGCGGCGCAGGCCCCGTGGGCAGCGCCCTTGCCCTGATACTGGCCAGACACGCGCCCGACCCGGCACGCATCGCACTGATCGGAACCCTGCGCACCGGGCCGGACCCCGTTGCCACCGACCCGCGTACGCTGGCCCTGAACTACGGCAGTCGCCAGACACTGGAATCGCTCGGCGCCTGGCCTGCTCAGGCGGCCACCATCAGCACCGTGCACGTGTCGCAGGCCGGGCGGCTCGGGCGTACCCTGATCACCCCCGGCGAACTGGGCGTCCCCGAACTGGGCAGTGTGGTTGGCTACGATGCCTTGCTGGCCCGGTTGCATGCCGCCGTTTCGGTTGCCGGCATCACCTGCATTGCCCAGGCCACCACGGCGGCACGCCAATCCGGCCACATCGGCTTTGAAAGCGCATCCGGCCCGTTCAGCAGCCGTGTCTGCATACAATCCGACGGCAAGCGGCCAACCGGGGTGGACCGCACCTATAACCAGCACGCCATTCTGGCCATGATCCAGGCGGGACAACCCCGCCCCGGCTGGGCCTTCGAACGCTTCACCCGCGAGGGCCCCCTGGCCATGCTGCCTCATCCGGCGGGCCCGGCCATTCACGGTCTGGTCTGGTGCTGCAGCCCGCAGGCTGCCACCGAACGGGCTGCACTCGACGCCCCCGCCTTCCTGAAGGCACTGCGTGAACAGTTCGGCGACCGCCTGGGCCGCCTTGAACTGCTCGGTGAGCGCCATGTGTATCCGCTGGAACTGCATGCCGGCCCGACACGTACCGGCCCACGTACCCTGGCCATCGGCAACGCAGCACAAACCCTGCATCCGGTGGCCGGTCAGGGTCTGAATCTTGGTCTGCGCGACGCGGCACAACTGGCACGCACACTGGCACCCTGGCTGGCCAAGCCCGACAACGACCCCGACGCGTTTTTGCACGCCTACACCGACCAACGCCGTCCCGACCGCTGGCTGACCGCTGCCATCACCGACACCCTGCCCCGCATTTTCACCACCGGAAACCCCTGGGTGGAACACGCATGCGGGCTGGCCCTGCTTTCGATGGATCTTTGCCAGCCCCTGCGCATGCCTCTGGCGCGCCATCTTCTGCAAGGCCTGCGCACCTGACCCCCAACGTGCTGCGCCTGACTGAACCGGCCGCAACACATGCACTCACTCAACCCGCCCGAAACCGTGTTCGGGCGGGGTAAAATGCCTTTCATGCATATCGGCCCCTGGTCTCTTCCCAACCCCGTCTTCGTGGCACCCATGGCGGGGGTTACTGATCGCCCCTACCGCAAGCTGTGCAAGGCACTGGGGGCAGGTTATGCCGTGTCCGAAATGGCTGCCAGCAACCCCAGGCTCTGGAATAGTGTCAAAACATCGCGACGCATTGACCACACCGGGGAAATCGACCCCATTGCCGTTCAAATTGCCGGGTCTGATCCGGCCATGATGGCCGAGGCCGCCCTTTTCAACATTGAAAAGGGCGCACGCATTATTGATATCAATATGGGCTGCCCGGTTAAAAAGGTGTGTAATGTGGCTTCGGGTTCTGCGCTGCTACGCGATGAACCCCGTGTGGTTGCCATACTGCGCAGCGTGGTTGATGCCTGCCGCCCACTGGGGGTGCCGGTTACCCTGAAAACCCGTACCGGGTGGGACCAAACGTCACGCAACGCGCTGCGCGTTGCGCTTCTGGCGCAGGATATCGGCATTGCCGCCCTTATATTGCACGGGCGTACCCGCTGCGATCTCTACACAGGGCAGGCCGAATATGACACCATTCGCGAAGTAAAGCAAGCGCTCAGCATTCCGGTGGTCGCCAACGGTGACATCACCAGCCCTGAAAAAGCGCGCCAGGTACTCGATTACACCGGTGCCGATGCAGTCATGATCGGCCGGGCCGCACAGGGCAGGCCCTGGATTTTCCGCGAGATCAGTTACTATCTGGCCCACGGTGTGCACCGGCCACCGCCCACGTATGGCGAACTGCGGCATGTGCTGCTCGACCACCTGGAAGACCATTATTCGTTCTACGGTGAGTTCACCGGTGTACGCACGGCGCGCAAGCACATTGGCTGGTATCTGGCCACGCTGCCCGACACGCAACCTGTCATTGACCATATCAATACCCTGGAAAGCACCGGGGAACAAATGCGCACACTTGAACACTGGTTCGACGCGCAAGCATCACACGAACACATCCACCCACCACACGAAACACCGGCCCACGAAGCCGACCTTTACACCCTCTGACACCATGACGAACATCTCTCCTCTCGAACGCTGCGTCCGCGAGCAACTCGAGCGCTACCTGAACGACCTCGGCGATTCCGAACCCCGCGACATGCTGGGCATGGTCATCGGCTGTGTCGAACGCCCGGTTCTGCAGATCGCACTGGAACAGGCAGGCGGCAATCAGTCCAAGGCCGCCGAGATGCTCGGCATTACACGCAGCACCCTGCGCAAGAAACTGCTTGCGCACGGTCTGCAGCCCTGATTTCCAAACTTACCTGCACTTCACCATGAAAATCCAGACAGCTCTTCTGTCGGTTTCCGACAAAACCGGCATTGTTGAATTTGCCCAGGCCCTGGCCCAGCGCGGCGTCAAACTGCTTTCAACGGGCGGTACTGCCCGCCAGTTGCTCGACGCTGGGCTTCAGGTCACGGAAGTGGCCGCACACACCGGCTCACCGGAAATTCTCGATGGCCGCGTCAAAACCCTGCACCCGAAAATTCATGGCGGCCTGCTGGCGCGTCGCGACAGCGCAGAACACCTTGACACCCTGAAGGAACACGGCATTGACCGCATCGATCTGCTGGTCGTGAACCTGTACCCTTTCCGTGAAACCATTGCCAAACCCGGCTGCACGTTCGAAGACGCCATCGAAAACATCGACATCGGTGGCCCGGCCATGCTGCGCGCGGCGGCCAAGAACCACGGCACACCCGCAGGCGGCGTGGCCGTTGTCATCGATCCCACCGACTACACACGCGTCCTGGCCGACATCGACACGCTGGGCGCACCCTCGTACGGGTTGCGTCTGGAACTGGCCGCCAAGGTCTATGCCCACACCGCCGCCTACGATGGCGCCATTGCCGCCTACCTGACCAGCCTGGCCCAGCGTGAGCCTGCCCAGAACGAAACGCCCGAGCGCAGCCCCTGGCCCGGCGTGCTCACCCTGCAGGCTCGCCGCCAGCAGGTCTTGCGCTATGGCGAAAACCCCCATCAAACCGCCGCGTTCTACATTGACCACCCGGTGCGTGCCGGTCTGCTGGGCAGCTATCGCCAGTTGCAGGGCAAGGAACTGTCTTACAACAACATCGCCGATGCCGATGCCGCCTGGGAATGCGTACGCAGCTTCCAGAGCAGTGCCTGCGTTATCGTCAAACACGCCAACCCCTGCGGCGTTGCGCTGGGCGATGGCCCGCTGCAAGCTTACCAGCAAGCCTTCAAAACCGACCCCACATCGGCCTTCGGCGGCATCATCGCGTTCAACCGCCCCGTCGATGAAGCAACGGCCCAGGCCGTCAGCGGCCAGTTCGTTGAAGTGCTGCTGGCCCCCGGCTACTCGTCTGAAGCCCTGGCCGTTTTTGCGGCCAAGAAAAATGTGCGCGTACTCGAAGTGCCCCAGGGCGGCGGTCACAACGACCTCGACATCAAGCGCGTGGGCGGTGGCTGGCTGGTCCAGAACCCCGACGACTTCCAGGTTCCGGCCGATGCTTTCAAGGTTGTCACGGAAAAAGCCCCCACTGAAACCCAGATGCGCGACCTGATGTTCGCCTGGAAAGTGGCCAAGTATGTGAAATCGAATGCCATCGTGTTTGTAGGCAACGGCATGACACTGGGCGTGGGCGCCGGCCAGATGAGCCGCATCGATTCCGCCCGTATTGCCTCGATCAAGGCCGACAATGCCGGGCTGACGCTGCAAGGCTCCGCCGTGGCGTCCGATGCCTTCTTCCCCTTCCGCGACGGTCTTGATGTAGTGGCCGATGCCGGCGCCACCTGCGTCATCCAGCCGGGCGGCAGCGTACGCGATGACGAAGTCATTGCTGCCGCCAACGAGCGGGGTCTGGCCATGGTATTCACCGGCACCCGCCACTTCCGCCATTAAGGTGCGCATACTGGGAATCGACCCGGGGCTGCAGCGTACGGGCTTCGGGGTCATTGATACCGATGGCCCGCGCCTGCAGTACATTGCCAGCGGCACCATTGTGGTGCCCGCCCAGCAACCCCTGGCCCGGCGTCTGAAAGTGATCCTCGACAACGTGCGCGAGATCATCCAGACGCATAATCCCGGTGTGGCGGCCATTGAAAAGGTGTTCGTGAACGTCAACCCCACGTCAACCCTGCTGCTGGGCCAGGCGCGTGGCGCCGCCTTGTGTGCACTGGCTGACCTGAATCTGGAGGTTCACGAATACACGGCCCTGCAAGTGAAAAAATCGGTGGTCGGTACCGGCCGGGCGGCCAAGCAGCAGGTGCAGACCATGGTGCAGCATTTGCTGTCGCTCAATGGCCTGCCGGCTGCCGATTCGGCCGATGCCCTGGCCTGTGCCATTTGCCACGCTCACGTTGCTCCCCTGAGCGCCCGCCTGAACCAGACTGGCCAGTTGGTTCAGGCGCGCAGCAACCGCTGGCGTGCGGGTCGCCTGCACGATTGAGCGCAGTGAAGATTGAGCGCAGTGAATACAGTTCACACAGGGCACACACCCTTGTGTTCATGGAACACGGCGCTTCGGGTGCTTTGTCTGCACGACATTTTCCACGGCAGGCTGCTCCTCGCCTGACAACAATTCATCCACCCCAGGAAAGCCATGATAGGACGCATTACCGGTACGCTGATCGACAAGACCCCGCCCACCATTTGCGTTGATGTGAATGGTGTCGGTTATGAAATTGACGTGCCCATGAGCACGCTGTACAACCTGCCCGACACGGGTCATAAGGTCACCTTGTTCACCCATCTGAGCATCCGCGAAGACGCTCACAATCTGTTCGGTTTTGGCACCGCTAAAGAACGGGCCACTTTCCGGGCGCTGATCAAGGTCAGCGGTATTGGTGCCCGTATGGCCCTGGCCATTTTGTCGGGCATGAGTGCCGAGGAACTGGCCCTGGCCATCTCGAAACAGGAAACCGGGCGGCTGATCAAGATTCCGGGTATTGGCAAGAAAACTGCTGAACGTCTGCTGCTTGAACTGCGTGACAAACTGGGTACCGATCTGGTGTCGGGTGCTGCGCCGGTGAGCAGCAACCAGGACGATATTCTGAATGCCCTGATGGCGCTGGGGTATTCGGCGGCTGAATCGGCCACGGCGGTGAAGAAACTGCCGGATAACCTGGAGGTGGCGGAAGGCATACGGCAGGCGTTGAAGTCGCTGGCAAGGAACTGAGTTGGCGTGTTCTTGCCAAGGGTGTGGGTATTCTTTGACGGTTCTGTCGGGGTGTGGGGGCGCTCCGGGTGCATCGCACGGCCCTGCGGGCTTCCCGTTGTTGTGACCCTGACCGGGGCGGGTCCAGAACTCGCGCGGTCGATCCGGTGGATCGACAAGCATCGCGCTCACACAGCTGGACCCTTGTATCCCCGGTCAGGGCCACAACAACGGCGTGCTCAAGCACCCGAGGCGACCCCACACCCCGACAGAACCTCGCAGTAATGCTGACTCGTTCGAACTGCCTGGGCACTTTGAATCGATGATCAGGGCGCTGTGATCGGGGCTTTATCCGGATCGCCGTAAAACCTCAGCCTTCAGGCCGGGGATATAAGGCGATCCGGATAAACAGGTCGTTTAAAATTTACGAATCTTGCCAAAGTAAAACCTGGTCATGTGTACTCCTATTCGCCACTGCCAAGCGCAGGGATCCGGAGCATCTCCGGAGTCCTCATGACAAGTAACCACCCAGGGCCGCGAGATCGATATTGCCGCCGCTGAGCACAACACCGATCCGTTTGCCGCGCACGGCCTGCCCCTGATCAAACACGGCGGCTGCGCCCAGGCATCCGGTGGGTTCGACCACAATTTTCATGCGCTCGGCAAAGAAACGCAGCGCCGATACCAGGGTGGCGTCTTTGACGGTCAGGATGTCGTGCGCGAGCGTGCTGATCACGGAAAAAGTAAGTTTGCCCAGCGCCTGGGTCAGTGCGCCATCGGCAATCGAGGCCGGGGGGTCAATGCGCACGATCTGGCCGGACCGGAACGACTGCTGGCCGTCGTTGCCGGCTTCGGGCTCGACCCCGAACACGCGACATTGCGGCGCCAGCGCCGCCGCGGACAGCAATGATCCTGACAGCAAACCACCGCCCCCCAGCGGCACGTACAGTTCATCAAGTGGCCCGACCTCTTCGATCAGTTCCTTGACCGCCGTACCCTGCCCGGCCATGACGTGCGGGTGATCAAAGGGGGGAATCAGCGAAAGGCCATCGCGTTCGACAAATTCGCGGGCAATGGCTTCGCGGTCTTGTGTCAGGCGGTCGTATTCGATTACGCGCGCCCCATAACCCCGTGTGGCAGCTTTCTTGGCGGCCGGCGCATCGAGCGGCATGACGATGGTGGCCGACACACCCAGCAAGCGGGATGCCAGTGCCACCGCCTGGGCATGGTTGCCGGATGAAAAAGCCACCACACCGGCACGCCGTTGTTCTGGGGTAAGCCGCGCCACTGCGTTGTAGCCGCCCCGGAACTTGAAGGCGCCAATACGCTGCAGGTTTTCACATTTGAAGAAAACCTGAGCGCCCAGGCAGTCGTTCAGGGTGGACGAGGTGAGCACGGGGGTGCGGTGGGCAATGCCCTGAAGCAAGGCTGCGGCCTGGGTGACGTCTTCGTAGGTGGGTGGTGTGCAGGGGGTTGACATGGCGCTGATCCGGTTTTTTTCACAACGCTCATATTACCTGCACTGTGTTTGATTGCCGCATTTTTGTCACCGTCAAACACGGCAGGGGATGCTGCTTTTGACCTGCACAGTCGCACTTACGGTCTTGCAGAGTGCAAAAAAAATGCCTAGACTTGTACAATAAATTGCACAAATTCAAGGATCCTGTTTCATGCGTGTGGTGAATTTCTCCGAGGCCCGCAATGGCCTGAAGAATCTGATTGATCAGGTTGTTGACGATGCCGACTACACGGTCATTGCGCGCCGTGACGCACCCGATGCCGTGGTGATGTCGCTTGATACGTTCAACAGCCTGATGGAAACCGTTCATTTGCTGAAATCACCCGCCAATGCGGCTCACCTTGAACGATCAATCGCACAATATCGCAACGGCAAGACCACCGAACGGGATCTGGTCGATGCCGGTTGATTCCTGCCGTACCCAACTGACCTGGACGCTGGCTGCCTGGGAAGACTACGAATATTGGCAAAACCAGGACCGCAAAACGCTTAAGCGCATCAATGCCCTGATTAAAGATTGCCTGCGAAACCCGTTCGAAGGTATCGGGAAGCCGGAACCTCTTCGAGAAAATCTTTCTGGTTTCTGGTCACGCCGCATTGATGACACGCATCGTCTGGTGTACTGCGTGGATGAAGGTAGACTGGTGGTGATTGCCTGCCGTTACCACGACCAGTGACGGGATACCACCTGCTCAACACAGCCATAGCTGCATCAGGAGCATGCGCCATACCATCACGACTGTCCCGCCAGTTCAAACAACGTCGTTGCCTCAAGTTCCATCACTTCCCGGTCGTGCTGGTTGAATACACGCCATGTCCAGCGCACGATGCCCAGATCGCTGCGCTTGCTGGATGTTCGCACGGTGTCGATGCGGGCTTCCAGCCGGATAGTATCGCCAGCGCGTACCGGCTCGATCCAGCGCAAACGCTCAATGCCGGGTGAGCCAAAGGAATCGGAATCGGCCAGCACACAGTCAACCGCCATGCGCATGGTCAGGGCGCAGGTGTACCAGCCACTGGCGATCAGGCCACCCCAGCAGCTTTCGCGCGCACGGTCGCGATCAATATGAAAGGGCTGGGGATCGTAGACCCTGGAAAACTCCATCATGGCGTCTTCCTCGACCCGCACCGGATCGTGATTGAACACCATGCCGGGTTTCAAATCAGCAAATTTCATGGCCTTTTACCTGTAAAAAAACCGAACCCCACACATTAAAAACGAACCCCACACAGGCCGTTCGGATCAGCCTGTGTGGGGTTCCGGCGGAACCCGCAAAAACGATCAGAGACCGCCCATGCAAAGGTACTTGATCTCGAGGTAGTCGTCCATACCGTACTTCGAACCTTCCCGACCGGTACCGCTTTCCTTCACGCCGCCAAACGGGGCTACTTCGGTGGAAATGATGCCTTCGTTGATGCCGACAATGCCGTATTCAAGGGCTTCGGCCACACGCCAGACGCGACCAATGTCGCGGCCATAGAAATACGCGGCCAAACCGAATTCCGTGTCGTTGGCCAGTTCAATGGCTTCGTCTTCGGTCTTGAAACGGAACACCGGAGCAACCGGACTGAAGGTTTCCTCGCGGAAAATCTTCATGTCGGGGGTGGCATCAGCCAGAATGGTAGGCTTGAAGAAGTTGCCGCCCAGTTCATGCAAACCACCGCCCACAACCACACGACCGCCCTTGGCAACGACGTCGTCAACGTGTTCCTGGGCCTTGCCAACCGCTTTGTGGTCGATCAGCGGGCCAATGACGGTGCCGGGCTGTGCGCCATTACCCACCTGCAGGGCAGAGACCGCCGCCGAGAACTTGGCCAGGAAGGCATCGTACACACCGTCTTGAACCAGAAT
>JAAYGT010000156.1 GCA_012727555.1 Alcaligenaceae bacterium | reverse complement strand
CCACCTGTTCCATCTGTGCGATCAGCGCCACCAGATTACGCACACCCCGCAATTTGTCTGGATTGTAGTGCGCAAGGTCGATCAGCAGGTAATCGAGCGCTGGCCGATAGAGCGCAACAACACCAGGAGGCTCAGGAATCAGGGCACTGAGACCCAGCGGTGCATTCCACCGACGGGGACCGTTGTACAACACAATCGGCAGGATCGGGGGCAACACGACATCGGCCGGTAAACCGGCCGATGGGATCATTTTGACAGGGTCAAAAAAGTAGAGTCAGGATCAGGAAACCTTAAAAACGTTCAACTGCCTGATCCAGGATTTTACTGCTTGGGCACGTTGGCCAACTGAACCAGTTTGCCCCATTTCTCGCCTTCTGAACGCACATACTTGGCAAAATCAGCCGGCGATGAACCAACAGGTTCGGCGCCCATGGCTTTGTATTGCTCGACCACTTTGGGGTCTTTCAATGCTTTCTGGGCAAAATCGGCCAGCTTTTCAACAATGGCTTCAGGCGTACCTTTAGGGGCCCACAAAGCGTACCAGGTGCTGGTATCGAACGTGGGGTAGCCGGATTCGGCAACCGTGGGAACATCAGGCAACACGGAAACACGCTGGGGTGTTGTGACGGCAATGGCCCGCAACTGGCCCGATTTGATGAAGGGCATGGCCGACGGCATGGAGTCGAACATAAGATCGATCTGGCCGCCGACCAGATCGGTCAGGGCTGGCGCACTGCCTTTGTAAGGCACGTGCTCCATCGGAATACGGGCCAGTTCCTTGAGCAATTCACTGGACAAATGCTGGGCGGATGCCGTACCGGCTGACCCGAAATTCAGCCCGCCAGAACGGGATTTTGCCAGGGCCACGACATCGGCCACCGTTTTAACGGGGGAATCCTTGGGCACGACCAGCACCAGCGGCACAGCAGCCAGTTGCGTGATGGGTACGAAATCGTTGAACGAATCGTACTGCATGGTTTTGTAGATGTGCGGGTTAATGACGTGCAGCGAAGCATTGGCCAGGAAGGTATAGCCATCGGGGGCTGAGCGTGCAACCTGGCCAGCGCCGATCATGCCGCTGGCACCGGCTTTGTTGTCGACCACAACCGGCTTGCCAATGACATCGGCCATGGCCATGGCCACCCCGCGTGACACCAGATCAGTCGGCCCACCGGGAGGATAAGGCACCACCATGGTCAGTGGGCCCGTTGGAAAACTGGCCGCATCGGCTGCCTGTACAGGGCTGGACGCCAGGCCGGCAACGGCAACGGCGCAACCGCCCAACCAAAAGCCAAATCGTTTGAATGGGGATGTTTTCATGGGGTTGTCTCCTGAGAAATAGATAAAGCCAGCTTGCCAATGACCTGGCGGCTGTGTAAAGCGTGCAAGGCCTGGGGCAATTCTTCCAGGGCGTAAACGCGCTCGATGGTGGGGTGTATTTTTCCGGTTTGTGTCCAGTGCATGAGGGTGGCCATGGCACGTTTCATGGCCGGGGCATGCACCGCACGCTCATCGGCCGGTGTCCAGCCGATATAGCGGCCATAGAAAAAACCGTGCCAGGTCAGGTTCTTCACAAGCAAATAATTGGCCGCCACAGCAGGCAGCGTACCGCTTGCAAACCCGATGCTCAGGATCTGGCCATTGGCTGCAGCAGCCCGCACGGCATATCCCGACAATTCGCCGCCGACCGGATCCACGACAATGTCGGCGCCTTGACCCTGCGTGTGCTGCTTGACGTTGCGGGCCAGGTCTTCACCCGGCGCAATTGCAAATGACGCACCATGATCAAGGGCGGCGGCTCTTTTTTCTTCCGTGCTGGCGCAGGCAATAACCGTGGCACCCAGAAGGCTGGCCAGTTCAACGGCGGCCAGCCCGACGCCGGCGCCTGCCCCCAGTACCAGCACGTTGTCGCCCGGCTGAATGGCACACCGCCATACCAGTCCGGTAAATGCCGTACCGTAGGAAATGGCCAAAGGCAGCGCCTGCAAAAGATCAACCCCGTCGGGAATGGGGTACACCGTACTGTCAGGAACACAGATGGTTTCCGCATAACACCCCCAGTTGTTCACCACCAGCACCGCCATGCCCGGCTCAAGACCGCGCACTTCGGAACCGACCGAAATAACATGACCAACCGCTTCCGTACCCGGCACAAAAGGTAGCGAGGGACGTGTCTGATAGCGGCCTGCGACCATCAGCCCCACGGCGTGGCTGACGCTGGCATACCGAACGCGGATGATCACATTGCCGGGGCCCGGATCACCGGGTTCGCTGCAGTTGACCACCCGGACGTTTTCAGGGGGGCCATACTGTTCGCACTGCAAGGCTCTCATGGCATTCCTCCGTTACTTTTTCAAAATGATGTTGAGTGTGCGACTGGCCCGGGCCGCACGCAGGGCACAAGACCGACCAGCCATTGGGTGGGCTGGCGTCACGGCGCAGCAAGCACGGCCATGCCACTGTGTGCCGCTTGTTGAACAACGCCCTGCCCAAGTAACCGGGTAATTTCATCTGCCGAGAAACCGGCATGTTTCAGTACGGCACAGGAATGCTCGCCAATGGCAGGCGCCGGCTGCAGTGCGCGCTTGCCCCACTTGCCCGGCAAGCCGGGCAAGTTCAGTGCCCCCACGCCTGGCTGCTCAAGCGTCTGGAACAACCCAAGATGCTGCGCCTGCGGGTGCGCACGCAGATCGGCGTAGTCGCGCACCGGGGCATGCAGCACATCGTGCTGCCGGAAACGCTCAGTCCAGACTTCACGTGGTTCACGCAGCAACTGCTCGGCCAGTTCCGCATGCAGGATCTCTTTTGCCTGCATGCGTTGTGCATTGGTTTCAAAACGCGGGTCCGCCAGCCAGTCGGGGCGCTCAAGCGCGCGGCACAGGCGGGCGAACTGGTCGTCATTCAGTGCCAGCACCGATAAGGGGCCATTCGCTGTCTGAAATACCCCGTTGGGGGCGCTCACCGCACCACCCTGTCGGTAGCCATTGATATCAAAACCTGCAATATCGTTGATTTGCAAGGCCGCACACGCTTCGAACAAACTGAGTTCAAGGTGCGTACCCTGCCCGGTTCGGGCCTGATGATACAGGGCCGTGGACACTTGCTGGGCCGCATACAAGGCGGTGGCGATATCAGCCAGCAACAAACCAATACGCCGCGGAGTGCCGTTGGTGTCCTGATTGGCGAACATCAGGCCGCTGTCGGCCTGCATGACGGAATCGGACGCCGGCGCCTTGGCGCTGGGCCCCTCGGTGCCATAGCCACTGATCGACACGTAAATGATGTCGGGACGCAACGCGCGCAGGGTTTCGTACCCTACCCCCAGGCGCTCTGCCACACCGGGCCGAAAATTCTGGATAAAGATAGCCGATTGGGTCGCCAGACGATGCAAGACCTTCTGACCTTCCGCCGCTTTGGCATCAAGGCACAAACCTTCTTTACCCGCGTTGTAACTGACCGACAAGGCGCTATGCTGTTCGCGAACGACACCCACGTAACGCCCCCAGTCGCCTTCAGGCGGTTCAATCTTGATGACCCGGGCGCCTTGCTGCCATAACATCTGGGCACAATACGGGCCGGCAATACCCTGGCTGATGTCGAGCACTTGCAGGCCGGTTAAAGGTAAATCGCGTTGCATCGAAGGTGATCTCCGTTTTTGATCTGTTCAAGATGCTATCACTGGCACTATTAGTAGACAATAACCATAAAATTACCAACACTGTTGATTTAAAATTGACAATCAACCTGAACAGAACGCCATGAACGCCCAACCCGATCTGAATCTTGTCCGTCTTTTCATTACGGTGGTCCAGACCCGCACGCTCAGCGAAGCCGCCCGGCGCCTGAACATGACACGTTCCAATGCGTCACGCCAGCTCAAGGCCCTCGAGGTTGCCGTAGGGGCACAGTTGCTGCGACGCACAACCCGACACACGGAAGTAACGGAAGCCGGACAACTGCTTTACGCCCATGGTTTACGCATGATCGAAGAACTGGAAGCCGCCCAGGCGGCCATCGACAGTCTGGGCCAGACCGTGCGGGGCGATGTTCGTATTCGCCTGCCCACAGGCATAGGGCATTTTTACCTGACACGGGTTTTGCTGGAGTTTGCACGCGACTACCCCGATGTGGCTCTGCGGGTGCTGATCAACGATTACATTGGCGATCTGGTCAATGCCGAAGTGGATGTCGCACTGAAAATTACCTCGTCACCGCCCGAAGACCACGTAGCCCGAAAGATTGCGGATATTGTCTGGTGCCTGTGCGCCACGCCGGCCTACCTGAACCAGCACCCCAACGTACGTCATGTGAACGACCTGCAAAACCATACGTTGATCACCCCGGCCTCGCTGGGACGCCGCTTCGACCTGAAACTTGATTTCCGGGGAACCCCGCTGCTGGTGCGGGTGAGCCCGCGCTTGCAATCGGGTGACTACCCCTACCTGCTGCAAGCCACCCTTGCGGATCTGGGTATCGCGCTGCTGCCACGCTATGCCGTGTGGCAGCCTCTTGAAGACGGCCGACTGCGCGAAGTTTTACCCGACTACATTCCTGAAGGTGTGGGTAACGGCGTTTATTTGCTCACCGCCCCAAACCGTTTTCCAACATTGGCCACCCGTACCCTGATCGAATACCTGACTCGCCAGTTGCAGGTACATCAGCCCTACTGGGCAGCCAGCTACACAAAGCGCTGAAGCGGGGGCGCTTGGCGCGTGTTCAGACCGAGCCCAAAGCCCCGTAGGAACGGGTGTCGTGCAGTGCCGCAGACCCTTGGGGCATATCGATCACTTCCTGCTCGTTGATTTTGAAGACGGCCACCGCTTCCGACAAGCGCTCGGCCTGGTCCTGCAGGGAACCGGCTGCCGTTGCGGCTTCCTCGACCAGGGCTGCGTTCTGCTGAACAACGGAATCCATTTCAGTAACCGCCAGATTCACCTGATTGATGCCATCGGACTGCTCGTGCGATGCCGATGAAATTTCGGCCATGATGGTGGTGACGCCCTGAACGGAGCCGACCACTTCGTCCATGATGCGCCCGGCTTCGTCGGCCTGACGCGCACCGGCCTGCACCTTGACCAGTGAATCGTCGATCAAGCCTTTGATTTCTTTGGCCGCCTGGGCACTGCGCTGGGCCAGCGAACGCACCTCGCCGGCCACCACGGCAAACCCTTTGCCTTGTTCGCCTGCCCGGGCCGCTTCAACAGCCGCGTTCAAGGCCAGAATATTGGTCTGGAAAGCGATACCATCGATTACGCTGACAATTTCAGACATTTTTCCGGAACTGGTGGAGATTTCGTCCATGGTGGTGACGACACTGGAAACAGCCTGACCACCGCGCTGGGCAATGTTCGAGGCATTTTTGGCCAGGGAATCGGCCTGAATGGCGTTGTCGGTGTTCTGGCGCACCGTACTGGCCAGTTCTTCCATGCTGGCGGCCGTTTGCTGCAACGAAGCCGCCTGCTGCTCGGTACGGCTGCTGAGATCCGTGTTACCGGCAAAAATTTCACGCGAGCCGTGCATGATCTGGTCAACGCCGTCGCGTACCACCGATACCGTGCGTGTCAGGCTTACCTGCATACGACGCATGGCTTCGTAGAGCATGCCGATTTCATTGCGCGACGTGACATCGATGCGCTGGGTGAGATCACCGGCTGCAATGCGATCAAAATGCGTTCCCGCCACACGCAGGGGCTTGATGACCATGCGGCCGAACACCATGCGTATGACCACCATCAGTACGATACCCAAGCCAAGGGCCGCGCCGATCACCCACAATGCCAGTTTGAAATCGGCCTGCGCGTTCTGGTACACCTGATCTTCGATTTTGGCGGAATAATCGACAAAATTGCGGATTGCGGTTTCAAACGTGACGGCACGCGTAAGACCGAATTCCGTGTTCACATAGTAAAACGTGGCGTAATCGTTGCTTTCAAGTGCCTGCACCATGGGTTCAATACCGTCATCCATGTACGGGCGGAAGGAACTGATGACCTGCGTGGCCAGGCGCCGTTCCTGTGAATCTTCTGTCGGGGCCTTGCGGAATTCGTTGTACATGCCTTGAACACGCTGCAGTTGCTCTTTACCGGCTGTGATCATTTTGTCAGCTTCGGTGCGCGACTGCGGGTTCTTCGACTGCTCGAATTCCTGCTGATGCCGCGCGGCAACCATGAACGAAACACGCGCCGCACGCATGGTGGAACCCATTTGTATAACCAACTGTGCTGTTTGGCCCTGCTGCTTCAACTGACTGAACTGACCCAGGTTGGTGTTCAGAAACCAGGCACCCAGGCCACCCACGGCCACAATGAGCACCATGAACACGGCAAGCACCAGCATCAGCAAGGTGCTGATGCGCGCATCACGGAAACGAAAGGCGGGTTTTTTGATTTTGAGCTTCGTACGTTTTTTATTGGGTTTTGTCGAAGCTGCCGTGGCTGAAGTTGAGGCTGACATATTCAAATATATATGTTACTTTAAGAAACAATTTAAATAAATAAAAACTATAGCGGTGTCAGTGCATGTCTCCTGTGCTACCGGACACCGCATCTTCCCCCGGCTTGCTGAGTGGCACGTTTTCGCTTTTCAAAACACGCATGAAACGACCATCAGGGCCAAACAAAAGCCATAGTTCGCGATTGAAATAAATGGCATCGGTGGACACGGTGGTTTTGTAAGCCCATCGTGCCATGGAAGTACCATCGGACTGAGGATACACAATAACCGGGTCACCGTGCAAAAGATTCTTAGCCTGGTCGAATGTTGTTTCACTTGCAACAAGCTGTGAAACACCTGACGAACTGAAATTATTACCCGATGAAGCACATGCCGAAAGCACGGCAGCCAACATGCAGGCCACCGTGCTTCTGCCCAGGCGAGCAAAGGCCATCAGAACTCTTCCCAGTCGTCGTCGGCAGCGCTGGAACGCTTTGAACGGGCACCCGAGGCACTGAGATCAGGCCGTAGTAAAGGCTCGTTGCCCGAAGGCGGCGCCACAGGATTCGCTGGTGCAGCTTTTGCCTTTGCTGCGCTTGCCGATGCTGCAGGTCTGGCTGCTGCCGGGACGACGGGCCTGGCAGCAGCCGAAGATGACCGCGTAGAAGACGCAGAACCCGATGATGACACGGGCGCAGCAGCCGTGGCCGGTTTTGAGTGACCACCGGCTGTGAGCACCTTATGCGCCGGCGCAACAGCGCCTGTTCTGGAATGGCTTGTGGCGGCTGCCGGAGGCGCAGCCTTGAGCTGCGAGGATGCCTTGGCAGACGATGCCACACGAGACGCCGCTTTGTGCGACACCGGGGTAACCGAAGCGCCGCCATGATGGCCTTCAGAACGTGCTGAACTGGTCAGGGCAGCTGCGCCTGTGTGCGCGCCAGGGTTGGACGCAAGCGACCTGGCCGACTGCGAAGCATTGCCGGCATGCTCAGGGAGATCGATGACCTGACGGTTCGAGACCTTGAACGAGGCTACAATTTCAGCCACGTGGCCGGCGCGGTCGCGCAGCGATGAGGCTGAATCGGCTGATTGCTCGACCAATGCAGCGTTCTGCTGGGTGACGAGATCCATTTGGCTGACCGCACGGTTGATCTGGTCAATACCGGCCGCTTGTTCGCGGGTAGCGGCAGAAATTTCACCCATGATGTCGGTGACCTTGGCAACCGATTCGACGATGTCGTGCATAGTGGACCCGGCACGTTCCACCTGATTCGAGCCTTCGGCAACCTTCTTGACGGAATCTTCGATGAGATCTTTGATTTCTTTGGCGGCACTGGCACTGCGCTGGGCCAGCGCGCGTACTTCAGAAGCCACAACCGCAAAGCCTTTGCCTTGTTCACCGGCGCGTGCTGCTTCAACAGCGGCATTCAGGGCCAGAATGTTGGTCTGGAAGGCAATGCTGTCAATGACACCGACAATGTCGGAAATTTTGCTGGAACTGGCGGAAATACCCTGCATGGTGGAAACCACTTCACCGACCGCCTGACCGCCGCGTTGAGCGACGTCGGAGGCGGTGGTGGCCATTTGATTGGCCTGCTGGGCGTTGTCGGCGTTTTGCTTGACGGTGCTTGACAGCTGTTCGAGACTTGAGGCGGTTTGCTGCAAGGCCGCTGCCTGTTGTTCGGTACGACTGCTGAGATCGGTGTTGCCCTGAAAAATGCGGTCGGAACCCTGGGCTATTTCCTGCATGCCGGAACGCACGGTAAGCACCATGCGCGAAACGTTTTCCTGCAAGTGGCGCAAGGCGTCGTACAGCGCCCCTACTTCATTGGATGATTCGAAATCGATGCGCTCGGAGAGATCACCGGACGCAAGGTGCTCGAAGTGTTCAACCGCTTCTTGCAGGGGTTGAACGACCTGACGATTTACAAAAACCAGCCCCCACAGTGCCAGCACAACGCCCACAACCAGAATGGCAATGAACAGGTACACATACCCCGACAACTGGCTGCTGACTGCCTGTGCAGCCGCCGCACCGGCGCCAGACGACGCCAATGCCGTTTCTACCTGAGCCTGACCATACCAGCCCAGGCCAACGGCCAGAAGCACGAGCAGGAACAAACCGAGAACAATACTGTAAAGACTGGTTCTGAGCTGCAATTGAAAAGACTCCGGTTAGAAACAACAGACCCGGCATTGCACTATGCCGGGCACGCAAGAATGGCCTTCAGGACACACAGCCATGATTTGTGTAACCATGCGATTGTATGCCAGAACTGACTGGAGCTAACCCCGTGCATTACACAAAACCACAGACAACGTGGGGAGGCAAAAAAACATTAGCCCTGGCCCTGGTTGAACAGGCTGAGCGACTGAATACGACGGAACGCCAGCGAAGCGGCTTCAAGGGCCGATGAACGCAATTGTAATTGCGTGGTGGCTGTATAGTAATCGAGGTCTTCCAGACGTGTCATTTCGGCAGCGTAACCCAAACCACGTTGCGCCCCGTTGGCGTCAAGGGACTCGAGCTCGTTCAAACGGGTACCTACCGACGAACGCACGGTAAGAATGTTGTCGTAAACGACATCGGTGCGCTGCATGGCTGTGGCAATGGCAGAACGAAACTGGGCAGCCTGGGAGGGATCAGTCATAACGTCGCCTTTAAGGGCAGCGATGACATTATCGAGCGCATCGAAAATATTCAGATCGGTAGGCGTTTCGTTCGGAACGATGGAAACCTTGTCGCCAGGTACAAGAGGGGGACCAGTAACCGGACCTTTCGGCGTGCCGGTGAGTTTGACCTGCATGCCATAAGGCAGGTCAATTGTATTTTCACGCCCCGGTATGAAATCAAGACCCGTCATTGACTGTGAAGTATCTTCATCACCACTGGCATCACGCACGATGACATTGAACTTTGTATCTGAGGTGAATTCGAGATCGTAGGTATAACCTGGTTTGGCAACTGCAAAATCAGTAATACGCGATGAACTGACATTGAGCGTGCTACCGGGCGCGGCTTGCACAGAACTGACATACCCGGGACTGGATGCCGGTTCAATAACAAAGGTGTCGCCGTTGGCGGGAATGCCTTCAAAGCTAACCTTGACCATTGCCTGCTGGGCACCCGCAGGGGATGAATTAGCGTTCGTTGTGGAAAGATCAAGTACAGGATTGGCGGGATCGTAGACACGCTCATCAGGCATGGACACCGAAGATCCGGTTGCAGGATCCTTGACACTGACGGTGTACTTTATAACCCCCGCGTCGTCTTTAAAGGCCACCGACAACGCTTTGCCGTAGTCAGAGTGGCCAACATCTTGTACCTGCGGCCCACCCATTTGCCCGGTACCCTGAGGCAACACACCCGCCACAGGCTCCATACGCGTAAGGTAGGCAGAACTGCCAGGCGTGGCACGGGCAAAAACGTCAAGCCCGACATCACTGCCGGCAATTTGACGTGTTTGATCAGCCTGGATCAGGCGTTGAACCTGATCGCCTTTGTAGACCACGTTGCCATTGATTTGCTGGAAAGGTTCGATATCACCTTTGGAGCCCGAAAAAACGTACTGACCCGCACCATCCCTGGCATTCGCCATGCCCAGCAGAGAATCGCGTGCCCCTTGAAGCACGGTTGCAAGCGTTGAACGGTCTGCATCGGAGAGCGTTCCGTTGGACGCTTCAACGAGACGGGTTTTGATATCTTGCATCAGCAGCGTTGCATCACCCAGCGTGCTCTCGGCAGTTCCAAGGCTGCGCATGGCCACCTGACGGTTTTCCGAAAAACGCTCATTGAGCGACTGGGACTGCGACAGGTTGATGGTTTGCGCAGACGCCAGCGGATCATCGGATGGCGTTAACAAACGCTTGCCCGTACCAATCTGCTTGTAAAGATGCAGAAGATCGGACTGCTGGGCGTTGATGGAATCGAGACCGGTACGAAAGAAAAGGGTAGAACTGACTCGCATGATGTTTTTCCTTTATGGCCGCAGGCTCATGAGCACATCGAAGAGCTTGGAACTGACATCAATGAGACGTGATGACGCTCGAAACTGCTCCTGGAAGCGGTCAAGGTTCACGTATTCTTCATTCAGGTTCACACCTGAAATACCCTGTTGAGCCGCATAGTTCTGCTGAACCAGTGTTGTTTGGGCAATAACCGTGGTGGAGTTTTGCTGAGTTTGAACGCCAACCTTGTTCACGATTTGCGAAAAGGCTTCATTCAGGCTCATGGAGCCGTTACCAAGCACTTTATTTGTTTGCAACTGAGCCAGTTTCAAACCAATATCACCATTGGCACTGCCTGTGCCCGGCATGGCAACCGCTATTTTATCGGATTCTTGCACCACAACAGCCAGTTGGCTGGCCGAGGCGCGTGTGGGCTGAAGGATCCAGGAATCATTGGCAGCGGGGGCCGTAACGGACGAAAAGTCAAATTCAAGGCCTTGAAATGTGATTTTCGGAGTAGCGACAGGATCAATCGGACCAAAGGTATCGGCAGCACTGGCAGCAGGAACGGGAGTTATAGAGTAATTTGCACCATCAAACGTAATTCGATAGTCTTTGCCTGCCAGGCCACCAACATCGTCAATCACCACACTTGGTGATCCGGTAGCCGTATTACCTGAAACAGGCACAGCCTTGCCAATTGACACCGAAAAGAAATCGGTGCCGGACGGATTCGAACTGCCTTTGACATCAGTAAGATCAGCCCCCTGGCGGTGCAAGGCATTGAAGGTTTCAGACAAGCCCACCGCCATGCGACCAAGGTCGTTTTGAACGGAATCGAGAATTTCCGAACGATACTGGATGAGCCCACCCAAGCTGCCGCCCTGTATGCTGGATTCAGGCAATTCGCGTGCCGTTTTGGCATTCCCCATTGTATTGACGGCCACGACAATACGCGACGCATCTTCAGAGGACCCCTTGGCCACCAGCGGAAATACTTTGCCTCCACCGAGTATGGTTTCACCATTACCGATGGTAAGGTTGACCACGTCGTCTTGCTCGATAACCGTGACACCGACCATACTGCTCAGCTCGCGAACCAGTTGATCGCGTTGATCGAGAAGATCGTTGGGAGGGTGGCCAGAAGCCGAGGCCTTGGCAAACACCACCTGCTGATTAAGGTCTTGAACCCGTTCAACCATGCTATTGATCTGGCTGACCATGGTGGTAACTTGTGTGTTGACGTTGGCGCGCTGGTTATCGAGAAAGGCTTGAGTATCTTTCACCTGGGTAACCAGACTGTTGGCACGCCCTAGCATTTCCTGGCGCGCGGCGGCATCGCCAGGTGCAGAGGCAACTGCATTGACACCCTCAAAGAACTTCTGCAATGCCGGAGAAATGCCCGTTGTGCGATCGGCAAACAGGTTGTTTACCTGAGTTACTTCCGACTGATACGTTTTTGCGGCCGACAAACGAGTTTCAGCTTGTACCAGTTGCTTGCTGATAAAGTGATCGTAAGCACGATAAACAGTGACAGCTTGCGCACCACGACCGATGTAACCCGCTGATGTTGCCTGTGACCCTGCCGTTTCAACAAAAACAGACTGACGGTTGAAACCATCGGTGGCCGCATTGCTGATGTTGTGGCCGGTGGTTTGAAGACGGTTCTGTGCGGCGTTCAGGCCCGAGAGCGCAAGATTGGTTAAGCTCATGATGATTCCCGCTAAATGGCCGGCAGCAACAGGGCTGCCCGCACTGATTCATTATCGTAAATATTAACGGCCGATTGTTGTAAAAGTTTAGACACGTGTGCGATGGATCAACCCATTGCAGCCTGTGTGAGCCGTGAGAACACACTGCTGCCACCGGATCAATGACAATCTACGGCACCTGACAAACCCTTAATGACACTCACAAACAACCCGACTTACAGACTGATACGCTATTATGGACAACAAGCGCTCCCAAAGATTCACCGCGTTTCAGTAAATTCAGGGCTTTTTGTTCGCCAGACCGGTATCAGCATACTGCGCAGTTCGCGCATCAACCAGATTGCGCAGCGCCCTGCCCCCCGTGGTTTCAAAGTAACCCATAATATTGATCAGCTTTTCAGCATAAGCGGGATCTGTGGCATAACCAGCCGCCTGTACCCGGCGAGCAGCCTCTTCGGCACTGGGCGCCTTGACGACATCATTGTAACGCTCTGTGCTGCTCAAAAGCCGGGCATAATCGGTGAATGCTTCCGCATAGGAATTGTAGGCACGAAAAGGCTGGGTCAGTTTGCGCGGCTCGCCATCGATGTATTCCGTGGTGGTAATGTGCACTACCTTACCCTTCCAGCCCGGCGTTGCCTTGATTCCGAACAGGTTGTAGCTGTTGGTGCCATCCTGGGCACGAATTTCACGCTGCCCCCAACCGGATTCCAGTGCCGCCTGGCTGAGTATCAGTTTTTCCGGCACGCCGCTTTGTGCAGAAGCCAGACGGGCGGCATCACGCATTTCATTCACAAAGCCACGAATGTGTTCCGGTGCTCCGCGAATGGCCGACTGAACGCGCTCTGCCAGAGCGCCGTTGGTGCGCGTCAGCATGGCAATGAGGTTGCCAATGGCATCGCGCTGGAATGTACCGCCCTGCGTTTCGCCCAAGGCAGAACGCAAACCGGCAACCCTGGAGTGCCGGAGATCGGTTGCCGACTGCCCCACTGCCTGAGCCGTTGATGCATCGGCCTGGCCCGCAAGGGGCGTACCTGTGTCGCGGTTGGCACTGGCAGCAGCAAGGCGATCACGTTGACCTGTAATTTGGTCAAGAATCATTTGCGCCAGGCCCAAGCCCGGACTGGCCAACTGAGTGGCCATTTGCTCGTCACGCAGGCTTTGGGCCAAACGCGTTTGCTGGCTATCGAAAATGGTGGGCGATGCGGATTCACGCGACTGCTTCAGCATTTGCTGAATGAACAAGGCTTCGAACTGTTCAGCCACCTTGCGATATTCGCTGATGGCTGTATTTTCACCGGCCTGTACAGCGCGCTTGAGCGAGGCCAGGCCTTTGAAATCAAGACTGTTTTCTGCACGCGAAGCCACGGCGGCAGTGGACGGCGTTGACGGAATGACAGACATGCGTTTCCCGGAAATACAGTTATTGACGCTCAGGCGGTCAGGATTGACTGACTGATGTGGTCATGCAGCAGCAAGAACAAAGAATACAACACGCTCTCAAACTGGAAACAATCGATCAAATGATTTCCAGATCGGCACGCAAGGCCCCGGCGCTCTTCAAGTTCTGCAAGATGCTGAGTAAATCTTGCGGTGTGGCACCCAGTGCATTCAGGGCTTTGACAACATCGGCCAGATTTGCACTGGTACGTACCCGTTGCAAACTGCCATCCTGGGCGCGCACTTCAATGTTGGTATTTTCAGTAACTACGGTTTCACCACCCGCCAAAGGCGCGGTAGGCTGCACAACGTTTTCCTGACGATCAATGGTGACTGACAAGTTACCGAAGGCAATGGCCGCTTCGTCGATGGTGACCGTACGATTCATGACCACCGTTCCCGTACGTGCATTGATCACCACACGCGCCCGCGCCGGCGGCAGGCGCACAGGCAGGTTTTCAAGCTGGGAAAGGAAATTCGATTGCTGGGCAGGATCGACAGGACCACGCACTTGAATCAGGCGGCCGTCAAGAGCCTGGGCAGCATTCTGACCGAACCGTTTATTAATGGCAGCAACCACGGCCTGGGTCGCACCGAAATCCGTGGTACTCATTTCCAGGTTGATCAGGCCATCGCGAACAAACACGGTAGGAACGCCACGTTCGATAATGGCACCGTTGGTGATAATGCCACCATTCAGGGTGTTCACCTGCACACTGGACCCACCGGCCTGGGCACCTGCACCACCGATCAGGATATTGCCCTGTGCAATGGCATAAACCTGCCCGTTGGCCCCTTTCAGGGGTGTCATCAACAGCGTACCGCCACGCAGACTTTTGGCATTACCCATGGACGACACAACAACATCCACACTTTGGCCTGGCCGGGCAAAGGCCGGCAAACGGGCCGTTACCATGACCGCGGCCACGTTCTTGACCTGCATGTTGGTACCCTGCGGCACGGTAATACCCAGTTGAGACAACATGTTGGTCAGACTTTGCTGGGTAAAAGGGGTCTGTCGAACCTGGTCACCACTGCCATCCAGGCCGACCACCAAACCATAGCCCACCAGCTGGTTTTCCCGGACGCCCTGAATGGATACCAGATCCTTGATGCGATCAGCAGCAGTGGCCAGGCCAGGCCCGCACAGTGCCGCACCAAGCAGCAAGGCGGCCACCATACGCTGCACACGTGTTTTGCCAAATAAGAAACGGGAAGGGTTGATACGGGCACGCATAAAGGCAACCTGAAGAAAAGCGACCACACCAGGCCAGACAAACCGGCCCGATGAAGGATTAGAAGGGTGAGATGGTCAGGAAGAAACGCTGCAACCAACCCATGGTTTGCACTTCGTCCATAACCCCTTTGCTGCGAAATTCGATACGGGCATCGGCCACCTGGGTGGACAGAACCGTTCCATTACCCGTAATGGAACGGGGATCAACCACCCCGGAAAAACGCAAATGCTCGCTGCCCCGGTTGATGGCCATTTGCTTGTCGCCGGCGATCTGCAAATTACCATTGGGCAGCACACCCACCACCGTTGTTGTAAGCGTTCCTGTAAACGTGTTGTCGGCACGTGTGGAACCCTTGCCTTCCGCTTCGTTGCTACCGCTCATGTCGAACCCCTGGTTAACCCAGTTCGAAGGCAACATGGTGGGCAAGGTGGTTATACCCAGATTGGAATTACCGCTGCGTTCTGTTGTGGTTGAAACGTTCTTGGCCGCGTTGGTGCGTTCCTGAATGACAATGGTGACGATATCGCCCACATTACGCGGCCTGCGATCTTCAAACAACGGGTAGTTGCCATAGGCTGTGGGCTGATAAATGGAACCCGTCACTTCGGCTGCAATCGGTACAGGTGCCGGCGGTGGCGCAGTAAGGGGGCCGGTCACGATCGGTTCGGGCGGAACAAGCGCACACCCCGACACAAGAACCAGCCCCACCAACAAAACCGATTGAAACAATCGTTTCAACATACGCGCAGCGAAAAAAAACATGAATGTGAAAACCTGAACTCAGATCTGGGCCAGACGTGCCAGCATTTGATCCGAGGTTTGTATGGCCTTGCTGTTCATTTCGTAAGCACGCTGCGTGGTGATCATCTGCACGAGCTCTTCGGCCACATTCACGTTCGCTGCCTCGACGAATTCCTGCAGAATAAGACCTGCACCATCAAGGCCGGGTTGGGCAAAGGCAGGCGGACCCGAGGCATCGGTTTCAGCGTACAGGTTTTCACCCAGGCTTTGCAGACCTGTGGGGTTTACGAACGTGGTCAGTTGCAACTGGCCAATTTCAACGCTCTGGCCCACAGCACCAGGCTGGGTGACTGAAACGGTGCCGTCACGGGAAATAGTGAGCGTGAGCGCGTTGTCGGGAATGTTGATGGGAGGCTGAACAGGGTAGCCACCCGCTGTAACCAACTGACCGTTCTGGTCAACTTGCAGGCTGCCATCGCGCGTGTAGGCGAAGTTACCATCAGGCATTTCCACCTGAAGGAAACCACGCCCCTCAATGGCGATATCCATACTGTTGCCGGTGGCAATGACATCGCCCTGCGAATGGATGCGTTCTGTAGCTGCCGTGCGCACGCCCGTACCCAGCAACAAGCCTGAAGGCAACTGGTTACCGGCACCCACCTGAGCCCCCGGCTGACGGTACACCTGGTACATAAGGTCTTGAAACACGGCACGGCCACGCTTAAAACCCACCGTGTTCACGTTGGCCAGGTTGTTGGAGATCACATCCATATTGGTTTGTTGTGCTTCCAGGCCGGTCTTCGAAACCCACAGAGAACTAATCATGCGACCTTCTTCCTTGTTTCAGATTGAACGCATAGCAGCAAACTGCCATTGCGCCCGATTATATGTTTCTAATTCAGCTCGGCGGATGACTCTTCGAAATCAACCATCCGGGATATTACTGGCTTATTGGCTGGACAAAATGCTGTTGGCACGCTCGGCATTGGTGCTGGCATCTTGAATGACCTTCATTTGCAACTCGAACCGCCGTGCACTTGCGATCATGCCTACCATGGCTTCCGCCGGGTTGACGTTACTCATTTCAAGAAAACCGGGGGCGATTTTGATGGTTTCATTGGCGGGCGCCACGCCGCCACCTGCCAAACGAAACAGGCCATTTTCACCCCGCTCAAGCTGATCGGCCGGCGGGTTTACAAGCTTGAGTCGGCCCAGCAACTGGATATCGTTTGGGTTGTCGCCTGCACCCAGTGCTGTTATCTGACCGTCATCGGCAAAAGTAACCGTGCCACGATCAGGAATTTCGATAGGACCACCACCTTCGCCGAGCACGGGATTGCCGATCATGTCGACCAACTGGCCGTTCTGGTTAACGGCAAATTCACCCGCCCGGGTATAGGCTTCGCCCTGCGGCGTTTGCACACTGAACCAGCCATCGCCACGAATGGCGACATCAAGGGAATGGCCGGTTTCAGCCATGGCGCCCTGCCCCATGTGGCTGCCGGGTGTACTGGCTACGCTGGCCACTCGGGTTGGCAAGGCGGGTTCCTGCCCCACAAAGGGGGCATGGCGGTAGGCAGACAACTGCTGGCGAAAACCAACGGTATTGATATTGGCCAGGTTATTGGAGATAACGTTCTGTTGCTCCATGACCCGGGCCGCACCACCAGCCGCCGTGTAAAGAATGCGATCCATTCAGAAAACCGTTTAACGCAGGTTGATCAGGCTTTGAAGGATCTGATCTTGCGTTTTAATGGTTTGCGAGTTGGCCTGATAGGTACGTTGGGCGATGATCAGATTGACCAACTCTTTACTGAGATCGACGTTGGATTCCTCGACCACCATACTGGCGATGGCCGACATGCCGTTGGCACTGGGGGTACCCAGAACGGGCTGACCTGATGCCGTTGTTTCAACCCAGGAATTCCCACCAACAGCTTTTAGTCCAGCAACGTTGGTGAAGTCAGCCAAGACGAGATTCGCAATAGTGGCCGTTTGCCCGTTGGTGTAGTTTGCCTTGATGGCACCATCAGGATCAAAGGACATGCTGGCAAACTCACCCGTTTGATACCCTGTTTGACTGAAATTATAATTAAACGAGCCACCGAATTGAGTCGAATCACGGTAATCAATCTTGAAAGAGAGATCATCAACTCCGTTTCCAAGCTGTGCTGACAACATTTTGACTTCGCCCAGATACTCTGCATCAGCTGGGGGATCACTTAGTTTTAACAAACCAGCTGCAGTAAAAGAAAGCTCCATTTCTCCCGCATCAAAGTATTTACCATCAGTATCTGTACCAACATAATATACTTTCCAGGCGTTATCAGCTGTTTTACTGAAATATTGCAAAAGCTGGTGCGAATTGCCTTGGGAATCGTACACATTGACTGGCAACGAATGGCTGAAACTTCCTGATGCAGGGCCATCATCAAGGTCAAGAGCCCAAGCAGCTGAAACTGGCTCATTGGCATTCAGGTTAACCCGGGATGTAAGACCATAAACAACGGGAGTTTCCCCAGTAAGATCTTGAGTAGCCCTAGGAGATATATTGCCCGTAGGAACACGTACAGGCACCAAAGTTATGCCATCTAGCGCATAAGCGGTGAGCCTATCGCCCTGAACATTCGTGAGAAAACCAGCACTATCGGGCAAAAACTGGCCATTACGGGTGTATTTGATAATTCCGGCAGGATCCTGAACACGGAAAAAACCGGTTGGACCATCAACGGCCAGATCGTACGGGTTGCCCGTATTGGCCAACGTACCCGTATTGAAGTTCTGCACCACACCGGTAAGCTGGGTACCCAGACCCACTGCCGCGTTGGCGTAGATGTCGGCAAACGTACCTGTACTGCTTTTAAAACCCACGGTACCCGAGTTGGCGATGTTGTTACCGATGATATCGAGATTGCTGGCGGAAGAAGCGAGACCGCTGAGTGCCTGACCGAAACCCATGATATTTACCTATTTACCCTGTTGAGGGCCCTTGAAACTTTTAACAAGTGCCGGACACTTCCGGTACGCTGAATACTTTTCATTACACCAGCGGGATCAGACAAACACGCCGCTGGCTGGAACCCGGTTATGACATGATCTGCTTGATATCAAGCAAGGAAAACTTGCCCGCCAGGCCCAGATCGAGCTTGGGGCCTTCATTGGTGGTGACCACACTGCCTACCTTGCCGGACATGAGCACATTCACGCCCACGGGCTGCTGGTTCGCACCCACGGCTTCGGCCTTGATGGTGTAGGCGCCATCGGCAAGATCAACCCCGCCATCGCCCTTGCCGTCCCATTGCAGGGCCATGACACCGGGCGATTGCGGGCCGAGATCCATGGTTTTGACAGCCTGACCGGAGGCATCGAGAATAGTGACCTTGACCGAGGTTGACGGCGAGATGATATCGACACCGAAGGGCGTGGCGGTGCGGCTGTCGCCTTCACCCCCCAGGGCGATTTTGCTGCCCGGCACCAGCACCTGCTTGCCAATAAGGGTGGCAGCCTGCATGGACTGGGAGACGTCCATCTGGCCAGCCAGGGCCAGCAGCGTATTGTTCAACTGGTTGATGCCGTTGACGGTGGACAACTGGGCCACTTGCGAGGTCATTTCGGCGTTATCCATGGGATCGAGGGGATCCTGATTCTTGAGCTGGGTGACCAGCAATTCAAGAAAACGGTCTTGGGTATCGGCCAACAATGATTTGGTGGACGACTGCGCCTGCGAGACGGCCGCGCTTGTGGCTGCGGTGGCTGCTGCGGAATTTGTGACTGTGCTCATGTGAAGCTCCGTAATTCAGGCCAGGGGCGGATTCGATTCATTCGGTTACTGACCCATGGACAACGTTCGGGTGGCCAGGCTTTTGGCCGTGTTGATGACTTCAACGTTGGCCTGGTACGAACGTGAGGCCGAGATCATGTTGACGGTTTCGGCAACGACATCGACATTGGACTGCGTGACATACCCTTCGGCGTTGGCCAGGGGATGCTTGGGGTCGTAGCGCATGCGCGCAGGCGCCGTGCTTTCAAGCACCTGGGCCACACGGACCCCGCCAACCGCCTGGTTGACAACGGGATCCATTTGAAAAACAACCTGCCTGGCCTTGTAGGGCTGGCCATCTGGGCCGACCACGCTTTCGGCATTGGCCAGATTGCTGGCGGCAACGTTCATGCGCTGCGATTGCGCCATGAGAGCCGAACCCGCAATTTGAAAGATGGTCATGGACATGACTGATACACCCTGGTTATGGACAGCAACAGCCCGAAAGCCGTACTGATCTGTTTCAGGTAACCGCGCAGGCAGCACCCACAACGCAATTTCGGCAAAAACGCTTCAGCGAACCCCACCAAAATGCACTAAAACAGCAAAAAGCAAAAAATTTTCAAGCACACCCCTAAACTGCCTGGGGCACATGCCGTAAACCGCTTGTGGGTTTTTGCAGACATCTGCTTTAAGCCTGGCATCATTTTACGCGATGCTAACAATTTACATAACCCTTTTGGCCTAATTCCAACAACAATAGGCCCATGGTTTTGACCCCACGCAACAAAAGCCGGACTTTTCCGGCTTTTTTCGCATACAACGGGAACTTATTGCTGCATGGCCGACATAATGCCCTTGATACGTGACGAAATAATGGTGAGGTCGGCCTGATAACGCTGGGTGTTGTCGGCGAACTGCACACGTTCGAGATCCATATCGACCGTATTGCCATCGAGACTGGGCTGAACCGGCTGGCGGTACAGTAGATCAACGGGTTCACGCGTATGCGCGGCGGCAGGAATGTGGCGGGCCGACGTAAGATTCAAGGAAACATCGGGCAAACGGCGAGTATTCGTTTCGCCCATGGCCTGCTTGAGCGCATCGGTGAAGTTGAAATCGCGCGCCTTGTAATTGGGCGTGTCGGCGTTGGCAATATTGCCAGAGATGATTTCCTGACGCTGCTGGCGAAGTGCCAGCGCTTCCTGGTAAAACTTGAGATCGTTGCTGATGCGATCGATCATGGGTACCCTTATGAGTGAAGGGGGCCATTCAACCCCTGTACAATGAAGACCATGCGATTCTACCGCTTCATTTTACGTTACTTTTCGGGTTTGTTGCCTGCCCTTGCCTTGTGCGCAACCAGCCATGCGCAGGTTGGTCAAATACCGGAAACCCAAAGCGCCGACATCGTGGCTGAAATCGTCGAAGGCTTCATGCTCACGCAGGCAGAAAGCCTGCCTGGCGCTGCCCGTGTCACGGTCGATACACCACGTATTACCAACCAGCCTGCCTGCGATGCGCTTGAGCCTTTTTTGCCCGGCGGCAAACGCCTGCGTTCACGCATGAGTGTGGGCGTGCGTTGCCTGGCGCCGCAATCCTGGACAACCTATGTGCAGGTCAACCTGATTGTCGATGGTTTTTACTACGTAGCCAATAAAACACTGAATCCGGGCGATGTCGTCAGCCTGAATGACGTTGTGGCCCGCGAAGGCGACATTCTGCGCCTGACCGGTGGCGTGGTTTCCGACCCGGGCCAGATCATCGGCTACATCGTCACCCAGCGCGTTCCCGCAGGAAACCCGGTGAAGTCCACGGCGCTGCGCGACCCCGAATCCATTCAGCGCGGCCAGGCCGTGCGCACCGTAGCCCGCGGGCCCGGTTTTGTTGCCACGGGTGAAGGCCAAGCCTTGCAATCCGGCGGCCCGGGGGCACAGATCCAGGTACGGTCCTCGTCCGGCCAGGTGATTACCGGTGTCGTGCTCGATGCCAACACCGTACTCATACCGATGTAAACCATCCAGCCCATGGCGCCGTCCATGCGCATGCTCAAACATGGCCCCTAAACTTTTGACTGCAGCGTCCGTTAAACTGCACATAGTTATCAGTACCCCGCAACCGGGTACATGAACCGGAGAATTCCCTTGAAGATCACGCCAGCCACCCTGAAAGCATTTGCTGCCGAGCCCGTTTCACCGGCCCGCGCCGATGCAGCGCGCGCTGCGTCGAACTCGGGCTCCAGCCAAACCCGTGGTGCTGTTGACCTTAGTCCGGCCGCACGCCACTTGTCCAGTCTGGAAAGCACCGACAACGACATCAACATGGTGAAAGTTGAACAGTTGCGTGCCGCCATAGAATCGGGCGAACTCAAAATCGATGTCAGCCGCATTGCCGATGGCCTTTTGTCCAGCGCCCGCGAACTGCTGAAGTAAGAAACATCACCTACCCATGAGCTCAGGTTTCATCATTCAAGACACCCTCGAAGAAGAACTGCGCCTTGTGCGCAGTTTCATCAAGGTGCTCGAGCAGGAAACCCGTGCGCTCTCTGAAACACGCGACATTCAACCGCTGCTGAAATCAACAGAAGCCAAGAATACCCTGGCCGAGCAACTGGCAGCCGCCAGCCAGGCCCGTGCCGACTGCATGGTTGAACTGGGTTTTCAACCCGACCAGGCCGGTTTTACCGAGCTGCTCGACCTGTATCCGGAACTGGAAGAAATCGTCAGCGTACTCATGGACACCGTGAAACGGGCAAGTGAATTGAATACGGCCAACGGGGCCCTGATTGCCACACTGCAAAACCACAACAAACAGGCGCAAGACCTGATCAAAGCCCTGATGGCCGAAGAAACCATCTACGACGAACACGGCAAAGCCACGCCCACCAAAGGGCCGGCCATTGATATCCGGGTGGGCTAACGGCCGGTAGAACCTGGGCGCGGCCGGCTGTTCCTGTCTGCGCCCCCCCTGCACAACCCGCGCACCCTAACCCTAGTCTTGGGCCAGCATTTCCTTCAGCGAAAACAGCTTGAACAGTGCCGGAACCACCGAGGTTGCCGGTAAACCGGGTTTGCCCACCAGCGCTTCGGCTACCTGACGCCCGACCCCCACATTCGGGCCCTGCTGAAGTACCCAGGCAGCCAGTGCGCACTGTACCGATGCCAGTACATGGGCCTGACGGTGAGCCGATGGTGCCGCCTGCGACAACAATTCGTACGCCCTGGCCACGTGCCGCATGACCGATTTCAGTTCGTTGCGAGCCAGCAACCATGAAGCCACGGTTTCAAGTGAGGCCTGTTCGGCGGTCATGTTGGTGATACCTGACAACGTTTTAAGCACGGTGCCATCGGTTCGGTTCAACACACGCACCGACACCACACGAATCGGCAAGTCGTGCTGCTGGCGCGCCTGCAGGTCAACCATTGACTCCCCGGCCCAGACAATGACATTGTGGGCGGGCTCGCCGCCCAACTGATCCGAAGCCTGCGTGACCGGCAGCGCAACCAGCGGGTGGTGCGCCATCTGTTTGATGATCGGTGTAATGAAGGTGGCCGTGCCGTCAACGTGCACACGCGTGCTGCCGGGCACCTGCACCAGCCAGTTCACACCCCGAACATGCAACTGACGCCACAACTGGGGCGTGCCGCCATCGAATACATGCACCACAGGCGCCTGCAGCGATTGACCGCGCAGCCAGTGCACCTGATGCGCAATCAGTTCATTGATGGGGGGCGTGGTTTCAAAGGCTGCGCCACACGACGAAAGCCAGCCATCGGAAAAACCGCATTGCTGCAAGGGCGTTACCCAGGGCTCACCGGTATCGGACGCCAGCAAGGTGCCACGCAACCGGCCTTTTTCGCCGGTAGCGCCAAGAATACCGACCTGATCGTGTACGGCCAGCATGACCCGGCTGCCGGACTGGGCAAACTCGGTCTGGGCGGCCTTCAACAACTGACGGATCATGCTGGTGATATCGAGCGTAGGCAAAAGCGCAGCATTGGTGCCGGTCAGGTGCTGCCACAAACCCATGGATTGGCGTACCGCCACTTGCTCATCAACGAAAGCGGAGGCTTTGAGCAAGTCATCGGACGACAAACGGATATCGGTGTCGCTGAGCATGGACAACAGGCCGGGCAGCAACTGGCGGCGGCGCACATCGAACTGGGCCGCTTTTTGTTCAGCCGGGCTTTGCGACATGGCCATCAGCGCCGCGAAGTCGGCCTCGCTGGGGGCAAACAGTGCCTTGCTCTGGGCCGATTGAACCATGGCGGAATCGATCAGGTCTTCTGCGCTGGGAAACACCAGGTTTTCCGGCACCTTTTGCCCGTTCGAGACATAATGAATGGGCAGTTTGTAACGTATGACGGTATCCAGCACCGCCCCCGGGCGGCTGGCTTCATCGATCTTGGTAATGATGCAGCCTTTCAGGGGGGTGCCGCCATCACGCGTATAGTTGCGAGCCACTTCATCGAGGGTATCGCCATGACTTGATGCATTCAGCACCAGCAGACGGTACACGGCACGCCCGGCAGCGGCCAGCATGGCCGCTTGTTCAGTAACATAGCGATCGCGCTGGCTGATGCCAATGTTGTCGATCAGAATAGTTTGATCAGGGCGCACGCTGGCGACCACCTGGCGCAGTTCCAGGGCGTTCTGCACTACATGCACGGGCACGCGCAACATTTGACCGTAAATTTTCAGCTGCTCATGGGCACCGATACGGTAGGTGTCGGTGGTGATCATGACCAGACTTTCAGCACCGGAACGGCGTACGCAACGGGCAGCCAGTTTGGCGATGGTGGTGGTTTTACCTACCCCGGTGGGGCCGACCAGGGCGATCACCTGCCCGGGCACCCACAACGAGGCTTCGCTGTCGAGCACCGGCAAATTCTTGATCAGTTCGGAACGCGCCCATTGAAAAGCCGCTTTGGGTGACAAGTGTTCCGGCAAGCGCTTGAGCAAGGCACGCAGCAAGGCGGTACTGAAACCGAAACCGAGCAGTGTCTGGAACAAGGTGACTGCCTGGGGCACACGACGCAGCTGATTACCCCACATCAGTTCATCGATGCGGTTTTCAAGGGCGCCGCGCAATTCGCCAATGGCGCTCATGACTTCGAGCGGATTGCCGGATTGCGTACCGGCCTCGGCAAAAAGCCCTTGGGCTGTGCCGGAATACCCGGGCGGATTGCCAAGGGGGTTCCCGGCGGCCATTGAACCCGCTGAAGGATAAGCAGACGCGGCTGCAGCCGCCGCCTGCGCATACGCTGCCTGCGGTGAAACGCGATGCGAAGGGGGCGGTACAGGCGCACCCGTTGCCCCGGATGGCAAGGTTGAGGGATTGAAACCGGGCTGAAATCCGGTTGCAGAGGGCCGCTCCAGCGGGGGTTGGCCCGGTTGTCCGGGCTGGGGATAGCCTGGCTGATCAGGCACCTGGGTAAGCGGAATGGCATCGGCCATACCCGGAGGCAAGGAGGTGGCATCGGTGGCCAGAATTTCCACGCCACCATTGACACGGCGGTTGGAAACGATCAGGGCATCCGGCCCGAGCGCCAGACGAACCTGACGCAGAGCTTCACGGTTGGTGCTGCCAAAGAAACGACTTATGTTCACGATGTGGTCCCACCAATGACGGCAGTAATTCTGAGAATGCGCTCGTCAGGAATTTCCGCGTTGGACAAAACGCCCAGTTGCGGGAAATGCTGCCTGAGGAAACGCGACATGGACGGACGCAGCAAAGGCGGCACCACCAGCACGGCGGGGTCACCCATGTCTTCCTGATGTTGTACGGTACGCTGGGTATCGGCCACAAGATTTTCTGCCAGGCCGGGCTCGAGTGCGCCGGTGGAGGTCATGGCTTGTGTCAGCACACGTTCCAATCGGGGATCCAGGCCAATGACGCGCAGTTCGCCGTCGCCGGGGAACCATTGCTGCACAATGGCCCGCCCCAGCGCCACACGCACAAGCGCCAGAAGCTCGGTGTAATCAGGACCACTGCCGGACGGATTCATGGCGGCGAGGCGCGCGGCATTTTCAGACACCGTATCGATAATACTGCGCAGATCGCGAATCGGCACTTCTTCTTCCAGCAAGCCACGCAACAGCTTCTGGAACAAGGTGAGGCTGATGGTTTTGGGCACGAAGTCTTCGACCAGTTTGGGGGCTTCGCGACCGATGTAGTCGAGCAGTTGCTGCACTTCCTGGCGACCGAGCAGCCGTGCGCCATGGCGATGCATCAGGTGGTTCAGGTGCGTGGCAATGACCGTACCGGCATCGACCACGGTGTAGCCTGCAATCTGTGCCTGTTCACGCAGGGAAACATCGATCCAGACAGCCGGCAACCCGAAAGCGGGGTCTGTTGTTACAGGCCCGGGCAGCTTCATGGACACCCCGCCCGGATCAATGGCGAGCCACTGGTTGGGTTGTGCAGAACCGCGCCCCACCTCAACACCGAAAAGCAGAATGCGGTAGTCGTTGGGCTTCAGTTCGAGGTTGTCGCGAATATGCACAACCGGCGGCAAAAAGCCCACTTCCTGGGCGAACTTCTTGCGCAGACTGCGTATGCGGTGCAGCAACTCGCCATTCTGCGCATGGTCAACCAGCGAGATCAGCCGATACCCGACCTCAAGACCCAGCGGGTCAACCAGAGAGACATCGTCCCAGGTGGCTTCGGCAGCGGCAGCGGCCACCGCCTGCTGTTCCTTGACAGGATCTTCTGTTTTCTGGACGGCTTCCTGTTGCTGTTTTTTGTAAATGAGCCAGCCTCCGCCGGCCATGGCAGCGGCCAGCAGCAAAAAGGCCACATGGGGCATATTGGGAATGAGCCCCATGGCCGCCATGATGCCGGCCGAAATGAACAGGACGTTCGGATTGGCGAACAACTGGCTGACCATTTGCTGGCCAACGTCTTGATCGGTGGCCACACGCGATACGACCACACCGGCGGCCGTTGAAATGACCAGTGCAGGAATTTGCGCCACCAGGCCGTCACCGATGGTAAGCAGGGTATAGACCTCGGCGGCTTCCCCGAAGGGCATGTTGTGCTGGCCCACCCCCACGATCAGACCACCAATGATGTTGATGACCATGACCATGAGGCCGGCCACTGCATCACCGCGCACAAATTTACTGGCGCCATCCATGGAGCCATAAAACTCGGCTTCCTGGGACACTTCGTTGCGCCGACGCCGCGCTTCGTCTTCGCCGATCAGGCCCGCATTCAGGTCGGCATCGATGGCCATTTGCTTGCCCGGCATGGCGTCAAGGGTGAAACGTGCGCCCACTTCGGCAATACGCCCGGCCCCTTTGGTAATGACCACAAAGTTGATGATCACCAGAATGATGAACACGATGATACCGACCGCGAAGTTGCCACCGACAAGAAAGTGGCCGAAGGCTTCGATGACCTGGCCGGCGGCATCAGGGCCTTCGTGCCCGTTGAGCAGCACCACGCGCGTAGAGGCCACGTTGAGCGACAGGCGCAGCAAGGTGGAAAACAGCAAAACAGCGGGAAAGGCTGCGAAGTCGAGCGGCTTCTTGGTGAACATGGCCACCAGAAGAATCATGATCGACAGCGCAATGTTGAAGGTGAACAGCAGATCGAGAATGAAGGGCGGCAACGGCAGGATCATCATGGCAAGAACCATGAGGATCAGGATCGGACCGGCCAGCAGACGTGCGTTGGCAGAACCGTTCTGTTTCAGCAGGGCAAGAAAAGCGTTCATTCAGCCCTCGTGGCAGGCGCGTGCCGGTAGGACGGCTGCAGAGCCGACGGGTGGATACGTGCACCGGTGGTTTCAGGGTCGAGCTCATGAGGGACCGGGATATCGGTTGGCTCAATCGGAGGCATACCCTGCCCTGCCGACCAGGCCCGCAACTGGAAGACCCAGGCCAGCACTTGAGCCACCGCCGAATAGAGGGCCTCGGGAATTTCCTGTTCGAGTTCAACGTTGTGGTACAGGGCCCGCGCCAGCGGCGGCGCACTGAAAACCGGTACGTTGTTTTCCTGGGCCAGTTCGCGAATGCGCGTGGCGATGAGACCGGATCCCTTGGCCACCACATGCGGCGCCGCATCGGGCCTGCCTTCCTCGTAGCGCAAGGCCACCGCGTAATGCGTCGGGTTGGTGACCACGACATCGGCCGTTGGCACCTGGGACATCATGCGTCTGCGTGCCATGGCACGCTGCTGTTGACGGATTCGCCCTTTAACGTGAGGATCACCTTCGCTTTCCTTGTGTTCCTGCTTGACGTCCTGTTTGGACATACGCAATTTTTTGAAATGACTATAGAGCT
>JAAYGT010000155.1 GCA_012727555.1 Alcaligenaceae bacterium | reverse complement strand
GTCTCTACATGACCTTGACTGGTCAGGGACTCGTTCGCCTTGATAATCAATTCTTTCACGCTAAATACCGTTTGCGCCAAACTATAGAATCTCAAGCAAACTGGCAACTCAAAACTTAAGTTACAGGCTGAAAATACAAAACATCAAGCAAAAAACCCGGCGCTTTAATCGCAAAAGAAACCAACATCGTGACATATTCATTTGGACGAGGTTGTGGCGGCGTGGGTGCGCGGGGTGCGCGCTTGAGCACGCCGGTGCTGATGGGCTGGCCGGGGATTCAAGGGGCCAGCTGTTTGAGCGCGGCGCTTGTCGATCCACCGGATCGACCGCGCGAGTTCTGGCCCCGCCCCGGCCAGCCCATCAGCACCGGGAAGCCCCGAAGGGGCCGTGCGATGCGCGCACCCCGCGCACCCACGCCGCCACAACCGTCGCAAGAACAACGAAGATTGCAAGAACAACAATCGTTGCAAGAACTAAAATTTCGCAAGAATAACAGTCGCTGCAAGAACCACAGCCGTTGCATGAACAACGATCATCGCAAGAACAACAATCGCAGCAATAATCAACCCGCCAGTTCTGCCAAAGTCTGACGCACCTCATCGGGATCGGAACACACAACGGTCGCCACCACGGCATCGCCATCACGCACCTGATACCCGCCGGCACCGTCAGATACCAAGGCTACTGAAAGATCCATGCCAGGCAAAGCCTTCATCAGCACCCCGGCCTGTTTGGGCTCGGCAAACGCAGAGGACAGAAGCAGTTCATCACCATTGCCTGCCAGCAATCGGAAACGGAATTGCCCCTGATCGTCGCGAAAACTGACAAAACGCGGCTTCTTGCCCGACTTGGCCACGCTGCCTGATGGCTGCGCCTGAACACCGGCCACCGCACGAAAACCGACGGCTTCACGCAACCGTGCGATTAATGGTGCGGATTGAGCACGCGCCTTGCGTGCGCCTTCCTGGAGGATGTCCTCGATGCGGGAAGGATGCGCCATGAGATCGGCATAAAGATCACGCATCGGCGCCAGATCGCGCTCGATTCGCTCGTAAAGACGTTGCTTGGCATCACCCCAGCCCAGACCGTCTTCAAGTTCCTTGCGAAACGCCAACGATTCGTCTGACGTGGCAAAAGCCCGATACAGCGTGAACAAGTGAGACGATTCAGCATCTTTGGGTTCACCCGGGGCGCGAGAATCCGTGACAATCCGCATGATGGCCGACTTGAGGCCCTTGGCACCACCCTCGAAAAGAGGAATGGTGTTGTCGTAGCTCTTGGACATTTTCCGGCCATCCAGGCCTGGCAAGGTAGCAACCTCGTCATCGATCTGCACATCAGGCAAAACGAAGAAATCAGTACCCTGACCGTACAAATGATTGAAACGCTGGGCAATATCGCGCGTCATTTCAAGGTGCTGGATCTGGTCACGCCCAACCGGCACCTTGTGCGCATTGAACATCAGAATATCGGCTGCCATCAGTACCGGATACGAAAACAAGCCCATGGTGATGCCATCATCGGGCTCGGCCTGGCGGGCAACATTCTGGTCAACTGACGCCTTGTAGGCGTGCGCCCTGTTCATCAAGCCTTTAGGGGTGACACACGTCAGCATCCAGCACAATTCGGGAATCTCGGGAATGTCGGACTGACGGTAAAACGTGACACGCTGCGGATCAAGGCCGGCAGCCAGCCAAGTGGCAGCAATTTCCAGCCGGGAACGGGCAACCCGTAACGGATCATCACACTTGATCAAAGCATGGTAGTCGGCCAGAAAATAGAATGCATCGACGTCAGGGCGACGACTGGCCTCGATCGAGGGCCGGATGGCACCGGCATAATTGCCCAGATGGGGTGTTCCGGACGTTGTAATACCGGTCAGCACGCGTGTGGTCATGGTGGAAGGCATGGGAACTGTTTGAAAGTTGAACAAGGATTAAAGCGCAACGGTCTCGCGGCGCTCGGATTCCAGGTACTCACGCGACTGCATTTCCAGTATGCGTGACACGGTACGATGAAATTCGTTGGCCATGGGACCTTGAACATACAGCTCTTCGGGTTCGCAGTCGGCTGACATGATCAGTTTGACCTTGTGATCGTACAGCACATCAATCAACCAGGTAAAACGACGTGCCTCAGACGCTTGTCGCGCCGCCATGCGAGGCACATCGGACAAAATGATGGTCTGGAAACGACTGGCCAGGTCGAGATAGTCGTTTTGTGAACGTGGTCCGCCACACAAGGTGGCAAAGTCAAACCAGACAATACTGCCACCGAGCGCCACCGCCTTCAGCTCACGATTTTCGACGGTCAGTACAGGCTTTTGCGGCGCAGTGTCAAGCAGTCGGTCGAAGATGTCCTGCAATT